>DWYY01000175.1 GCA_019118445.1 Candidatus Eisenbergiella merdipullorum | reverse complement strand
GTTTACGGGTAGCAAGTAATCCCACGCGTGGCTGGCAGGCCAATAAAAGACGCACTTGTGCGTAGCTAGAGGTATTAGGGCTATGCCCGAAAAAGAAAAACCACCCGCTATGCGGGTGGATATTTATTTATGCCCCCTTCATCTCTTCATCAAAGCGTTTCCGTACCTCGATATAACTCTTGATAGCCTCTACCGTTCCGGCAAAGCCCAGCTTGGAGCTGTCAAGGGAAAGGTCGTAGTTCAGGGCGTTTTTCCATTCCTGCCCGGTATAATACTTATAATATCTGGCCCGGTAGTCGTCGGTCTTTGCGATGAGCTTTTTCACTTCTCCTTCCGGGAGGCTGTTGACCTTCATCGCCTCCTGCAGGCAGAAATCCTCCGGGGCGTGGACGAATACCCGGATGACGCCTGGCATATCCTTCAGGATATAGTCCGCGCAGCGGCCGATGATCACGCAGGAGCCTTCTTCCGCCAGAGTGCGGATGATCTTGACCTGATAGTTGAACAGATTATCATCGCTGGTAAAACCGGCGCTTTCTGGGGAAAGGATGCGGCTGCCCTTATAACCGCCGGAGAGCAGAGCACGCAGGCTGTGATGTTTGAATTCGTCCTGGAAAAGCGTGGGATTCACGCCGCTTTCCTCTGCGGCCATAGCGATGATCTCCCGGTCATAGTAGGGAATGTCCAGCTCCTTTGCCAGCATTTTCCCCACGGTTTTTCCGCCACTGCCATACTGACGCGCGATGGTGATGATCACTTTTGACATATTTCCTCTTCTTCCCGCTGCCCAAAGGGCAGCATTTTATTCAGAGAAATTGGCCGGCAGGCCAATTTCCAGGATGAAATCCGACGGATTTCATCCGCCTCTTCTTCCCGCTGCCCAAAGGGCAGCATTTTATTTATTTTATTCGCCCAGATAGGCTTTCTTGATATCTTCGTTGTTCAGAAGCGTCTGCGCGCTGTCTTCCATTACGATGCTTCCGGTTTCCAGCACATAGCCCCGGTCAGCAATAGAGAGTGCCTTTTTCGCATTCTGTTCCACCAGGAGGATGGTGACGCCCTGTTTGCTGATCTTTTCGATGATATCAAAAATCTCCGAGACGAGAAGGGGGGATAAGCCCATGGAGGGTTCGTCCAGGAGCAGCAGCCTGGGGTTGGACATCAGCGCCCGTCCCATGGCGAGCATCTGCTGTTCGCCGCCGGACAGAGTTCCGGCAAGCTGCCTGGTACGCTCCTTCAGCCGGGGAAACCGTTCGTAAACCCTGGCGAGGGATTCCTCGATCTCTTTTTTATCCTTACGGGTATATGCTCCCATCCGGAGGTTTTCATAAACGGTCAGATTGGCGAACATGCGCCGTCCCTCCGGCACGTGGGAGATACCGAGCTGCACGATGCGGTGGGATGGGAACTTTGTGATATCCTGATCCTCAAAATGTACGGAGCCGGATTTCGCCTGGAGCATGCCGCTGACGGTCTGCAGGGTGGTGGTTTTTCCCGCACCGTTCGCCCCGATGAGGGCGACGATCTCGCCCTCGTCTACATGAAAAGACACGTCCTTGAGAGCGTGGATCATGCCATAATATACATTCAGATTTTCTACGGTGAGCATTGCCATGAGATTCTCCTTTTTGCCGCCGCAGGCGGCATGGTTGGTTTAATCGCCCAGATAGGCCGTGATGACATCCGGATTGTTCAGCACGTCCTTGGGCTCCCCTTCGGTCAGAAGCTTTCCGAAATTCAGCACATACAGATATTCGCAGATTCCCTGCACCAGCTTCATGTCATGCTCGATCAGGAGGATGGTCACGCCGTATTCCTTCCGGACCAGGCTGATGGTTTCCATCAGCTCCTTCGTTTCATTGGGATTCATGCCGGCTGCAGGCTCGTCGAGCAGCAGAAGCTTGGGATCGGTGGCAAGGGCGCGGGCAATCTCAAGCTTGCGCTGTTTGCCGTAAGGGAGGTTGGAGGCAAGATCCTTTGCGGAATCCTGCAGGCCGAACAAGCGCAGGATCCGCATGGCTTCCTCATCCATCTGCTTTTCCTTCCGGCGGTAGCTGCCGAGATGCAGCATGCTTTCCGCAAGGGAATAGGTGATCCGGTTATGAAGCGCCGCCTTTACATTATCCAGGACGGTCTGCGCGTTAAACAGACGGATGTTCTGAAAGGTCCTTGCGACGCCCAGCCGGCAGATTTCATGAGGTTTCTTTCCCACCAGGTTCTGCCCGTCCAGGCGGATGCCGCCGTCTGTGGGGCGGTATACGCCGGTCAGCATATTGAAAACAGTGGTCTTTCCGGCGCCGTTGGGGCCGATGAGGCCGACCAAGCTTCCCTCTTCGATCTTCATGGACAGTTCATCGACCGCCCGCAGGCCGCCGAAGGAGATGCCAAGTTCTGTCACTTCCAGCATTGCCATTCTTACGCCGCCTCCTTTCTGCTTTTCGCTTCCGCCTTTGCTGCACGGGCCGCGGCGCGTTTTTCCAGCAGCCGTTTCTTCAGGCCCGAATTGTTGAAGATCATCATGGCGATGAGCAGGATCGCGTAGATGAGCATACGGTAATCATTCAGGGAGCGCAGAAGCTCCGGAAGGACCGTGAGCAGGGCTGCCGCGATGATGGAGCCCCAGATATTCCCCAGGCCGCCAAGGACCACGAATACCAGGATCAGGATGGAGGTATTGAAGTCAAACTTGGTCGCCGTAACGGTGGAGAAGTTCATGGCGTACAGCGTGCCTGCCGCTCCAGCCAGCGCCGCCGAGATGACAAAAGCAAGGAGGCGGTAGCGGGTGACAGGGATGCCGATGCTTTCGGCGGCGATCCGGTTGTCGCGCACCGCCATGACGGCGCGGCCCGTCCGGCTGTGGATGAGGTTGAGCACCAGAAACAGGGTTATCAGGATCAGGACGAAACCGGCGGTGAAGGAAGAGAGCTTGGTCACGCCGCTGACGCCCATGGGCCCGTTGATGATCATTTTCCCGTTTTCCGAAAGCTCAAAAGTCTGGTTTAAAAGGCTGAAGTGAAGTCCTTTTTCATCCATTCCGATATAGAGCACGTTGATGATGTTCTTGATGATCTCACCGAAGGCAAGCGTGACGATAGCCAGGTAGTCGCCTTTCAGGCGCAGCACCGGGATTCCCACGATCACGCCTGCAATGGCAGCGCAGACGGCTCCGATCACCATTGCGATGGCCAGACGGAGAGGGCCTAAGGGAATGGCGTCTGCAAGGCTGGTGGTGACGACAATGCCGGCAAATGCGCCGACGGACATGAAACCCGCATGCCCCAGCGACAGCTCGCCCAGGATGCCGACGGTCAGATTCAGGGAAATGGCCATCACGATGTAAGCGCAGATCGGAACGAGCTGGCCGTTTAAGGACGATGAAATATTGCCGGTCAGGATCATGGCCTGAACAATGAGAAAGGCGATGATCACAATGCCGTAGGCGATCACATTGTCACGCCTTTCGGTAAGAAGATGCTTCAACTGTTTCATTGTTATTCTCCCTTTATACTTTCTCGTTGACGTGTTTTCCCAGCAGGCCGTCAGGCTTTACCAGAAGGACGAGGATCAGGACGGCAAACACGATCGCATCGGATAACTGGGTGGAAATATATGCTTTGGAAAAAATCTCGATGATGCCGAGAAGGATGCCGCCGATCATGGCTCCAGGAATGGAACCGATGCCGCCGAACACGGCGGCGGTAAACGCCTTGATGCCGGGCATGGAGCCGGTCGTGGGCATCAGGGTCGGATAGGCGGAGCAGAGCAGCACGCCCGCGATGGCGGCCAGTCCCGAGCCGATGGCGAAGGTGACAGAAATAGTGGTGTTCACGTTGATCCCCATGAGCCCTGCGGCACCTTTATCCTCCGAAACGGCGCGCATGGCGGTTCCCATGCGTGTTTTGGCGGTAAACAGCGTCAGAGCGGCCATGATGACGATACAGGCCGCGACGGTCACGATGGTCACGCCGGAAATGACGAGCTGTCCGTCAAAGAGCTGGACGGACCAGTTCCCCACGACGGAAGAAAAGACCTTGGGGCTGGAACCCCAGATCAGAAGGGCAGCATTCTGCAGAAAATAGGATACGCCGATAGCCGTGATCAGGACTGCCAGGGAAGGAGCCTGCCGGAGGGGCTTATAGGCGAGCCGTTCGATGACGATGCCAAGGACGGTGCAGACGATCACCGCGAAGATCACGGAAATGAGCGGTGACAGCCCCAGATAGCTGGTTGTGCAGAAGGATATGTAAGCGCCCACCATGATGACATCTCCGTGGGCGAAGTTGAGCATCTTGGCAATTCCGTAAACCATCGTATAGCCCAGTGCGATGATGGCGTACACGCTGCCGAGGCTGATGCCGCTGATCAGATGAGATAAAAAGGTCATAGGATACACCTCGTTCTTTCCGCCTGTGATGCCAGGCAGCAGCCCGTCCGTCCTCTTACGGACCGCTGCCTCGCATCATAGGCTTGTGGTCAACTGTTTCTTCATGAGATCCCGAAAACATTTTTGTACAAAATCAACAAGGCGCAAGAAGGGACTGCCGCCTCTGGCAGACCTCCTTGCGTGCCTGTTTCAGAACGGACAGGACAGACGCCGGATGGCGTCCGCTGCCCGTATGCTTCTATGATCAGTCCATTCCGACGTAAGCGCCGTTTTCGATGACCATTCCCTTGGGAGCCTTGGAAACCGCACCCGTGGAATCCCAGGTCATGCCTTCGCCGGTCAGTCCGTCAAAGGTGATGGTGGGGAAGGTGGCTACCATCAGTTCGCACAGCTCCTGCGCGCTCATATCAGAGGTCGCGTTGGCAGTCTCCAGAGCCTGCTTGTATGCGTATACACAGTCATAGGCATCTGCCGCGAACTGGTTAGGAACCTCGCCGTAGAGATCTTCATACTTGGTGACGAAGTTCACGGTCTTTTCATCCGTTGCGTCCGCGTTGAAAGGGGTCAGGAGCATAACGCCTTCCGCCAGGGAGGTATCAAAGCCTTCCAGGGTCAGGATGCCGTCCATGCCGTCCACACCGAAGAACTTGGGCGCATATCCCATGTCGCTCGCCTGCTTCAAGATCAGGGAAGCGGGCTGATAATAGATCGGAAGGAAGATCAGGTCGGCCCCTGCATCTCTCGCCTCGGTCAGCTGTACGGAGAAGTCGTTGGAGCTTGCGTCGGTAAAGGTCGTGGCGGATACGATCTCCAGTCCCTTCACGTCAGCCTCTTCCTGGAACTTCTCGTAGATGCCGCTGGAGTAAACATCGTCATTTCTGTAGATGACGGCGATCTTGGTGCCCAGCTGCTGGTCCGCGATGTAATCCGCGGAAGCGATCCCCTGGTTGGGATCCGCGAAGCAGATCTGGAAGAAGTTGTCCTTGCCTTCCGTAACCGCAGTGGAAGAAGCGGAAGGGGTCAGGCCGAAGATGCGGTCCGCGTAGTGCTCTGTCGCAACCGCCTCACAGGGCTTGGTGGTAACGGAACCGAGGGAGAGCTGCATGCCCCAGTCTTTCAGGGCGTTGTAAGCGGAAACAGCCTTCTCGGGATCGTTTTCATCATCTTCATACTTGAGTTCAAACTGGATCGGGCCGCCTTCCGCGTTGATCTCGTCAACGGCGATCTGAGCGCCGTTCGCTACGGCGTTTCCGTAAATAGCGGCGGAACCCGTCAGGGGAGCGGTGCCGCCCAGCTTAAAGGGGGTCACGCTTCCGGTGGAAGCCGTATCAGCAGTGGTTTCTGTGGAAGAAGCGTCGCCCGTCTCAGCGGTCACTTCAGAAGACGCCTCCGCAGCAGCCGTGCTCTCCGGCGCTGCAGCCGAACCATTGTCAGAAGCTGTGCTGCCGCAGCCTGCCAGGAGGCCTGCGCACATCACTGCAGTCAAAACAAAACTGAGTGCTTTTTTCATAACTTTCCTCCTATCTTCCTGTTGTCCTCAGCAGGAATACATTTGTCTTTTTGGACGTGGTTGTATTATACACCAGTTTTGGAAAAAAGGAGAGGAAAATTTATGGAAATTTTATATTTTGGCAGATTTGCATTTTTTACTCGAGAGAAAGAGAAAAATTTTGGGCATGCTGATGGCAGGAAAAGAGGAAAATGTGATATACTGTCAGAAAAAAGAAGAGGCATTCAGACTGCTGAAGCGCTTAGGAAAGGAAAAATATGTCGTCTGACAGAAGAAAAGAGAAGGAAAACGGGCCGTCTTTCTTTGTCCCAATGGGAAAGATCGCGGGCTATCCGGTACGGCCCGGCCTGTTTCAGTTAAACGGCGCGCTGGCGCTTCCCTCGGGTGTGAATTTCACCGTGCATACCCATGAGGGGACGGGATGCGAGCTGCTGCTTTTTCACCGGGAGGAGGAAGAACCCTTCGCGGTGCTGCCCTTTCCGGAGGAGTACCGGGTGGGGGATGTATATTCCATGATCGTATTCGGCCTGGATATTGAAGAGTTTGAATACGCCTACCGTGTGGACGGGCCATGGGAGCCGGAAAAGGGCCTGCGATTTGATAAGAACGCCATCCTTCTGGATCCTTACGCGAGGGCGGTGACTGGGCAGAGCATATGGGGGAGGCATCAGGAAAAGCATTACCACGCCAGGGTGGTGAAGGACGCTTTTGACTGGGGAAGCATGCCGCAGTCCCGAAAGCAGATGAGCGACCTTGTCATATACGAGCTCCATGTGCGCGGCTTTACCCGTCATGCATCCTCCGGCGTCTCCCATCCGGGGACGTTCGCGGGCCTGAAAGAAAAGATTCCTTATCTAAAGGAGCTGGGGATCAACGCGGTGGAGCTGATGCCCGTCTTTGAGTTCGATGAGACCATGAATTCCCGGGAGGTGGACGGCCGGAAGCTCCTGGATTACTGGGGCTACAATACGGTGAGCTTTTTTTCTCCTAACACCAGCTATACGGCGGCCAATGAATACAACCGGGAGGGGACGGAATTAAAGGAGCTCATCCGTGCGCTCCATGAGAACGGGATCGAGGTCATCCTGGATGTGGTGTTCAACCACACGGCGGAAGGAAACGAACAGGGGCCGACCTTCTGCTTCAAGGGCTTCGATAACCGGATCTACTACATGCTCACTCCGGACGGCTGGTATTATAACTTCAGCGGCTGCGGCAATACGCTCAACTGCAATCACCCCATCGTGCGGGAAATGATCCTGGACTGCCTGCGCTACTGGACGGTGCATTACCGGGTGGACGGATTCCGTTTCGATCTGGCGAGCATCCTGGGGAGAAATGAGGACGGCTCTCCCATGAATAGGCCGCCCCTTCTGGAAAGCCTGGCATGTGACCCGCTTCTCGATCATGTGAAGCTGATCGCGGAAGCCTGGGACGCGGGCGGCGTCTACCAGGTGGGGAGCTTCCCGGCGGCAGGACGGTGGGCGGAGTGGAACGGGAAATATCGGGACGCCCTGCGTTCCTATCTGAAAGGCGATCTCTGGGAGTCGGGCAATGCCGCCCTGCGGATCGCTGGATCCTATGACCTATACGGGACGGACGGGGACGAAGAGGAGGAGAACGGGGAAAACGGCGGAAGGATCCGGAACTACGCGGGTTACAATTCCTGCGTGAATTTCCTCACCTGCCATGACGGTTTCACTCTGTATGATCTGTATTCTTATAATGGAAAGCACAATGAGGCCAACGGCTGGAACAATACCGACGGGGCGGACGATAACCGGAGCTGGAACTGCGGGGCGGAAGGGGAAACGGACGATAAAGAGGTGCTTTCCCTGCGTTTCCGCCTGATCCGCAATGCCTGCGCGGTGCTTCTGTGCAGCAGGGGCACTCCCATGTTCCTGGCCGGGGATGAATTCGGCAATACGCAGTACGGAAACAATAACGGGTACTGCCAGGACAATGAGATTTCCTGGCTGGACTGGGGACTTCTGGAGAAAAACAGGGAGCTGTTCGACTTCTTCCGATTCATGATCCGATTCCGTCTGGCTCATCCGGCCATCCGGAAGGAGCTGCCCGGTGCGGTCTGCGGCCTGGAGCCGGTGCGGATATACGGGGCCGATGCGGCGGCGGGAAAAACGCCTTCCTCCAATGCGGGGACCATCGGCATCTGCTTTGCGGGCTATGACAGCAAAAAAGGGCATGACGATCTGGTCTATCTGGTGGTCAACGCCTACTGGGAGGATGTGCGGATCACCCTCCCGGACTTGAAAAAGGCGGGAGAGTGGTACGTGACCGTCAATACCTTCGGGGACGGAGAGGGGCATTACAGTTATGAGAGAGAAAAGCAGGTGCGCATCGACGGGGAGTTCATCATGCGGCCCCGCTCTGTGGCGGTGTTTACGGGCGGGTATGGACAGAGCGGCTGGAATCTGTTACCATCGTAGAAAGAAAAATGCAGAAGGAGAGGCGGATGAAATCCTGCGGATTTCATCCTGGAAATTGGCCTGTCGGCCAATTTCACCGGAATACAGAGCCGCCAAAGGCGGCAGAAGGAGAGGTAAATATGGAGAATCAGTTAAAACCGCTTATTTTTCAGTCGGATTTCGGAAGGGCTGACGGCGCGGTGAGCGCCATGTACGGCGTGGCCTATTCAGTGTGCAGCGAACTGAAGATTTCGGACCTGACGCATGAGATCCCTCAATATGATATCTGGGAGGCGTCCTACCGGCTGATCCAGACGGTGAGCTACTGGCCGGAGGGAACCGTTTTCGTATCCGTTGTAGATCCCGGCGTCGGCTCCACCAGAAGAAGCATCGTGGTACAGACCTGCGGCGGACAGTACGTGGTGACCCCGGACAACGGCACGCTGACTCATGTGAAGCATCTGTGCGGCATAAAGGCGGCAAGGGTGATCGACGAGTCCATTAACCGGCTCCCCGGTTCCGGAGAGAGTTATACCTTCCACGGCCGCGATATCTACGCCTATACGGGAGCGAGGCTTGCAGCAGGGATCATTGATTTTGAGGGCGTGGGACCCGAGGTGCCTGTGGACAGCGTGGTGGAGATCGCCTATGAGCCTGCCGTGCTTTCCGGCGATGAGATCACCGGCACCATCGACGTGCTGGACGTGCGGTTCGGAAGCCTGTGGACCAACATCCCTAGGGAGATGTTCCTGAAGCTGGGCGTTTCCTACGGAGACCGGGTGGAGGTCATCATTGAAAAGAGAGGCCGCACCGTTTACCGCACCTCCCTGATCTATGCCCACTCCTTTGCGGAAGCGTATATCGGAGAGGCGCTTGTGTATGTGAACAGCCTGGACTTCATGGCTGTCGCCATCAATCAGGGTAATTTTGCCAGAGCCTATAATGTGGGGACCGGACTGTCCTGGAAGATCATCATGAGGAAATCTACGCTTCACAGGTGACGGACTTAGGCAGGCATGATTTTCACACCGCTGTTTGTGCCGGAGCGTCACAAATAGCTTTAGTCGGTATGTCCGATCACTGACGCTCCGGAATGGAGAATAGTATGGAACAGACAGACAGAATGGACTGCCGGGAAGGCAGGGATATCCGGGCCGGCAAGAAGCGCTTTTCTAAGAACGCAGCTTTGGAAAACGCCTCCTGGGAGAGCGGAGTCCGGAAAGTAACCCCTTATACGCCGGGGGAACAGCCGCGCCGGGCAGGGATCATCAAGCTGAATACCAACGAGTGTCCCTATCCCCCTTCCCCGCAGGTAAAGCGCCTTGCGGCGGAATTTGAAACGGATATCCTGCGGCTGTACCCGGATCCGGAGGCCTCCCTGCTGGTAAAAAGCATTGCGGAGCATTTCGGGGTGGGAGAAGATCAGGTTTTTGTGGGGGTTGGCTCTGACGATGTGCTTGCCATGGCATTCCTGACCTTTTTCAATACGGATAAGCCCATCCTGTTTCCGGACATCACCTATTCCTTCTACGACGTGTGGGCACAGCTGTTTGGGATCCCCTACAGCCGGCCGGCTCTCGATGAGGATTTCCGGCTGGTGAAAGAGGATTATCTGGTTCCCAACGGCGGCATCGTGATCGCCAATCCCAACGCGCCGACCGGGATCTGCGAGCCGATGACGGTGATCGAGGAGATCATCGCGAAAAATCCCGGCTCCATAGTGATCATTGACGAGGCCTATGTGGATTTCGGAGGGATGAGCGCCATACCCCTGGTGGAAAAGTACGACAACCTTCTGGTCGTCCAGACTTTTTCCAAATCCCGGGCGATGGCGGGGATGCGCATCGGTTTCGCGGTCGGAAGCCCGAAAGCCATCCGGTATCTGCGGGACGTGAAATTTTCCTTCAATTCCTATACTATGGACGCGCCCACCATTGCCTGGGGAGCGGCCAGCATGGCAGATGACGCTTATTTCCGAGAGACGGTGGAGAAGGTGGCGGGTACCAGAGAGTATCTGAAGAAGGAGCTTTCCTCCCTGGGCTTTTCTTTCCCGGATTCCAGGACCAATTTTGTCTTCGCTTCCCATGAAAAAGTCCCGGCAGAGGAGATTTTCCTGGCGTTAAAGGAGGCCGGCATCTATGTCCGCTATTTCCCAGGGGAGAGGACCGGCAATCATCTGCGGATCACCGTTGGGACAAAAGAACAGACGGATGCGCTGCTGGCATTTCTGAGGAATTATCTGAAATGAAGAGGCTGTCAGACAAAACGGAGGCTTTTCGTGGAAGCTTATACAGATTTTGCACAGGTCTATGATACCTTTATGGACAATGCCCCATATGCGAAATGGGCGGATTTTCTCGCCGGACGCCTGAAGAAGGAAGGCATCCGGGACGGGCTGGTGCTGGACCTTGGCTGCGGGACCGGGACGGTGACCAGGCTCCTTGCTGAGAAGGGTTATGACATGATCGGCGTGGATAACTCGGAAGCCATGCTGAATATTGCCGTGGAGAAAACGGCGGCTGCAGGCCAGGACATTCTTTATCTGGAACAGGACATGCGGGATTTTGAGCTGTACGGCACGGTCCGGGCTGTTGTCTGCATCTGCGACAGCCTGAACTATCTGCTGGAGGAAGAAGACCTGATCAGGACCTTCCGCCTGGTGAACAATTATCTGGACCCGGGCGGCCTGTTTTTGTTTGATTTCAATACAGTATACAAATATGAGACGGTGATCGGGGACGCCACCATTGCTGAGAACCGGGAGGACTGCAGCTTTATCTGGGAGAATTTTTACGATCCCGATGAGCGGATCAATGAATATGATGTGACCGTATTCGTCCGGGAGCAGGACGGCGGGCTGTTCCGCAGGTTTACGGAAACCCATTATCAGAGAGGGTATGACCTTTCAGACATCCGGCGGCTGATGGAGAAGAGCGGCCTCCTTTTTACGGAGGCGCTGGACGCCGATACGCTGGGTGAGGTCACACAGTCAAGCGAGAGAATTTATTGTATAGCGAGGGAAAATGGAAAATGAGCGATTATCTGGTGAGAGCGACGGCGGCGGACGCGCAGGTGCGCGCGTTTGCGGTGACGGCAAGGGATACGGTGGAGAAAGCGCGTGCGGCGCATGATACCAGCCCGGTCATAACGGCGGCGCTGGGCAGGCTCCTGTGCGCCGGGGCGATGATGGGAAGCATGATGAAGGGGGACGCGGATGTGCTCACCCTGCAGGTTTTGGGAGACGGCCCCGCAGGGGGACTTACCGTGACTGCGGACAGCAAGGGCAGGGTGAAGGGCTATGCGGTCAATCCGCAGGTCATCCTTCCGGCCAACAGCCAGGGCAAGCTGGATGTTGGCGGCGCGGTGGGAGCCGGGACACTCAGGGTGATCAAGGACCTGGGATTAAAGGAGCCTTATGTGGGGCAGACTGAACTGCAGACGGGGGAGATCGCGGAGGATCTGACCTATTATTTTGCAGCCTCGGAGCAGACGCCTTCCTCTGTGGGCCTGGGCGTTTTGATGGAAAAAAACAATACCGTGAAGCAGGCGGGCGGGTTTATCGTCCAGCTCATGCCCTATGCGCAGGATGAGGTTGTGGAGAAGCTGGAGGAAAACCTCAGCCGCGTCAGCTCGGTGACAAAGCTCCTGGAGGAGGGAAATAGTCCAAAACAGATCCTCGGTATCCTCCTGGAGGGGCTGGATATGGAGATTTTATCCGACATGCCTGTGGAGTTCTACTGCAACTGCAGCAGGGAGCGAGTGGCAAAGGCGCTTTACAGCATCGGGAAAAAGGAACTGGATGAGATGATCCGGGACGGAGAACCTATTGAAGTGAAATGCCATTTCTGCAATACGGCATACCAGTTCAGCGTGGAGGACCTTGCCGAGATCAGAAAGCTCCAGGGCTGAGGAAGGAGATTTTCATCATGAAAGACGGTTTCATCAGGGCGGCGGCGCTTACGCCTAAGATCAGGGTCGCCGATACCGTATACAACGCGGAGCAGATCATGCAGGGAATCGATGAGGCGGTGGAAAAAGGCGCGCGTCTCATCGTGTTCCCTGAGCTGTGCATCACGGGCTACACCTGCCAGGATCTTTTTTTGCAGGATGAGCTGCTGGCCGGGGCAAAGGAAGCGCTCTGCAGGATCGCAGGGCATACGGAAGGAAAGGACGCCCTGATCTTTGTGGGGCTTCCTCTGGAAAAGGACGGCAAACTGTATAATGTGGCAGCGGCAGTGAATGACGGAAAGACGCTGGCGTTTATTCCCAAGACCGCCCTTCCCAATTATGCGGAGTTTTATGAGGCGCGTCATTTTACCCCGGCGCCGGATCAGCCTTCTTTCATCCCTTTTGACGGCTCTGAAGTACCTTTTGGGAAAGAGCTTCTTTTTGACTGCGACTGTGTGGAGGGGCTGAAGGTGGGCTGTGAGATCTGCGAGGACGTGTGGACTGCGCAGCCCCCGTCCACGGCGCACGCTCTGGCGGGCGCGACGGTGATCGTCAATCTGTCCGCCTCCAATGAGACGGTGGGAAAGGACGATTACCGGAGAATGCTGGTCGAAGCCACCAGCGCGAGGCTGATCGCGGGATATGTGTACGCCAGCGCCGGGGATGGGGAATCCACCCAGGACCTGGTTTTCGGCGGCCATAACATGATCGCGGAAAACGGCGTCCTGCTCTCGGAGGCGAAGCGCTTTGCAAATCAGGCCATATACGCTGATCTGGATATCCACAGGCTGCGCCATGAAAGACGGCGTATGAATACTTTTCCGGCGGCGGATACCCCTGAAGGCGCAGAAAAGTATCTGACGGTCCCTGTGCATATGAAAAAAGAAGAGCTTTCCCTTTCCCGTTTCTTTCCCCAGCAGCCTTTCGTCCCTTCCGATGAGGGGACGAAAAACCGCCGCTGCGAGGAGATCCTGTCCATCCAGTCCCTTGGCCTGAAAAAGCGTCTGGAGCATACCGGATGCAAATGCGCGGTCATCGGGATATCAGGCGGCCTGGATTCCACGCTCGCGCTCCTTGTGACGGCGCGCGCCTTTGATCTGCTGGGACTTCCCAGGGTAGGGATCTGCTGCGTCACCATGCCATGCTTCGGCACCACGGACCGGACCTATGAGAATGCATGCCGGCTGACGCGCGCTCTGGGGGCTTCCCTCACGGAGGTGGACATTCAGGAAGCGGTCCGGCTTCATTTCCGGGATATCGGCCATGAGGAATCCGTTCATGATGTCACCTATGAAAACTGTCAGGCAAGGGAAAGGACCCAGGTGCTGATGGACATTGCAAATGCGAAAGGCGGCCTGGTGATCGGCACGGGGGATATGTCAGAGCTGGCGCTGGGCTGGGCAACCTACAACGGGGATCATATGTCCATGTACGGGGTAAATGCCGGCGTTCCCAAGACGCTGGTGCGCCACCTGGTCCGTTATTACGCGGACACCTGTAATGAAGAAGAGCTTGCGGCCGTGCTCCTGGACGTGCTGGATACCCCGGTCAGCCCGGAACTTCTGCCCCCTGTGGACGGGAAGATCAGCCAGAAGACGGAGGACCTGGTGGGCCCTTATGAGCTGCATGATTTTTTCCTGTATTATATGCTGCGCTGCGGCTTCCCGCCGACAAAGATCTACCGCATTGCCAAAGCGGCTTTTGCAGGAAAATATGAAAAAGATGTGATCCTGAAATGGCTGAAAGATTTCTGCCGCAGATTCTTCGCCCAGCAGTTCAAGCGTTCCTGCCTGCCGGACGGCCCCAAGGTGGGAAGCGTGGCGGTTTCCCCCAGAGGCGATCTGCGCATGCCCTCCGACGCCTGTGCCGCCCTGTGGCTTTCGGAGGCGGAATCGCTGGGACACTCTGAGTGAGCGGAATTGCTAGGACGTCTCTGAGTGAGCAGAGGCGTCCTTGGGAGCGTCAAGAGAGCTCCCGGGCGTTTTTTCCGCCTTTTCCAGCGCGGAAGAGATCGCTTCCAGCAGGACCTGGGAGGTATATTTGTTGTCCTCGGAGTAGCTGATGTTTTCCAGGGACTGCTTTTCGCAGATCTGCGCGGCCAGATCGTTGAGGGCAGGTTCCATCAGCGGGTACATGGTGGTGACCGCTTCATCCAGATTCACGAGCCGGATGGAGTTGATGTTGTTGCTGTCCACCACCACCTCCACGTCCACGGAGGAATTTCCGAGGATCACCGAGGTGGTATACTTTCCCGGGACAAAACGGTCGCTCTCTTCCCCGTTTTCCGGCGTCTGGCTTTTCCCGGGCAGGAACATGATGATGAGAAGCAGGAGGAAGAGGATTCCCAGTACCGCAAAAATTCCGGTATATATCAATTCTTTTAAATGCAGTACCACAATTCTGGTCTTTGAACTCATATCCATATCCCCGATTCATGTTGTTTATACAGTTTACTCCGGACAGGAGGCATTTATGACCGGATTTCCTGCCTGGCTGTAAAAATGCTGGCAGGTTCCGGTAGAAAAATGCTGGCAGATTCCGGTAGAAAAAACGATTGACAAACCGTAATTCTTGTTGTTATGATTAGCGGTAGGGCAAAGGCGCTTTTACCAGAGGGGTAAGAGTGCCTTTTTTCAGAAAGATGCCTTTAAAAAAGAAAAATTCCCATGCAGCATAAGCCGCCCGGAACGGCAGAATGGAGAAGATAAGATGAACAATTACACCAAGGAAGATATTATGAAGCTGGTTGAGGAGGAGGATGTGGAGTTCATCCGCCTTCAGTTCACGGATATATTCGGGAGTCTGAAAAACATGGCGGTAACTGCCAGCCAGTTGGAAAAGGCGCTGGAAGGCAGGTTCATGTTTGACGGCTCTGCCATCAAAGGCTTCGCCAACATTGAGGACTCCGATCTGTATCTGAAGCCGGATCTGAACACGCTGGAAATCTTTCCTTGGAGACCGCAGCAGGGTAAGGTGGCGCGCCTGCTCTGTGATGTAGTCCGTCCGGACGGAATCCCCTTCGAGGGGGATTCCAGATATATCCTGAAGCGGGCGATGAAGGAAGCGGCCGACATGGGATATACGTTCAGGGTGGGGCCGGAATGCGAATTTTTCCTATTCCATCTGGATGACGATGCTCAGCCGACCACGATCAGCCACGAGCAGGCAGGATATTTTGACGTCAGCCCCATCGACCTGGGAGAAAATGCCAGACGCGATATGGTGCTGACGCTGGAGGAAATGGGATTTGTGGTGGAAAGCTCCCATCATGAGGCGTCTCCCGCTCAGCATGAGATCGACTTCGAGGCAACGGAAGCGCTGACGGCGGCGGATAATATACAGACATTCAAGCTGACGGTCAAGACGATCGCGAAGCGTCACGGTCTGTATGCCACGTTCATGCCGAAACCGCGCGCCGGGATCAACGGCTCCGGCATGCATATCAACATGGCGCTTCTGAAGGACGGAAAAAATATTTTCCAGGATTCGGAAGATGAAAATGGGCTGAGCCGGGAAGCATATTATTTTATCGGAGGGCTGCTTAGGCACATCCGGGCGATCACCGCGATCACGAATCCGCTGATCAATTCTTATAAGAGACTGGTGCCGGGATATGAGGCGCCTTCCTATATCGCCTGGAGCAGGGAGAGCAGAAGTCCCCTGGTCCGGGTGCCTTCTCCCAGAGGGGAGGATACCAGGATCGAGTTGCGTAGCCCGGACCCTGCGGCCAATCCCTATCTGGCGCTGGCGGTATGCCTGCGTGCGGGCCTGTCCGGCATCCGCGAGAAGATCGAGCCGCCCAAGAGCGTGGACTGCGACATTTTCGCCATGACGGAAGACGAGCGGAAGCTGATGGGAATCGAGAGGCTTCCGGAAACACTGACGGATGCGGTGGCAGAGCTGGAAAAGGACGAATTTATCCGCGCGACTCTGGGAGAGCATGCGGCAAACAAATATATTGACGAAAAAAAAGAAGAGTGGAACCGCTATCGTTCTCAGGTGACGGATTGGGAAATCAATGAGTACCTTTACAGGTTCTGACACAGTCTTCTTCCACGCTGCTGTGACAGGAAGGAGGGATAGTGCATGACGAATATCATTGTGGCGTTTCCCAAGCCAGAAAATGCGAAAAGCATCCGGAATGTCCTTGTGAGAAACGGCTTCACCGTCACTGCGGCCTGTACCACTGGAGCTCAGGCACTGTCCCAGCTGGAGGATTATAACGAAGGGATCGTGGTCTGCAGCTTCCGCCTGGTGGATATGGTCTGCATGGAGCTGTATGACTGCCTGCCGAAAGGAATGGAGATGCTGGTGGTTGCCTCCCCAAACTTTATCGGGGAAGTGGATCGGGAGGGGATCGTCTGTCTGTCTATGCCGCTCAAGGTGAATGAGCTGATCAGCACAGTCGGCATGATGACCCAGTCCCAGGAGCGCAGAAAGAGAAAGCGCAGGCAGGCGCCCAGAGAGCGGGGCGAAAAAGACCAGGAGGCGATCCGGCAGGCAAAGGAGCTTCTGATGGGCCGCAACCGGATGTCGGAGGACGATGCGCACAGGTATCTGCAGAAATGCAGCATGGACAGCGGTACGAATATGGCGGAAACCGCAAGAATGGTTCTCGCTGCCATGCGGTACTAACTAGGCGTGCCGGCTGGAATATGCGGCGGCAGAATGTATGACAGAAATGCTGTGCGGAAGGGAAAGGCTCAGAAATGGAGGAAAGATGAAAATAGATTTTACCAAAATGCAGGGATGCGGCAACGATTATATTTACATTGACGGTTCCGCCTGGAAGGTCCCGCAGGAGGAGAAGCCGGAATTTGTCAGGAAGATGAGCGACCGCCATTTCGGTATCGGCGGGGATGGTGTCATTTTCATCAATCCGTCGCAGGAGGCGGATTTTGAGATGGAGATGTATAATGCGGACGGGAGCCGGGCACAGATGTGCGGAAACGGGATCCGCTGTGTGGCGAAATTTGTGTACGACCGGCACATGACGGATAAGACGGAGATCACGGTGGTGAGCGCGGGAAGCGTGAAACGCCTGGAGCTGTACGTGGAAAACGGAAAGGTGGAGCGGGTGCGGGTGAACATGGGCCGTCCGGTTTTGAAGGCATCAGAGATCCCGGTGCTTTCCAATGAGGAACAGGTGCTGGATATGCCCGTTTTCCTGGCGGGAAGGCAGTGGCAGATGACCTGTGTTTCCATGGGGAACCCCCATGCGGTCGTGCTGGCCGATGATGTGGAAAGCCTGCCGTTAGAGCAGATCGGTCCGAAATTTGAGGATCATTCCATGTTCCCGGAGCGCGTGAATACGGAATTCATCCGTGTGATCGACCGGCATACCATACAGCTGCGTGTATGGGAGCGGGGCAGCGGGGAAACGCTGGCCTGCGGGACCGGCTGCTGCGCGGCTGTCACGGCCTGCGTGCTGAACGATCTGACGGAAAGGAACGTCACCGTCCGCGTGCTGGGCGGGGAGCTTCAGATCGAATGGGATGAAAATACGGGAGAAATCTTCATGACAGGCCCTGCCGTAGAAGTGTTTGAAGGCTGTGTGGAATATCAGAAATAAAAGAAAATACGAAAAGGAGAAAATCTGACTTATGTTTCGAGTGAATGAAAATTATCTGAAACTGCCCGGAAGCTATCTTTTTTCTACCATTGGGAAAAAGGTGAACGCTTACGCGGCTGCGCATCCGGAAGAAACCGTTATCCGTCTGGGGATCGGGGACGTGACGCAGCCCCTGCCGCCTGCGGTGATCGCCGCTCTCCACCGCGCTGTGGACGAGATGGGGAATGCGGCAACCTTCCACGGCTATGCGCCTGATCTCGGCTATGAATTTTTGAGAAAGGCGATCGCGGAGAATGATTTTCAGGCGAGGGGCTGCAAGATTGACGTGGACGAGATCTTCGTTTCCGATGGAGCCAAGTCGGATTCCGCCAACATCCAGGAGATTTTTGCGGCGGACAGCAGGATCGCGGTCTGCGATCCCGTCTATCCAGTCTATGTGGATTCCAACGTGATGGCGGGCAGGACCGGCATATATGATGCTGCCACTGAGACTTGGAGCGACGTGATCTATATGCCCTGTACCGCAGAAAACGGTTTCGTGCCGGAGCTTCCCAAGGAAAGACCGGATATGATCTACCTGTGCTTCCCCAACAATCCCACAGGAGAGACCCTGACGAAAGCCCAGCTCCAGGAATGGGTGGATTATGCCAACAGGGAGGGCTGTGTGATCATCTTTGATGCGGCATATGAAGCCTATATTTCCCAGGAGGACATTCCCCACAGCATTTATGAGTGTGAAGGAGCCAGAACCTGTGCCATTGAGCTGCGTTCCTTTTCCAAGAACGCCGGATTTACTGGGCTGCGTCTGGCATATACAGTCGTGCCGAAAGATCTGAAGGATGAGAACGGCGTGTCCCTGAACGCCCTCTGGGCCAGAAGACATGGCACCAAGTACAACGGCGCGCCCTATATCGTGCAGCGTGCCGGAGAGGCTGTCTATACGCCCGAAGGACAGGCTCAGATCCGTGAGATGGTAGGCAGATATATGAAGAATGCCTCCTATATCCTGAACGGCCTGAAGGAAGCGGGATACGAGGTGTACGGCGGAGTCAATTCCCCTTATGTGTGGCTGAAGACGCCGGATCAGATGACAAGCTGGGAGTTCTTTGACTATCTTCTGGAAAAGGCCCATGTGGTGGGTACGCCCGGTTCCGGATTCGGCCCCAGCGGAGAGCACTATTTCCGCTTGACGGCCTTCGGCACCTATGAAAATACAGTACAGGCCGTGGACCGCATCAAGGCGCTGTAGGCAGATGCCTGCAGGACCGCCGGAAATTGAATTTTGCCTTCAAAGACAACGTTTCATATACATGATATAATATTTCCATGGAACAACCGTGTCCCTGCAAGGGCGTTGGCCTCCCAGCTTATATAAGAGGGGAGGTGATACATATGAGATTTGATTTCAGAGATTTAATATCTTTTGGAATGTTTCTCATTGCGTTACTGACTCTGATCTTACAGATCTGTCAGTAGCTTTTCGGTTATTAATACAAAGATAACAGAAAAGCCACCCTTGTATACTTGCCCGGTATCAAGTAACTTTTCTGTTATCTACATACTGGTCAACCCCCTTGTGGGACGGTTGTTCCTTTATGTCCTGATTATAGCACGGGAATTTCCGAATTGCAAAATTTTTTTCAAAAAAAGCACTTGCATTTTCAAAAGCACTGTGATAACATCTTTTCATGAATTTTTGAAAGGCATTGAACGGGACTCTGATCAGGGGAAGCGACAGGAATGCGGCGTCACCGACTGAGAACGCTGCTTGTGAAAGCTGGTTGTGGGAACACCCGGGAGCCGATTATCTGAAAGTACTGCCCGTCAGATGAAGGATCTGTTCTGCAGGCAGAAGCGTAGGGTAATACGTGAACGCGCGTTAAGCGTAAGAGTGGATAAGGCGAAGAAGCATTTTGTTGGAAATGCCGCCTTGTCAATGCGGGTGGTACCGCGGAACTATGAGAGTCCGTCCCGGAATGTGAAAGCATTCCGGGATTTTTTTTTCGTGAGCAGCAAGCCGGGCAGCTATGCCCGCACGGCCCTCCAGTCAGGGACAGCATATCTGAGGCCGCACTTCTCTGAGGGAACTCCCCATATTTCGCCCCGCAGCCGGAACCTGATAACCAGCAAACCAAAGGAGACCAAGCATCATGCAATTCTTAACTTCCCCCACCGAAAAAAAGACACTTGAAATTTCAGACCTTCTGGACCCGCAGCTTCTTGGGGAAGAGGTATGCGTCACAGGAGCTATTCATACGATCCGCGATATGGGAACAGTGGCATTCGTCATCCTGCGCAAAAGAGAGGGACTTCTCCAGTGCGTTTATGAGGAATCCGCTGCGGATTTCCCGATCAAGGAGCTGAAGGAAGCGGATACGGTCAAAGCGTATGGAACGCTGGCAGCGTCAGAAAAAGCGCCGGGCGGGATAGAGATCCACTTAAAGCGCGTTACGGTGCTTTCCCGTCCAGCGGCGCCCCTGCCCATTCCCATTGCCAAGGCAAAAATGAACATTTCCTTGGAAACCAGCCTGGACCTGAGGCCTGTTTCCCTGCGCAATATCAGAGAGCGCGCCAGATTCCGGATTCAGGAAGGGATCGTGAGAGGATTCCGGGATTATCTGACCGAACAGGGTTTTACAGAGATCCATACGCCCAAGATTGGCGCCAAGGGAGCGGAAGGCGGAGCAAATATCTTCAAGCTGGATTATTTCCATCATCCCGCCGTGCTGGCACAGAGCCCACAGTTCTACAAGCAGATGATGGTGGGCGTGTTCGACCGGGTATTTGAGACGGCCCCCGTTTTCCGGGCGGAGAAGCACAACACAAAGCGGCATTTGAATGAATATACATCCCTGGATTTTGAAATGGGCTATATCGACGGATTTGAAGATGTGATGGCGATGGAGACCGGAGTGCTGGGCAGAGTGATGGAAATCCTGAAGCGGGATTACGGGAGGGAGCTTTCTCTTCTGTCCATTACCCTTCCGGATGTGACACGCATCCCCTATGTGCGTTTTGACGAAGCCAAGAGACTGGTGAGTGAAAAGTACAACCGCCCCATCCGCAACCCCTATGATCTGGAGCCGGAGGAGGAAGCCCTCATCGGAAGATATTTCCAGGAGGAATGCGGTTCTGATTTCGTATTCGTCACCCATTATCCCAGCAAGAAGCGCCCCTTCTATGCGATGGACGATCCCACTGATTCCACCTACACCCTGAGCTTTGACTGTCTCTATAAGGGCATGGAAATCACTACGGGCGGCCAGAGGATCCATGATTACAACATGCTTCTGGAAAAGATCGAGCGGCGCGGCATGACCACGGAAGGGATGGAGCATTACCTGATGGCCTTCAAATACGGCCTTCCGCCGCACGGAGGTCTTGGCATCGGCCTGGAGCGCTTCACCATGAAACTGGTTGGAGATGATAATGTGAGACGGACCACCCTGTTCCCCAGAGATATGAGCAGGCTGGAGCCTTGATGAATGGAGGTTGCAATGGCACATCAGATCAGTGATGAAACGATCGATTATGTAGGAATCCTGGCGAAGCTGGAGCTGTCGGGAGAGGAAAAAGAGCAGGCGAAGGCGGACATGGGCCGCATGCTTGATTATATCGACAAGCTGAATGAGCTTGATACGCAGGGCGTGGAACCCCTGACCCATGTGTTCGATACGGTCAACGTGTTCCGGGAGGATGTGGTGACGGGAACGGACGAGAGAGATGCGCTGCTGGCAAACGCGCCCGGCGTCAAGGACGGTATGTTCAAGGTCCCCAGGACCGTAGAGTGAACCGGAAACGCACAGGATGCGCAAAACGCGCGGGAAAAAAGGAGAAATATGAGCTTATTGGACAGTACGGCCCTGCAGTTGGCCGAACAGATCAAACAGAAGGAAGTCTCCTGCCGGGAAGCGGTGGAGGCAGTATTTGAACAGATAGAGAAAAAAGAAGGACAGCTTGGATGCTATATCAGCATGGATCGGGAAAGCGCCCTGAAGCAGGCGGATGAGGTGCAGAAAAAAATAGAGGAAGGAACACTCGGCGGACCGCTGGCAGGCGTGCCCGCGGCTGTGAAGGACAATATCTGCACAGAGGGCAGAAGGACTACCTGTGCGTCGAAGATCCTTGCGGACTTCTTCCCGCCCTACAGCGCCTTTGCGGTGAAAAAGCTGGAAGAAGCCGGATGCGTGATCATCGGCAAGACCAACATGGATGAATTTGCCATGGGCTCAACCACGGAAACCAGTGCCTTCGGCGTGACCAGGAACCCCTGGGATCCAGAGCATGTGCCGGGCGGCTCTTCGGGCGGTTCTGCAGCTGCGGTGGCGGCAGGAGAAGCCTTTCTGGCGCTGGGAAGCGATACGGGTGGATCGATCCGTCAGCCTGCCGGATTCTGCGGCGTGGTGGGTATGAAGCCTACCTACGGGACGGTTTCCAGAAACGGGCTGATCGCCTACGGCTCCTCGCTGGATCAGATCGGGCCCTTATGCAGGGATGTGGCGGACTGCGCGGCCGTGCTGGAGGCCATCAGCGGACGTGACATGCTGGATTCCACCAGTATGGAGAGAAATACGGATTTCATGTCGGCGCTCCTTACGGATGCGAAGGGGCTGCGCATCGGCATCCCGCGGGATTATTTTACGGAAGGGCTGGATGCGGAAGTGAAAAAAGCCGTCCTGGATGCCGCTCAGAAACTGGCGGAGCTGGGGGCGGAGGTGGAGGAATTCGACCTGAGCCTGGTGGAATACGCCATCCCGGCCTATTATACCATCGCGTCGGCAGAGGCTTCCTCCAATCTGGAACGCTTTGACGGGATCAAATACGGCTACCGCGCGCCGGAATATGACGGTCTCCATGACATGTATAAAAGAACCCGTTCCCAAGGGTTCGGCGCGGAAGTGAAGCGGCGTATCATGCTCGGTTCCTTTGTTTTAAGCTCTGGTTATTATGACGCGTATTATCTGAAGGCGCTCAGGGTCAAGGCGATGATCAAAAAGGCCTTTGACGATGCCTTTTCCCGTTATGACTGCATCCTCGGCCCCGTTGCGCCGACTACCGCGCCGAGGCTGGGAGAGAGCCTGACTGACCCGCTTCAGATGTACCTGGGCGATATTTATACCATTTCCGCGAATCTGGCGGGGCTTCCCGGCATCAGTCTTCCCTGCGGGCTCAGCTCAGAAGGCCTTCCCATCGGCGTCCAGCTCGTGGCGGACTGCTTTCAGGAAAAGAAGCTGCTGCGCGCGGCGTATGCGTATGAACTGGAGAGAGGAAGCTTTCCGGCCTGCCCGGCTTTGTAAGGGAGAGGCGGATCGTGACGCTTAGGGATGGAGGTTAATATGTCAAAACAATATGAAACTGTGATCGGTCTGGAGGTTCATGTGGAACTGGCCACCAAAACCAAGATATTCTGCGGCTGCTCCACGGCGTTCGGGGCTGCTCCGAACACCCACACCTGTCCGGTCTGCACGGGAATGCCCGGTTCCCTTCCCGTACTGAACAAACAGGTGGTGGAATACGCCGTCGGGGTCGGACTGGCGACCGGATGTGAGATCACGCGCCTGTGCAAGTTTGACCGGAAGAATTATTTTTACCCGGATAACCCGCAGAACTATCAGATTTCCCAGCTCTATCTACCCATCTGCAGAAACGGGCATGTGGAGATCGAAACGGCGGCGGGAAAGAAAAACGTGGGAATCCACGAGATCCACATGGAGGAGGACGCGGGAAAGCTGATCCACGATGAATGGGAAGACATTTCCCTGGTGGACTATAACCGCTCCGGCGTTCCTCTGATCGAAATCGTCTCGGAGCCGGATATGCGCAGCGCGGACGAGGTGATCGCCTATCTGGAAAAGCTGCGGCTCCTCATCCAGTATCTGGGCGCATCCGACTGCAAGCTGCAGGAAGGCAGCATGCGCGCGGACGTGAACCTTTCCGTCAGAGAAGTGGGATCGGATACCTTAGGCACCCGGACAGAAATGAAAAACCTGAATTCCTTCAAGGCCATCGCCCGCGCTGTGGAAGGGGAGAGAGCCCGTCAGATAGAGCTTCTTTCGGAAGGAAAGAGTGTGGTGCAGGAGACAAGGCGGTGGGATGACAACAAGGAGTATTCCTATGCCATGCGTTCCAAGGAAGACGCGAAGGATTACCGCTACTTCCCGGATCCCGATCTGCCTCCCGTCTTTATCAGCGATGAATGGCTGGAACGCATCCGGGAGGGACTGCCGGAATTCAGGACGGAGAAAATGGAGCGTTACCGTAGGGAATATGAGATCCCAGAATATGACATAGAGATCATCACGGGCTCCAAGGCGCTGGCCGATCTATTTGAAGAGGCCACAGACCTCTGCGGTCAGCCCAAGAAGGTTTCCAACTGGCTGATGGGAGAGACGATGCGCCTTCTGAAGGAAAACGCGGAAGAACCCGAATCGATCCGTTTTTCTCCCGCGCATCTGGCGGAGTTGATCGGGATGGCGGACCGAAGGGAAATCAACGGAAATCAGGCAAAGGAAATCTTTGAGGCCATGTATGACCGGGATGTGGATCCGCAGGTTTACGCCGAGGAAAACGGACTGAAGACCGTAAACGACGAGGGAGCGCTGCGCGCGGTGATAGAACAGGTGATCGCGGACAATCCCAAGTCCGTTGCGGACTACCGCAGCGGCAAGGAAAAGGCCCTCGGATTCCTGGTGGGCCAGACCATGAAGGCGATGAAGGGAAAAGCCGATCCGGCTTCCGTGAACCGTCTGCTGAAGGAGCTTCTGGCATAAAGAAGGAGCTTTCGTATGTAAGAATTTGTATCACTTAAAACCCCGGCTTTCGGATGCGCTCAGGCATCGCAAAAGCCGGGGCTTTATGCTGTTTATGCAAATGTCAAGGCTTTCCAGTCCGGAGCGCTGCTGCCGGAATCCTCAGGATTCCTGAAAGATATAATCCAGGAACTCTGCCGCCATATCCGCATGCTCGCTGTTCACAATAACGCCGAAATAAACCTCGTCCTGGCCTGCATAGGCGCCAGACTCCTGCAGGAAGGCGCAGTCCGCAACCTGAACGCCCACCGGGACTTCTTCCTCCGTGTCGTCATCCGGAAGGTCTGCATAAAGAAGACGGTCTTTATAAGCGGCTAAGGTTTCTGCCGGAAGAAGTTCTTCCAGATTTCCCAGATATCCATTATCCGCATATTTCTGGAAAGTATCCGTCTCGGCGAACATCGCGTCCAGCTCCTTCGCGGCGACCTGCGCGGCAAACTTCTGAATGTTCGCAGCGGTGTAACTGTCCATGGAATTTTCATCGATGGTGAAATTGGCCTCCAGAGTCGCGGTATATTGCTTCGTATCGATCTGTGCGTATTCTTCAAAGCCTTCCATATAGGTTTCCGTGTCCATAGTTGTATAACCGTTGATGAGTATGGCATAGAATGCGCTGTCCTTTGCCGTCACGATCGTATAGATCAGGTTTGCCACAAAAATGACTGCCAAAATGATAATGAGGGTAGCAACCCTGTAATACTCCCAAAAATATTGAAACTTTTCTTTCAGGCTTTTGCCCTTCATTTTTTTATGCTGTTCCCTGATTTCGTCCATTACGGAATTGCCTGCTGCCATGGTTTCCTCTTTCTGCCGTAAAAGCCGGCTGTTCATTCTTTTTCTATGATAGTCGGTGGATAAAATAAAGTCAATGAAGCGTTTCGCCAAACTTCTGAAAAATTTCTAAATTCCCTGTGAATTTTTGGTGTCCTTTCACTTGCTTCTTGCAACCGGGCGAAATTTGTAATATCATAATAACTAATATAAAAAAGCCCAACGCTGCGGCGTCTGCAGGGCAAAAGGAGTCAGAGATGAACGAAACCTATGTGGAATGTATGGTAAAAAGAAAGAAGAGCGCGGCGCTTACGGCGCTGAAGGTCCTGCTGATCATAATCGCGGTATTTGCTTTCCTGATCGGAAGCGTGGGCAGCATCATTCTCTATATCGTTGCCATCGCGGCAGGAGTCGGGGCCTATTTTGTGGGCCTGAACGCAAGCCTGGAATATGAATACCTGTATGTGGACAGGCAGCTTTCCGTGGACAAGATCCTCGCAAAGAGCAGAAGAAAGAAGGTCGAGACCTTCGATCTGGGCCGGATGGAGATCCTGGCGCCCATCAAGTCCTGGCATCTGGATGAATTCAAGAACAGGCAGCTCAAGGATGTGGATTACAGCTCCGGCGTGGAAGAGAAGCCGGACAGGCGTTACTGCATGATATATAATGGAGAGAAGCGTGTCATTTTCGAGCCGAATGCGGAGATGGTTGCGGCGATCAAGTCCATCGCTCCCAGAAAAGTATTTACGGATTGACATTTTACGGCAAGTCTGGTACACTTCTTAAAACACACAACTGTCAGTAAATTTTACTGGCAGTTTTATATTCATCGTTTTCCGGCAGATGTCCGCACTCCGCGGACGCGGCGGGAAAACTCAGAACAAAAGAACCCGAGGTGCGGACCGCAGGGCAGCACCTGAGAATGGCATATGCCATTCTTTCATGATTTACGATGCCGCCTGCGGCGGCAAAAAGGAGGAGATTAGATGGGTCAGATTATTGGCGAAGGCATTACCTTTGACGACGTGCTGCTGGTTCCTGCATACTCTCAGGTAATCCCGAACCAGGTTGATCTTTCAACCTGGCTGACGAAGAAAATCAGGCTGAACATTCCGATGATGAGCGCCGGAATGGATACCGTTACCGAACACAGAATGGCGATTGCGATGGCCAGACAGGGCGGTATCGGAATCATTCACAAGAACATGTCTATTGAAGCGCAGGCGGAAGAAGTGGACAAGGTAAAGCGTTCTGAAAACGGAGTCATCACCGATCCCTTCTCTCTTTCCCCTGAACATACTCTTCAGGATGCGGACAACCTGATGGCGAAGTTCCGCATTTCCGGCGTACCGATTACGGAAGGCCGCAAGCTGGTCGGCATCATTACCAACCGCGATCTTAAATTCGAAACAGATTTCACGAAGAAAATTAAAGAATGCATGACTTCCGAGGGACTGATCACCGCAAGAGAAGGCATCACCCTGGAGGAAGCAAAGAAGATCCTTGCTAAGGCGAGAAAGGAAAAGCTCCCCATCGTGGACAAGGATTTCAATCTGGTGGGACTGATCACCATTAAGGATATTGAGAAGACGATCAAGTATCCTCTTTCTGCAAAGGATTCCCAGGGACGTCTGCTGTGCGGAGCCGGCGTTGGCATCACGGCGAACGTGCTTGACCGGGTAAGCGCTCTGGTGGACGCGAAGGTGGACGTAGTGGTTCTGGATTCCGCACACGGCCATTCCGAGAACGTGCTCCGCTGCCTGCGCATGATCAAGGAGAAATTCCCGGATCTGCAGGTGATCGCCGGAAACGTTGCCACCGGAGAGGGTACGAAGGCTCTGATCGAGGCAGGAGCGGACGCGGTAAAGGTCGGGATCGGTCCCGGTTCCATCTGCACCACCCGCGTGGTTGCCGGTATCGGCGTTCCTCAGATTACGGCGATCATGAAGTCCTATGAAGTGGCGAAGGAGTACGGTATCCCGATCATTGCGGACGGCGGTATCAAGTATTCCGGAGATATGACTAAGGCCATCGCTGCCGGCGGAAATGTCTGCATGATGGGAAGCATCTTCGCAGGCTGTGATGAGAGCCCCGGAACCTTCGAGCTGTATCAGGGCAGAAAATATAAGGTTTACCGCGGAATGGGCTCCATTGCCGCCATGGAAAACGGCAGCAAGGACCGTTACTTCCAGACCGACGCGAAGAAGCTGGTTCCGGAAGGCGTGGAAGGCCGTGTTGCCTACAAGGGAACCGTGGAGGACACCGTGTTCCAGCTGGTGGGCGGAATCCGCTCCGGAATGGGCTACTGCGGCGCCCGCACTATCGATGAGCTGAAGGAGAACGGCAGATTCATCAAGATTTCCGCAGCGGCGCTCAGAGAGAGCCATCCTCATGATATCCACATCACCAAGGAAGCGCCCAACTACAGCGTGGAGAATGACTAAATCCTGAACGGCGCTTCCTTTGGAAGCAGCCCAACTACAGCGTGGAGGACGATTAAAAATTATGACGCTGGCAGATACACAGAATGGACCGGACTGGGTCATATGGGCCGTTTTCATTTTGATCGGCATCCTGTCCGCCCTTCTGCTTTCCGGCCATGGAAAATGGCTGATCGCCGGATACAATACGGCGTCTGAAAAGGAAAGAGAGAAATACGATGCGAAAAAGCTGTGCAGAACGGTGGGAGCCGGTCTGGCTGTAGCGGATGTGATCATTTTGATCATGGAGCTGTTTGAAGATGTGCTCCCGGCCTCCCTTGCCGGAATCGCCGCTATGCTGATATTTGCCGACTGCCTGGTGATGGTCATTTTGGGAAATACGATCTGTAAAAAGAAAAACGATAGAATAGACAAGAGGAAATAAAGGAATCAGCCGGAATCCCGTAACAGGGGGCCGGCTGATTCTTTGCTTTCAATGAGGAAAGTTCGGCATCAGATGAACTTTGAAATCCGATGAAGGGAACATCATGTTGACAAACTAACGGTATTAGTTTATTCTTTTGCTAATGCTATTAGTTTTTGGAGGTGAGAGTATGCCCAGGCAGGGACTTGGAAAAGAACGCATTGTACAGGAGGCGGTGGAGCTGATTGAGGAAAATGGACTGGCCGGCTTTTCCATGGGAGAACTGGCAAGGAGTCTGAACGTAAAAACAGCTTCCCTGTACAATCATGTGGAGAGCATGGACCATCTTCTGGAAGAAGTGGGTTTTTTTTCGGTTTCCATGCTGGTGGACGCCGAGAGTCAGGCGATTGCGGAAAAGAAAGGAGATGCGGCGCTTTTTGCGCTGGCGGAAGCGCTCCGGACCTTTGCCAGAGAGCATTATCAGCTGTACCGTGTGATCATGGGATTCGCTCGTCAGGAGAACCGGATGCTGGACAAAGGGGCGGAAAAAATCATAAAGCCCATTCTCCGGGTGCTCTCCGATTATGGACTTTCAGAGGAACAGCAGATTCACTGGCAAAGGGTGCTGCGCGGTATCATGTATGGATTTGCGGCTCACGAGCAGGCCGGAGGATTTTCTCATTATCCGGCGGATGTGGATGAAAGCTACCGGATAGCCATTCAATGTGTGGTGGACGGGCTGCATCGGGCAGGAAATGGAGGAGGCGCAGAATGAAAACAAGGGAACAGATTCTATTTGAAGATGCGCCGGTCAGCCGTGCGGTGATCTCTCTGGTCATTCCTACGGTGATCAGCCAGCTGATCACGGTTGTTTACAACATGGCGGACACCTTTTTCATCGGGCAGATCGGGGATCCGAACCAGGTGGCTGCGGTTTCCCTGTGTATGCCCATGTTCGTGTTTCTTACCGGGCTGGCCAATCTGTTTGGCATCGGCGGTTCCAGCCTGATGTCCCGCAGCCTGGGAACAGGGGACCATCAGAAGGCAAAGCAGGCGGCCGCCTTCTGCATCTGGACCTCCATAGGGGTGTCGCTGGTTTATGGTCTTCTGCTGGCCTGCATCCGGTCGGTTCTGCTTCCGGCAGTTGGAGCGGATGCGGAAACCTATGGCTTCTGCTGTCAGTATATCTTCTGGACGATCACCGTCGGCGCCGTTCCTACAGTTCTGAACCAAGAGCTGGCCCATCTGGTCCGGGCGGAAGGGCATTCCGCGCAGGCAAGCTTCGGCATGGCGATGGGAGGAATCCTGAATATTCTTCTGGATCCTATTTTCATTTTCCCGTTCGGGATGGAGATTGCCGGAGCGGCCATTGCTACCATGCTTTCCAACGCCGCTGCAACCGGATATTTTCTTGTGCTGATTCTGCGGAAGGGAAAGGAAACCGATATTTCCCTGAATCCCCGGCATTATACGCCGGGACATGGAATCCCACGGGAGGTATTGCTGGTAGGGCTTCCAAGCTGTCTGATGAATCTGATGGGCGTGCTCTCCAACATCACCATCAACCGGCTGATGTCCGGCTATTCCAACGCGGCAGTCGCAGGGATCGGCGTGGCCAAAAAGGTGGACATGCTTTCCTACGCGATCGCAACCGGTATGTCACAGGGCGTTCTGCCGCTCATCGGTTACAACTATTCGGCGAAAAATTACAGGCGGATGACTTCAGCAATTAAAACCAATTTCCTGTTCAGCCTGACGGTTGCCGTGGCCGGAACGGTTTTTCTGTTTACCTGTGCCGGACCGATAGTCCATGCCTTCATTGACGATGCGGAAACGGTTCATTACGGACAGCTTTTTCAGCGGATCATCTGTATTACGGGACCCTGCATTTCCGTGACCATGCTGGCGATCACCTCCTTTCAGTCTGTCGGGAAAAAGCTGGAGCCGACTATTCTCTCCCTGCTCAGAAAGGGCGGTCTGGATATTCCCTTCATGTTTCTGATGAACGCTCTGGCTGGCGTAAACGGCATTGTGTGGGCCACTCCCATTGCGGATTTTGGCGCCATGCTGGCTGCGGTGATCCTGTTTATCCCTTTCTGGAGAAAGCTTTCCCGGCTGGCAAAGGCACAGAAGGACGCTGACTCCGGCCTGAAGTGAGCGGCCAAAGCGCCGTCGGGTGAATCAGCAGTCAGCGCCTTTCCGACTGCCGGCTCTTTTTCGCTGAGAAAACAGGGGGAATCCTTTTGACCTGCTGCAGAGTCCGCAGTATAATTGAAAAGGGAAGTCCTGACATTGTAAAGAGAATGGAGGAATTATCATGTCAAATCAGAAGCCCGTACCCGGCACCGGCGGCGATCACTACATTCCGTATGAGGAACGCACCGGAGCCGAATCCATCGTCTATTTCACAAGAGGTCTTTCTGCGGAGGGACTGGAAAAGATTTACCGCCGTATTGCGGACAACATGACCGGAAAGGTGGGCATCAAGCTCCATACCGGAGAGCCCCATGGACCGAACATCATTCCACGCCCCTGGGTGAAGAATCTGATGGAGAAGGACCTGCCGGACGCCGCGGTGGTGGAGACCAATTCTTATTATGACGGAGACCGGTATACTACGGAGGGGCACAGGAAAACCCTGAAGGTGAACGGCTGGACCTTCTGTCCGGTGGATATTCTGGACGAGGATGGCTCTGCTGTTCTTCCCGTGAAGGGAGGAAAATGGTTTACCGAGATGCATGTGGGAAAGAATCTGCTCAATTACGATTCCCTGTTTGTCCTGACCCATTTTAAGGGCCACACGCAGGGCGGCTTCGGCGGCTCCGGCAAGAACATCGGAATCGGATGTGCGGACGGACGGATCGGTAAGGCCATGATCCATACCACGCCTGGTTCTGACGATCAGTGGGATATCGCCAAAGAGGAATTCATGGAACGGATGATGGAGTCTGCCAAATCTGTCGTGGATCATTTCGGAGAGCACATCAGTTTCGTGAACGTGCTGCGCAATATGTCCGTTTCCTGCGACTGTGAGGGCGTCGCCGCGCAGCCTGTCGTTACGCCAAATATCGGAATTCTTGCTTCCCTTGACATTCTGGCCATCGACCAGGCCTCAGTGGATCTGGTCTATGCTCTGAAGGAGGAAGACCGCCACGCGCTGGTGGAGCGGATGGAGTCCCGTCACGGCCTGCGCCAGCTCACCTACATGAAGGAGCTGGGAATGGGAAATGACAGATACCGCCTGATCGATATTGACAACGGGGATCAGGAGATCACCCTGCAGGAGGCAGTAAAGGATGTGGTGCCCTTTGAGGGATAAGATCTGGCTTTTCCGGATATTTTAACACGGAATTAAATCAGAAGCGAAAGAACGGCTGGGGAGTGAGCGTTTTCATTCCTCCAGCCGTTTTACTGTGTCTCATAAAATACCATTGTAAAATGAATCAGTCAGCGGAAAATTCCGTCCGGAGATGGGGCGGGGAATACTTCTGGAACAGGGAATGGAATCGATACTTCTGCGTCCATCTGGGACAGACGGACGGGGAGAAGGTGACCAGCGCGCTGGCAAGGAAAATCGCTGCCCGTATCCTTAACGATCACTGGCGGATGGAGTGAAATCCTCCGGCATCTTCGGCAGATACTGCAGTGCGATCCGGTTTTCCGGCTTCACGTCGGCCGCATACAGAACTGCCAGAAACAGCCATTCCAGCGGCTTCATGAGCAGATAAACGGCATCCGCCGCATAGGGAGAGCGGATCAGCCTTGCCACCGGAAATCCATATCTGTCATAGAAAGAGCGGATGATCCAATGAAAGTGGGGCATTTGCTCTTCTAGGATCTGTTCAAAGGCGTTGGCAATACAGAGCTGGCGGTTGACGATCACCCAATGGCCGTGCCGGATGCCCATGCGCAGCGGCTTTACGATCCGGGGATGCCCGCCTGCGGCCGCGGTACACAGATAATGTTCATCATAAAGCACGTTCTGCGGCGAGACCCTTGTGGACAAATTCCAGTCGCTGGTTTCCGTCCATGCGCGTATGATGCTGTCCGGCCGCTGACAGAGGAGGATCAGAACGCAGAGCGCGATGCCGAGAAGCGGCCAGGCCAGCAGAAATGCCGCCGCCGGCCAGCGGCCGGAATCCAGAAGTCTTTGATTCAGCCATTCCAGTGTCCTGTTCTGAAGACGCACTGTTCCGACGGGCTGCAGGCTCCTCCATTCCGCCATTTTCCGGCGGATCGTGCGGATGCCGATCAGAATGCAGTTGAAGGGGAGCAGGCACAGATAAAAACGGGTCAGATCTGGGGAAAAGACCTGAAGGATCCAGAGAACGCATTCTGCCATCCCCAGATACATGGCGGAGATGGAAAGAACCGAAAGAAGCGGCGGCATTTTGGAGAGGCTGACCAGATTGAGAACCGCAAAACCTGCGATCCCGATCAGGGACAGCAGGATGACTGACAGGATCCCTTGTGTCCAGATCGGCGTATGGACCTGACTGTTGCGTAGGATTACCGGCCAGTCCGAAAACGTGATATTGGAAAAGGAGAGAAGCAGGACGGAGTAGAAGAAGCCGCACATCAGGGTGAGGATTTCGCAGAGCCAGCAGGAGTACGCGGTCTGTGGGTCGTCTGGACGAAGAAAAACAAAAATCAGGTTAAAGAGGGTAAGGACCAAGGGATGGATCAGGAAAATTCCAATGGGCAGTCCCATAAACAGGATATCCGGCGAGAAGTTTTCTGCTGACCGGATGGATGGCATATATGGCAGGATACCGATCATCGTCCCGATCAGCAGAGAACACAGGAAAGATAACAGCATAAGGTGCTTCCGGCAAAATTTTTTCATATCGCGCATTTCTCCTCTCGCACTTGATAGAACCTTCTCCTTTGTGATACACTAATCCGGCAGTAGTCATATCCTTATGTAGTATACAGGAAGAGCGGAAGAGGAAGCAAGATGCGTTTTTTGAAGAAACTGATCCTTTTTACCCTGCTAGTCTTATTTGCCGGCGCTGCCGTATTCGGCGGCAGGCTGGTCTGGCAGGGTTATCAGATTTATAAACAGGTGACGGGAGAGGTGCCCATTTCCCAAAAGGTGGCGCAGATCCGGGCGATTCCCCATTATACCACGCTGGACGAGCTGCCTGATATCTATAAAGAGGCAGTGGTCGCTGTGGAGGACAGTCGTTTCTATAAGCATGGCGGCTTTGACCTGATTTCCACGGGACGGGCGGTCATCATCAACCTGCGGGAGGGGGAGCTGGCGGAGGGCGGAAGCACCATTACCCAGCAGCTTGCCAAGAACATGTATTTTACCCAGGAGAAAAAATTTCTCCGTAAGGTGGCAGAGCTGTTTGTGGCCTTTGATCTGGAGCGGGATTATACCAAGGACGAGATTCTGGAGCTGTACCTGAACACCATCTATTTTGGCAGCGGCTATTACTGTGTTTATGATGCAGCAGAGGGGTATTTCGGAAAGGAGCCCTCTCAGATGACCGATTATGAGAGCACTTTGCTGGCGGGGATTCCAAACGCGCCTTCTGTCTATTCTCTCACCAACAGCCCCACGCTGGCTGCGCAGAGGCAGAGGACGGTCCTGGAGTGTATGGTGGAGCAGGACTATATCACGCAGAAGCAGGCGGATGCGATCCTGGCGGAGGGAGAGATCCGGCAGAATGGCGAGATCCAGCAGGCGGGGGAGGAGTAATATCTGAAGGAGGAAGAGATCTATGAAGCAGAACATTAAGAATATGACGCTGGCGGCCATGTTTCTCGCCGTCGGCCTAGTGCTCCCGTTTTTTACCGGGCAGATCCCGCAGATTGGAAGCATGCTGCTTCCCATGCATATCCCGGTTTTTCTGTGCGGCCTGATCTGTGGCTGGCAGCATGGCGCGGCGGTGGGTTTTATCCTGCCCTTGTTAAGATATGTGATTTTCGGAATGCCGATCTTGTTTCCTACCGGAGTTTCCATGTCCTGTGAGCTTCTCACCTATGGGCTTGTGGCCGGGCTTCTGTATGGGCTGTCCCGCTGGCAGTGCGTGATCGCCCTTTACCGCTGCCTGATCGCGGCTATGCTGGCGGGCCGGGCAGTCTGGGGCATCATGCAGATGATCTTGCTCGGCGTGTCCGGCACGGGCTTCACCCTGCAGATGTTTCTTGCGGGCGCATTCCTCAACGCGGTTCCCGGAATTATCCTGCAGCTTATCCTGATTCCTGCCATAATGGTGGCGTTAAATCGTACTGGGATGGTCCGGTTTCAGAAGAGGCAGAACGTGGCGGCGCGGTAAGGAGCAAGAGATGGAAAATGTACTGGAAACGATCCTGCCTGTACTGAACAGACTTCAGATGAAAAAAAATCCGCTGCTGGCGGCGATCGACGGCCGCTGTGCGGCGGGAAAGACCACGCTTGCGGCGCAGATACGGGAAAGAACAGGCTGCACTGTGATCCACATGGATGATTTTTTCCTGCGCCCTGAACAGCGCACAGAGGAAAGACTTGCCCAGCCCGGCGGAAATGTGGACTGGGAGCGGTTTCGGGAGGAGGTGCTGTTTCCGTTGAAAAACGGAAGACCCTTTCAGTACCGGCCATATGACTGCCATACACAGACGCTTCAGGAGCCGGTCAGAATCACGCCCGGCGCCGTGACTCTGGTGGAAGGCTCGTACAGCTGCCATCCCCGGCTGTGGGCCTTTTATGACTTTCATATTTTCCTGGATATTTCTCCCGAGGAGCAGCTTTCCCGCATTGAGAAAAGAAATGGAAGCGGCGCGCTGGAGGTGTTCCGGAACAGATGGATCCCCATGGAGGAACACTATTTTCAGACCTTCTCCATCGAAGAAAGATGCGAACTGCGTTTCCCGGAAAGGGCAGGAAGCAGATAATGCGGGAGCATCAAGGCAATGCAGCGGCATTCAGGTAGTGCGGGAGCATTACCAGAAATACGGAATAGAACAGAGCTGCGATGGTAAAGAGGATCACAAGGCCTCCCATTATGGCAGAGATATGAGAGGAAAGCGCGTGCAGCTTCAGCCGGTCGAACAGAACCTGAAGCAGGTACGCGGCTTTTTTTTCACCCAGCGTCACCAGGTACATGAAGGCAGGAAGCATGGGCAGCAGGTATCGTCCCTGCGGCTGAAAATCCCAGGTATAGGAATAGATCACGCACAGGAAGATGGGAATCAGGCAGGTGAGCGCCATCACGGCATTGGTAAAAAGCCGGTGTCTCCTGTCCATCCAGGTAAGATACAGATCCCCTCCCACAGGAATCAGGGCGGCGATCAGTCCGATGCCGAAGAGCCAGTAGTAGGCGTTATAAATATAGTAATGGGTGGGCAGGTTCATGGGTCCGAACATGGCCACAAAGCTGCGGCAGAGCAGGGTGAAAAAGTCGGTGCCGAACACCATGGAAAAGACGCTTGCGCCCATGCTCTGGTAGGTGGCCCGCAGGAGCGGATGGTATTCGGGCAGACAGGTTTCTGCCGCACAGACGTTTCTTGCGGCGATGCCGAGAAAATCCCCATGGTAGAGAACCGCGTTCCGGAGAAACCACCAGCCCGCCCCCAGAAGAACGATCGCGCTGATGAAAAGTCCTTTTTTCAAAAGAGGAAGCCAGTCCACATGCAGCCGTTCCTTTGGAAAGGCAGTGCCGTCCGGCAGGATGGAGCCTGCCGGCACTCTGCGCACGAAGGCGGAGAGGAACAGCAGGATGACTGCGATCACCGCACCATAGGCATTATAATAGGACAGAGCGCACAGGATGATCCCCACGGCAAGCCGGATGCAGACAGGACGCCGGAAGCCCTTCTGCAGGCCGCGCAGAGCCTCTGTAAGCATCATCATGACAGAGAAAATGGCACAGGAATCCGTATTCACGTAGGTATGGATGAAAATGTTCTGGGGCAGAAAAACGGCGAGACAAGAAAAGACCCACTGGGTAAGCCGGTCCGGAAACAGCAGCCTGGACAGCTTTCTGACATAAAAGGCCGCGCCCAGCCCGAACAGGGCGTTTACCAGCCGCGATGCAACCAGCAGAACGTCAAAACGATCGGTGAAGAGCCGGAGAAACCGCAAAAGATACCCCTGCAGGATGTAGGTCAGCATAGGCTGGAAGGCGTAGGAGCCGCCATAGCCAGGAATCAGGACCGCAGGGTCATCCCCTCTGGGAAGCCGGCCATTCTGCGCGATATACCAGACGATCCGGAAACGGTTGATCTCGTCCGGACCTTCTCCAAAGGGCTGTATGAAGATGAACGCCGTCATACACAGAAGTGCGAAGGCGAAAAACAGCAGGTCATAAAAAAGTTCGTATTTGAAGATGCTTCGTACCTTGGTCATTTTTGTCCTCTGCGCCGATGGAGCCGCCTACTGCCGCACGCATCCTAACTGAAGTCAGAATGTGGTTGTTTATCCTCATTATAAACATTCCGGTCCGGCAGTGTCCAGCGAAAAGTGAGGCGCGTAGTTTTTTTCAGAAAAAAACAGCTTGTCATAGAATTCAGGATAGGATATACTACAGATAGAAAAAGACAGCAGTACATATGACTGGCGGATCAGTGGAGCACCACAGGGAGTATGTATGAAGGAAACCGGCCGCCTGGGTACCCACAGATGAGTAACCAGGCGGTTTTTATTTTTTGCAGTAAATCAAAAACGCGGACTGTGAGTCCGTGCTGCAATACCGCCGTATTTTAGATGCCGCCGTTCGGCGGCAGGAAGGAGAGGCGGAGAAAACCTGCGGTTTTCTCCTGGGAATTGGACTTACGTCCAATTCCTCATTATTTAAATGCCGCCGTTCGGCGGCAGGAAGGAGAGGAAATGAAGCTGTTATCACTGGAAGAAGAACTGAAAGGCAACGCCTATCCGGGCAGAGGGATCGTCCTTGGAAGGACGCCTGACGGAAGGCGGGCTGTTGCGGCCTATTTTATCATGGGAAGAAGCGCCAACAGCCGCAACCGGGTGTTCGTGGAGGATGGGGACGGAATCCGCACACAGGCTTTCGATGAGGCGAAGCTGGAAGACCCCAGCCTGATCATTTACGCGCCTGTCCGCGTTCTGGGAAATAAGACCATCGTCACCAACGGCGATCAGACCGATACCATTTACGAGGGAATGGACAAGCAGCTCACCTTTGAACAGACCCTGAGAAGCCGTGAATTTGAGCCGGACGGCCCCAATTATACCCCTAGGATTTCCGGGATCATGCATATTGAAAACGGCGGTTTCAACTTCGCCATGTCCATTTTGAAGAGTGACGGCGGCTGTCCGGATTCCTGCTGCCGCTTCACCTTTGCCTATGAAAATCCTGCGCCCGGTACGGGACGGTTCATTCATACCTATATGCATGACGGAAATCCTCTTCCCAGCTTTGAGGGAGAGCCTAAGCCTGTGAAGATCGCGGGAGAGATCGACGAATTCACGCAGATGCTCTGGGACAGCCTGAATGAAGAAAACAAGGTGTCCCTGTTTGTCCGCTATATCAATATCGAGGACGGTACCTGGGAAAGCCGTATCGTGAACAAGAATAAATAAGATACCACCTGTGGCGGACTGTCCGCTGCGGCCCTAAGGAGAAGAAAGGATAAGAAACGATGAAAGAAATTCAACTGAAATACGGATGCAATCCCAATCAGAAGCCTTCCAGGATCTACATGGAGGACGGGAGCGACCTCCCCGTTACCGTGCTGAACGGAAAGCCGGGGTATATCAATTTTCTGGACGCGCTGAACGGCTGGCAGCTCGTAAAAGAGCTGAAGGAAGCGACCGGCCTTCCGGCCGCCACGTCCTTCAAGCACGTTTCTCCGGCAGGCGCGGCGGTCGGCCTGCCGCTGACGGAGACCCTGGCGAAGATCTATTGGGTGGATGATCTGGGAGAGCTTTCCCCGCTGGCCTGCGCCTATGCGAGGGCGCGCGGGGCGGACAGAATGTCTTCCTTTGGGGATTTTATCGCCCTTTCTGATGTCTGCGATAAGGATACGGCAAGGCTCATCAAAAGAGAAGTATCCGACGGCGTGATCGCACCCGGTTATACGCCCGAGGCGTTGGAGCTTCTGAAGCAGAAAAAGAAGGGAAACTACAATATCATCCAGATCGATCCCGCTTACTGGCCTGCGCCCATCGAAAAGAAGCAAGTTTACGGCATCACTTTCGAGCAGGGAAGGAATGATCTGTGCGTGGATGACGAGATGCTTTCCAATGTGGTGACGGAAAATAAGGATATTTCGGTTCAGGCGCGCATCGACATGAAGATCGCGCTGATCACTCTGAAATATACTCAGTCCAATTCCGTCTGCTATGTGAAGGACGGACAGGCTATCGGCATCGGCGCAGGCCAGCAGTCCCGCATCCACTGCACACGCCTGGCGGGAAACAAGGCTGACAACTGGTTCCTGCGCCAGTCTCCGCGGGTGCTTTCCCTGCAGTTTGTGGACGGACTGGGACGCGCGGACCGGGACAACGCCATCGACGTATATATGAGCGACGATCACATGGACGTGCTGGCGGACGGGATCTGGGAAAAGACCTTTAAAGTAAAGCCTCCCGTCTTTACCGGGGAAGAGAGGCAGGAATGGCTGAAGAAGCTGGATGGCGTGACCCTGGGTTCCGACGCCTTCTTTCCCTTCTCTGACAACATTGACCGTGCCAGCAGGAGCGGCGTGAAATACGTGGTCCAGCCCGGCGGCTCCGTCCGCGATGATGCGGTGATCGAAGCCTGTAACTTATACGGGATGGCGATGGTGTTCACCGGGATCCGGCTGTTCCATCATTAAAGGAGAGGATGACCGGGAAAAGGAAGGTAGCAGAAACGATGTGAAACAGGATATTGCTTATAGCGGAAAAGAGAGCGGCCTAACAGCCGCCCCCTTTTCCGTTTTTCCGTTCTATCGATGATTTACGCTGCCTTCTTCGCTGTAAACAGCTTCTTCAGACAGCTGAAAGCAACCATTATGCCCAGCACCATGAGCAGTACAGCCACGACGAACTGGAGCCCATCCACCAGCAGGGTTGCGGTTCCCGCCGCAAAATTGGATACCAGAGCGATGATCTTCTGCACCAGAGCGGTGAAGGTCACGATCAGCATCAGGAACATAGGTATGTACAACGTCCAGCCAGTGCGGCCTGTGGTCTTCAGGAATACGGCAAGAGCGATCAGCACCAGAGCGGCCAGAAGCTGATTGGCGGATCCGAACAGCGGCCATACGTTGTTGTAGCCGCCCAGTGTCAGCAGGAAACCGCAGAACAGGGTGATCACAGTCGCAAAATATTTATTGGTCAGCACCCGCTGCAGAGGAGACATGGTGGACGGGTCTGTAGAATCGGGATAAAACAGCTCCTGGAAAGACATACGTCCGATCCTTGCCACAGAGTCCAGGGAAGTGAGCGCCAGGGCGGATACGCACATGGTCATAAAGACCGTGGCGACATGCACCGGAACGCCCAGAGTTTCCAGGAAGCCTGCAACTCCGGAAGAGAAGATGGCAAAAGGCGTGCCGTCCGGCTTGGTGCCGCCCACGGCAACAGCGCCTACCACGACCAGGGCGATGATGCCGAGCAGAGATTCCAGGACCATGGCTCCATAGCCGACCATCTTCATATCCTTTTCATTGCTGATGGTCTTGGAAGAAGTACCAGAGGAAACCAGGCTGTGGAAGCCGGATACCGCGCCGCAGGCGATGGTGACGAACAGGGTCGGGAACAGGGCGCTTCCGTCCGCCGCATAGAAGCCGTTGAAGGCATTTAACTGCATGTTGGGATGAGCTACCAGAACGCCCACCACCGCACCGATGATCATGCCAAGCAGCATGAAGGTGGTCATATAGTCCCTGGGCTGCATCAGAAGCCACATCGGGAGCACGGACGCCAGGAACAGGTAAGCCATGATGATGTAGATCCAGGCGGTCTTGGTGGCATAGATCGGAAGCTGCATGCCTACCGCGAACATGACAACGAGCAGCGCGACGGCGACAATGGCTTTGACCCATTCCTTCATGTTTTTCACACGCTTCTGGATCAGGCCGAAGATGACAGCTACCAGGATGAACAGCATGGAAATGGAAGCTGCGGCGGAATTTGCATATGCCGTCGCTTCATCAGCAACCTCCGGTCCCACGCCGACGAAAGTCCCGGCGACCATGTCCGTGAAGGCGGCGATGACCAGCAGGGTGAACAGCCAGCAGAACAGCATGAACAGCCTGCGGCCGGTCTTTCCGATATATTTTTCAATGATCATGCCGATGGATTTGCCCTCATTTTTTACCGAGGCATACAGCGCGCCAAAATCCTGGACCGCGCCGAAGAACAACCCTCCGATGATGAGCCACAAAAGCACCGGAACCCAGCCGAATACAGAGGCCAGGATCGGGCCTGTAACAGGGCCTGCTCCCGCGATGGAAGAAAACTGATGGGAGAAAACCGTAAATCTGGAAGAAGGAACATAATCCTGCCCGTCCTCATGGGTATAGGCGGGCGTTTTTGCGTTAGGGTCGATGCCCCATTTTTTTGCCAGCCAGCCGCCGTAGAACACATAGCCTGCGCCAAGGGCGACAATGCCGATCAAAATAATGATCAATCCGTTCATAACAATTACCGTCTGTAAAAACAGACAACTCCTTTCCTCATAAATGGTCCTATGCCGGAGCAGACCTCCTGTGTGCGGATAATTTCGATCGCTGCAGAAAAGAAAGACTCACAGCAGATGAAAAAAAGCTTCCGCCTCAGGACATATTCCTACATCCAAAGACGAAAGCTTTATACTTCCGCGATACCACTTTGCTTGCCGTAACTTAATACGGCCTCTCAGTCCCGTCATTACAGCCGGATCAGATCTGTCATCCGGACTGTATCAAACAGACTTCCTTTTAACGGGGGAAACCGGTGCTGCCTACTCTTTTCAATGAAAAACTGAAAAATTCAGCATACTGCTCGCAGAGGATATCATCAGACGCTGCATGCCTCCTCACACCAACCGGAGGCTCTCTGCAATACAAGATGATCTGATAACCTGTTCTGTTCCTGGCATTTAACCTGTCTGCTGTTTTCGTAATTTGTTTTAATACATTATCGCAGTAATGTCAAGAAAAAAATGGTTCTTTCCTATGTTTGTTGAGAAATCTTATAATATTCCTATAACAGCATCTTTTTACGCAGGGTTTCAAAGCTGCAGCGCCCATACATCTTCCGCTTTACAAGTTTTAGCTTATTTACACTTCCTTCCGCCAGTCCGTTATTGTAGTCATGGCTGGCGGCATTTTTTACGGCTTCCAGATCTCTGCACAGCCCATTCGCAAAACTTTTTATTTCATCCAGCCCCAGGCGGTCTGCCTCTTCCAGCCAGGCATCCAAATCCTCCCCTTTCTTTGAAAAGAGGATCTCTCTAAAACTTCCGACCAGATCATAAATATCCT
>DWYY01000174.1 GCA_019118445.1 Candidatus Eisenbergiella merdipullorum | reverse complement strand
TGGTCGCCGAAGTTTTCCTGGATCCACTGGGTCCAGTAGTTGCTCGTCACATCCGGGACGCCTTCCACGCCTCTGTCATAAACAGGGACCTGAAGGGTCACGGTGTCGGCGAACGGCTCCCAGCTGTCCATCCCGCCGCCTTCCGCAGATGCCGCTTCCGTGGAAGCCGCCTCTGTTGCGGCAGTGGTCTCCGTCTCAGCAGTGCTTTCCGCCGTGGTCTCAGCGGGAGCGGAACTCTCTGTCGTGGTGGTCGTGCTGCTTCCGCAGCCGGCCAGCGTCCCAAGGGACATCACGGCAGCAACCGCAAGTGCGAGCGCTTTCTGAAGTGATTTCTTCTTCATGTATGATCCTCCTTTTTCAATAAGATATGTTTATATTTATAGTGAGCCGGAAGCCGCTGGTCTCCGGCAGTCTACCGTAAGCAGGCGGAAGGCGTCAGCCTTTCACCGCGCCGATCATGACGCCCTTCACGAAATACTTCTGTACAAAGGGGTAAATGCAGATGATCGGGATCGTAACGAACATGATGGATGCCGCCTGCAGCACTTCAGGCGTGCTGGTCACGGCTGCCGCCTCAGACAGGGCCGTCGTCTGGGACTCCGTCGCGGAGGACACCATCTGGGAAAGCCTGTACTGCGCCATCTTCAGGCTGTTCGACTGGATATAGTACATGTTGTCCGCATATGCGTTCCAGCGGCCTACCGCGTAGAACAGGGACAGTGTCGCGATGATGGGCTTCGACAGCGGCATCACGATCTTGAACAGGATCTGGAAGTTGCTCGCCCCGTCCAGGAACGCGGATTCTTCCAGACTGTCCGGAATGCTGGACTGTAAGTACGTCTTCATGATCAGCATATTGTACGGGGAGTAGATCAGCGGAAGGATCAGCACCCACATGTTATCCAGCAGATGAAGGTCCCTCATCAGCAGGTAAGTAGGGATCAGGCCTGCCGAGAAATACATGGGGAACATCAGCAGGAAGGTGAGCACGCTCCTCCCCTTCAGCCTCCTCTTGGAAAGAGGATACGCCGCACAGGTACAGGCTAGCATTCCAAGCACGGTGAAGATCGCCGTGACGACTACGCTGTAGCCCATCGCATATACCATGCTCCCATCCCGGAACAGGGACGCATAGGCGTCAAAGGTAATATCCTTAGGGATCAGGAATACCGACCTGGAAAGCACCGCCGAGTTGCTGGAAATGGACTTCGCAGCCAAGTTGATGAACGGCAGCACGCAGGTGAGGCACAGGACCACGATCACGAACATCATGATCGCATCCCCGATCCTGAACTTGTTTATGGCACGGCTGCCTTCTGAAGCATCCGCATCGCGGGACGTATTTTTCTTATTCTTCGCCATTTCTCACACCTCCTTAGAGCAGGCCTTCTTCGCCCAGCGCCTTCGCCACCCTATCGGATGCCAGCACCAGGATCAGGCCTACCAGGGACTGGAACAGGCCTACCGCCGTTGCTTCACTGAAATGTCCGCTGTTCAGACCCTTTTCATAAATATAAACAGCGAGCTGATACTCGAAATCTCTTACCTGGCTGTTTGCAAACGCCTGCAGACGTTCCAGATTACTGTTCATCACCTTACCCAGGTTCATGATCAGCAGGGTCACCGCGGTGCCCTTGATGCCAGGCACGGTAATGTACCACATCCGCTTCCATCGGCCCGCGCCGTCGATCATGGCCGCCTCATACAACTCCGCGTCGATGCCGGTGATGGCTGCCAGATAGATGATGGTGCTCCATCCCATGGTCTGCCATACACCGATGAGCAGATAGGTCACCGCCCAGTGCCATTTTTCCGTCAGGAAGGGGATGCCCTGATCGATCACTCCCCAGTTCATGAGCAGCATGTTCACGGTGCCGCTCTGCGGACGGAAGAGCTGGTAGGCAACGCTGCCGATGATGACCCAGGAAAGAAAGTGGGGCAGATACAGAATGGTCTGCGTCACCTTCTTGAACCTGGGATACCGCAGCTCATTCAGCATCAGGGCGAGGACGATTGGGATCGGGAACTGAAGCGCCAGATCCAGTATGTTGAACACCAGGGAGTTCCTCAGGGCTATCCGGAAATCCCTGTCTTTGAAGATCTTTTGGAACGTTTCCAGGCCGACCCATTTGCTCCCCTCATAGCCTCTCGCCGGCTTGTAGTCCATAAACACCATCCGCAGGCCAGGATATGCCGCATAGTTAAATACGATGACCAGAAGCACAGGGAACAGCACCAGAAGATATAGCTGCCAGTCCCTTCTGAAGGCCTTTTTCCAGGTGGTATGGACTCTCACCTGTGGCGCACCGGTTTTACTTTTCGCCATATTTTTTCCCTCCTAAAATTTGTACATAAAATGAAAATGTTCAAAATGTTTTTTTGTCACTATGTACATTTCCGCATTTGTTATGGTATTATTATCATATATATAAAAATATTTTTCTAATCAGATAGCGTTATAATCTGTGCAGAAATAACCTTTTATTATTTATTTGGGTGGGAATCCTGCCGAATCCTATTGAGATCGTAAATCCTTTCCTTCATTTTTTTATCGACAATCTGCCTTTTGTTAAAATAAGTTTTTAAATTTTTTTGATCAATTTTCAAAAATTGTGAACACTTTATGAATAATATTCAGTTGATAATAAGTGGAAAATAGTCGTTTCAGCATAAGAAAGAGAGAATGTATGCCCAAGCCCAAGAAGATTGTCACCGAATACAGAAACTATTATCTGCCCATTGATTTTCCTGTCCTCTTACTCACAGGAGAACATTGGAAGATATCAGATATCCCCAGTCCCAGGCTGCATTTCCACAACTGTCTGGAGATCGGCGTCTGCCACTCCTGGAGCGGAACGATGAAATTCTACAGTGAGCCCCTCCGCTTTCAGGCGGGTGACGTCACCTGTGTGCCCCGCAACATTCCGCACACGACATGGTCGGACAAAGGGGACGAAAGCCTCTGGTCCTATATTTTCTTTGATCCGAACGAATTGTTCCGGGACATGCTTCCGCCTTCCGACAGCGGACTTGACCTGTCCCTTTTCTCCTTCCAGAGTTTCCGGCACATCATGCCCAAAGCGGAATTCCCGCATATCTATTCGCTCACCATGTCCGTTATCGATGAGCTGACAGCCATGCGTCCTAATTATAAACTGTGCGCGAAAGGCCTTCTGCTTGCCCTGTCCATAGAATTGTACCGGGTTCAGGAACAGGAAAATGCATCTTCCAGATCAACGCCCCCCCAACTGAGTTTTCCGGACCTGAAAACGCGCTGGTCATCTCGCCCGCCCTGAACTATATCGAGGATAATTACGGCGCACAGTTTCCCATGGAAAAGCTTGCCGAGGTCTGTCACCTGAGCCCGACCCACTTCAGACGTGTTTTTCACTCCATTATACACACGAGCCCGCTAAATTATCTGAACAGCATCCGCATCATGAAAGCCTGCAATCTGCTGCGAAGCACGGAAGAATCCATCCTGACCATTTCTGAAATGGTAGGATTTGCCTCCATCTCCAGCTTCAACCGCCATTTTCATGAAGTGATCCATCAGACACCTAGGGAATATCGAACTCAGTCACTGTCATCTTCTGATTCTTCCGCAACGGACCCGAGGCAGACGATCGTCGAATTTTCCGGCTGGATGGAACCGGAAAGCGATCCATACTGATCCAATCTGCATTGATCCAATAAAAAAGAGCTTCCGGACAGAGGATCTCATTGAGATTCTCTGTCCGGAAGCCTTTTCTTTTTGTAAGACTTATACCTGTAAGCCTTCTATCTGTAAGGCTTATACCAGCTCCAGAACGACTTCCATCGCGCCGTCGCCCTTTCTCTGGCCGATCTTGATGATGCGGGTGTAGCCGCCCTTGCGGTCCACATACTTGGGAGCGATCTCGTCAAATACCTTCGCAGGCATATCAACCTTCTTCGTTCCCCTCTTGCGTCCTGCAGGAGTGGAAGGAACTTCAGTTACAGGATAGAATACCTTCAGCATCTGTCTTCTTGCATGAAGTCTGCTGGGCATATCCTTTTTGATCTCCTTCTCCACCTCATCGTAAACAGTAACCTTCTTGCCGTCAACGACTTCCTTCACTCTCTTGCCGTCCTTGTCCTTACGGGGAACCTTGGCAGTTACCTTTACGGTCTCGAAGTTATCCTTTTCCTTCACGCCCATCGCAATGATACCTTCCGCGATCTTGCGCACTTCCTTGGCTCTCGCTTCCGTGGTAACGATCTTTCCGTGATACAGCAGGTTCGTTACCTGGGCTCTCAGCAGAGCCTTTCTCTGACTTGAAGTTCTTCCTAATTTTCTGTACTTTGCCATTTTTCTATTCTCACTTTCATTCCTGGTACATCCGTCAGCGCCCTTTGGTCTTACCTGCCGAATGCAGATTTCCAATCATGCTGCAAACAGAACACGCGCCCTTCGGTCTTACCGGTTCTGCCTTTTACTGCTGAAACAGACGTGCTGTTATACGTTTGCCTCTTCGCTGGGATTCAGCTGAAGGCCCAGTTCCTTTAACTTGGCAAGCACCTCTTCCAGGGATTTACGGCCCAGATTGCGGACCTTCATCATATCCTCAGGGGTCTTGTTCGTCAGCTCTTCCACCGTATTGATGCCTGCACGCTTCAGGCAGTTATAGGAACGAACGGAAAGCTCCAGTTCATCGATGCTCATCTCCAGCACCTTTTCCTTCTCGTCGTCTTCTTTTTCCACCATGACTTCAGCAGTCTTGGCGTTTTCAGAAAGGTCGATGAAAAGGCTCAGATGCTCGCTGAGAACCTTTGCTGCAAGACTAACGGCCTCATCAGGGCCAAGCGTTCCGTTGGTATAAACATCCAGCGTCAGCTTATCATAATCCGTCACCTGACCCACACGGGTATTGTCCACGGTCATGTTCACTCTTTCCACCGGAGTATAGATGGAGTCCACCGCGATCACTCCGATGGGAAGATCCTCACTCTTGTTCTTCTCCGCGCTGACGTAGCCGCGTCCCTTGGTAATGGTCAGTTCCATATACAGCTTGCTTTCCTTGCCGCCGCTCAGCGTGGCGATCACGAGATCGGGATTGAGGATCTCGATATCCTGGTCTGCCTGGATATCAGAGGCTCTGACTACGCCTTCGCCTTCAAATTCAATGTAAGCGGTCTTGGGTTCGTTGGTCTCGCTGTTGTTCTTGATCGCCAGGCTCTTGATGTTCATGATGATCTCGGTCACATCCTCCTTGACCCCGGGGATGGAGCTGAACTCGTGCAGCACGCCCTCAATCTTGACCTGGCTGACAGCGGCGCCCGGCAGTGAAGAAAGCATGATCCGTCTCAGGGAGTTGCCAAGAGTGATGCCGTAGCCTCTCTCCAGCGGCTCCACGACAAATCTTCCGTACTTCTTATCCTCGGAAATCTCAGCAACCTCAATATTGGGTCTTTCAAAATCAAACACTGCAAATACCCTCCTTTACGAACGAAAAGTTTCTGAAAAGAAACATTCACGCCAGCCGCTTGAAATTACT
>DWYY01000022.1 GCA_019118445.1 Candidatus Eisenbergiella merdipullorum | reverse complement strand
CTTTATCCCACTTACTTTGCATTTCTGGATGTCTGTCATAAATCATCAGTGTGCTTTTTCCTTTCAGATACCCCATAAAATTGGATACACTGAGCTTTGGCGGAATTGCCACACTCAGATGAACGTGATCTATGCACACTGCACCTGCTATAATTTCCACATTTTTGTATTTACACAATGTGGCAATAATCTCCCTTACATCTTCCCGTACTTTTCCGTACAATACTTTTTTACGATATTTCGGAATGAAAACAATATGGTACTGGCATTTCCACCGAGTATGTGATAAGCTTTTATTGTCCATTTGGACCTCCTCCTATGCTTGATAATTGGCTTACGACACCAATTTTATTGTAGCATAGGAGGATTTTTATTGATATCCTTACCGTTTCCTACTACTCTATTCTCCCCAGCATAGCTGGGGGATTAGACCTTTCATTTAAGGGACAGCAGAACAGAATGGTGATGGTTTTGCGGGTATATTCCCCGATGACGTCCGATGCGGTGAGGATCGAGGAATAGACCAGAAAAATGGCCGACATCAGAATTCCGATCACCAGAAAGGTGCTTTCAAAGGTATCCTTTGTCTGCTCCGGGTCCGTCATACTGTCCACCAGGGACACGGTGAGAAACAGAATGGAAAAAAGGATCAGAAGCAGGGTAATGAACAGCTGTTTCTTCAGATTAAATTTTTTCAGTTCCAGTTTCAGAAGATGGCTCAGTTTATTTTCCATATCCGTTTTCCTCCCTCTCTTTTTCCTGCCCGTTCTCCGTCATCTGGAAGAAATAATCCTCCAGACTGTTCTTCCTGCGCGCCAGCCCGTAAAGGCCCACACCGTTTCTCACCAGCAGGCCTGCAAGCTCCTTTTCAACACTCCCATCTTTCTCAGGTTTTCCTGCCTTTTCCGGCATCCCGCCTCTTCGAAAAGGCCCGCTCTCTTCATAGACCCTGACCGTTTTTTCGTCCATCACGGAAAACTCTGGGAATCTGCCGTCCTGTTCCAGCAGACGGGATGTCTTCGCCACGTCGTCCACCAAAAGCTCCACGTATTCCGTCCTGTATGCGTGGATTTCCTCCATGGAAATTTCCTTTAACAGCTTCCCGCCGGCGATCACGCCGATCCGGTCAGCAATCTGCTCCACCTCGGAAAGAAGGTGGCTGGAAATGAAAATCGTCGTCCCGTTTTCCCGGTTCAGCCGGACGAACAGCCTGCGCATATCCCGAATGCCCTCCGGGTCCAGAGCGTTGACGGGCTCATCCAGGATCAGAAGCTCAGGCCTCGCCAGGATGGCTCTTGCGATGGCAAGACGCTGCTTCATTCCAAGGGAAAAATGAGATACCGCCTTATTCTCAATGTTGCTAAGTCCCACTTCAGAAAGCACTTCTTCGATCCGCTCCCGGTTGTGATATCCTATATATTCGCAGTACAGCTCCAGATTCTGCCGCCCCGTCATGTTCTCATAAAAACAGGGTGCCTCGATGATGGAGCCTGTCCGCTTGAAGCTTTCAAAGCTTTTATCTCCCATCCGTTCCCCGAACAGACAGGCTTCCCCTCCATCCGGAGAGATCAGATTCATCAACAGCTTCATCACCGTGCTTTTTCCCGCGCCGTTCGGACCGACAAAGCCGTAAATTTCTCCTTTTTTCACGTGCAGGTTCACCCGGTCCACTGCCGTCCTTTTCTGCCACACCTTAGTCAGATTCCTGGTTTCCACAATAAAATCCATTTTTTTCCTCCTTGCCGAAGCCTGCGCTGAGGCCGCGATCGCCTCCTGTAAACAATGCCTCCCGCTTCGTTTTCAGTATACAAAACGGATTTCTCTTTTTTCTGTCTGGAATCTCACTTTTTTCTAACTTTTCTTAGGAAGCGTCACCTCGAAGACTGTCCCGCCGTCTTCCGCCTCAAGCGCCCGGATCTCTCCACCCATTTCGCGGGCCAGCGTCCGCGCGATGGAAAGTCCCAGCCCGCTCCCTCTGCCCGATGTATAGGTCCTTCTGAAAATCCGCTCCCGTTCTTCCGGCGGAATGCCCGGGCCATGGTCCTCCAGTTCAATCCGCACGATGGCTTCCTCCTCCACAAGCCGCAGTGCCAAATATTTTCCGGACTGTGCATATTTCAGAGCGTTATCCACCAGATTTCTTAATATCCGCCGCAGTCCCTCCGCGTCCGCCAGGACGTAGACGGGGCCTGGCGGCGTCTGCAGTTCCACCTGAAAGCCTTTTTTCTCCAGCAGCTCATAAATGGAAAGCAGGACCTCATGGCAGAGCTTCGTCACATCCAGCCGTTCAGGGGTCAGCACAGTGTCTCCGGATTCCAGCTTTGCCATGGTAAAACAGGCGTTCATGGTATCCACCAGCTCCTTCGACTTTTCACAGATTTTCTCTGCGGCCTCCGGAAGTTGTTCCATCCCCCTTCCCTGCTCTGCCGCCGTCTGAAGAAGCTCCCCATATCCCTGCAGGACGGTGAGCGGGGTGCGCAGATCGTGGGAAATGTTGGTCAGCATCCGCTTCATGGAGCTTCTGGAGCGTTCGTAAGCCACCCGCTCCCTCTCCCAGCGCTCCAGCACCCGGTTGATGTCGGCCGCAAGCATCCGGATGCCCGGATGCTCCGAGGGCACCAGGATGGGAGAATTCCCGCCCGCATCCGCAAGCTCCCTGAGCCGCTCGTCCACATATTGAAGCTCCCGGTCAAGGCACACATACCGGTTTCTCTGAATCAGGCAAAAAACGGCCAGCACGATGCAGGCCGTTATCAGAAATATAGTCACAGGCTCCCTCCTTCCACCCCGCCGGCGTCGGGCGCTTCCATACGATAGCCGATCCCCCAGATCGTTCTGATATATTCCTGTCCGGGCTTTCCCGGATCCTTCAGTTTGGCGCGCAGCCGGTTCATGTGGGTGTTCAGCACATTTTCATTTCCATAGTAAGGCTCCTTCCAGACGGCCTCATACAGATTTCCTTTGGAAAAGGCCCGTCCGGGACTGGATGCCATCAGAAACAGAAGGTCAAATTCCGTCCGGGTCAGTTCGATCAGTTTTCCGTCCCGCCACACCCTGCGGCCGGCATTATCGATCAAGAGATCACCGAGCCGGATCAGCTCCTCCCGGCCTTTCGCGTCATACCGGGTCGTCCTGCGGATGTTGGCCCGTATCCGTGCAGCAAGCTCGATCAGAGAAAAGGGCTTCACCACATAATCGTCCGCTCCAAGGTTCAATCCCATGGCCTTATCCGCGTCATCGTCCTTCGCCGTTATGATGATGATCGGAATGGTGCTGGTCTGCCGGAAGGCACGGATGACCTCCATGCCGTCCACATCCGGGAGCATCAGATCGATCAGGGCCAGCGCGTCCCCCTGCCTGCCGGGGAACGCCCGGATGGCACTTCTTCCGTCATAAAATGCCTCCACCTGATAGCCCTCTCCCGCCAGATAGTCGCACACCATCCCGCTGATGGAACGGTCATCCTCCACCAGAAGGATTCTTTTTTTCTGTACTTCCTGATTCACGTTTCGCTTCCCGCCTTTCTTTCACAGGTTCTGTCTGCCAGTTATCATAGCAGAAAGGAAAGAGACAGGCAATAGCCGCAGGAAACACAAAATACCGCTTCCAATTCCGCTTAGATATGATATGATCACGAAAAGAGTACACCATATCACAAGGAAGGGAAACATGAAAACCTATATCTCAGATCCAAAAATGGCAAAAAGTGGTACTTAAAGCAAAGAGCGGGTGCAGAGAAAGTATGGTCTGATCCAGCACAGGAGCCGGTATCAGGACATCCGGAGTGTGGACTGCGAGGAGGCGCTTGGGCGCATCACCATCCACGGGATCGGTAACAGGATGATAGCGCTGGGGCAGAACGGTTTTTCTGTCTGTAAGGATCAGGCCTCCAGCCCGCTAAAATAAAGAAAAGCCAGATATAGGGATTACCTTCAGCCCCGTCCTGTCTTCGATAAAACTGCGGAACTCCTCACAGGATCCGCCCGTCAATCTTTTCTTATCATATGCCTGAGCATGACTGTTGCTGAGTATGAATACGAAATACCCCCGATCTTCCGCCACATATTTGATCCTGTCGTATCGGAAATCTGTCTTTCCAACCTTTGTGATCGACAGAAATTTATCCTGATAAAACTGGCTCCTGCAATGCTCCGTTCCCGGCAGGGCTCTCTTTTTCGCCATATAACCGTTCGCTCTGTCTTCAAACAGCAAAAAGAGGACCAAGATCACGATCGCGGTCAGAGTCACAATATTGACGCCCATTGTGACCGTGACGAGAAGCCCCAGGACCGTCACGGTCCATCCTAAGATATGAGACCTTCTGCTCTGCTTTTTCCTGATGGTCTTTCTGAGCGCTCTTGCCATCGCCGAAAGCGCATTTATGTCATAATCTGTCTCAAAACAAAATTTTTGTTCCATACATATTTCCTTCTTTCGCAACTGTTCTCGTCCGGATCCTCCGGAAGGCTTTTTCTTTTTTTGTTCCATCTTATGTTTTGCCCGGCGATGATCATTTTCCGTCAAGTTGAGCTGCCGGAAGAGAGGTGTGGTAATGTCTCTGGAAGTACAGCAATGAGCTCATTCACCAGTCCTACGGCACGCTCTCCCCTGCCAGATGCCCGGTGGACCAGGCGATCTGCAGGTTGAAGCCCCCGGTCAGGGCGTCCAGATCCAGGAGCTCTCCCGCGAGGTAAAATCCTGAGACAAGTTTCGATTCCATGGTGGAAGGATTGACCTCCCGGACACTGACTCCGCCCCTTGTAATGATGGCCTCGTTAAATCCTCTGGTTCCCGTCACATGGAGTTTAACATCCTTGATGCGGGCGGCAAAGCCCTGGCGCTCCTGCTTAGTGATATCGTGTACCCGTTTTTCGGGATCGATGCCGGACAAGGCGATCATCACGGGAGTCAGGCGGACAGGGAAGAGACCGTCCACCGCATTTCTGAACTGACGGTTCTTGGCTTCCTCAAAGTCCCTGAGAAGCCGCCTGTCGAGCTGCTCTTCGGAAAGGGCGGGCTTCAGATCTAACTTCAGGACGGCTTCCGCCTTTTTCTTCCCTCCCTTCGCATTTCCTGTGCGGTAATAGCTGCTGGCGCTTAAAATCAGCGGACCGCTCACGCCGAAATGGGTGAAAAGCATCTCACCGAAACCTTCATAGACCTTCTTTTTCCCCAAGAACAGGGCTGCGGAAACATTTTTCAGGGCAAGACCCTGCAGCTCGGCACACCAGTCCTCCGCGACGGTGAAGGGAACCAGGGATGGCTCGCAGGGGATGAGGGTATGACCCAGCTTCTGCGCCATCCGATATCCGTCCCCGGTAGAACCGGTCGCCGGATAGGAAAGGCCGCCGCTGCACAGGATGACCGCATCGGCAAGAAGCTCCTTTCCGGAACACAGACGCACGCCGCTCACCTCACACCTGTCATCCGGAAGCTTTCTTGTGAGGATCTCTTCCACAGGAGTTTTCAAGCGCGTTTCAACGCCAAGGCGCTCCAGCTCTTTTGACAGCGTCCGGATGATGTCCGAGGAATGGTCGGAGACCGGGAAAACCCGGTTTCCCCTCTCCACCTTCAGGCGGCAGCCCCTTTTTTCAAAAAACTCCTGCACCGCCGCGTTGTCAAAGCCATAGACAGCGCTGTAAAGAAATCTTGGGTTGCTCGTGACATTGTCAAACAGCTCACCCGTATCGCAGGCATTGGTCACGTTGCAGCGTCCTTTTCCTGTGATATAGATTTTCTTTCCCAATTTTTCATTTTTTTCCAGAAGCAAGACCTGATGCCCCTTCTGTGCGGCAGCAATGGCCGCCATCATGCCCGCGGCACCGCCACCGATCACGATCACTCTGCTCATATCCGTTCTCTTTTCGTCTGTTCTTTCGTCCTGTTTTTTACTTTTCCGTCATTTTCCGCATGGCTTCCGCTTCGGGAAGGGTGAACAGGGAATCCTCATCGATCCGATCGATCTCATCATGCATGGTCACCTGATAATTATTCCATACCTCTTCCAGCTTTTCCAGGCTCTCCCGCACCGTTTCCGGCTGTTTCAGGCAGAGCGCCACCACCAGGGCATTGATCACGCTCAAAGGCGCAACCAGGGAATCCACGATGGACACCATATCGCTGGCGGCGAAAAGATTGCAGGACGAATACAGGCACATGGGGGAATGCACGCTGTCGGTGATGGTGATGACCTTCGCGTTCCTGTCATTGGCGAACTCCAGCGCCTTCAGCGTCCGCATGGAATATCTGGGAAAACTGATCCCCACAATGGCGTCCTTTTGCCCGATGCGCAGCATCTGCTCAAAGACCTCGCTCAGGCTGGAGGTCTTGATCTGCACGATCCCGCCCCGTACCATATTCAGGTAAAAGCCCAGAAAATCAGCCAGCGGCGCGCAGCTCCGGATGCCGATCACATAGACCGTTTCCGCGTTCAGGATCGTCTCCACCGCCGTATCAAAGGCCGCCGCATCCAGACTCTCCATCGTTGTCCGGATGTTATCCATATCGCTGGAAAGGACGCTTCCGATCACCTCAGACTGGCTCCTTCCGGCATACTTCACGCCGACCTGTTCCACCGCGTTCAGGCGTCTTGTCACCCGCGCCGCCAGTTCCGCCTGCATCTGCGGATATCCGGAATAGCCGATGGCGGACGCGAACCTGACCACAGTGGATTCGCTGATGTGGAGCTGATGCCCAAGCTTCGCCGCCGTCATGAAGGCCGCCTGGTCATAATGCTCCAGGATAAAAGCCGCGATCGCCTTATGTCCCTTGCTCATATGGGGGAATTTTTCATTGATCCTCGCGATGATGTCCCTGTTTCTTTCCATTTCCTTTGTCCTGCCGCCTTTGATCCTGGTATCTTTTGTCATGACCTTGTGTCATGTGTTCACTTCTCCTCCTTCAGCATCAGCGCGTTCCCGTGCACGGATATCTTATCAAAACTCCTAAGGAAGCTGGATACCCGGTTGTAGCCGTAGTCGCTGACATTGAACTGGGTATGCTTTTTTTTCAGATGATCCAGGACAAGGGAAAGGTTATCCACCTTTCCGCCGTTCTTCTTTAAGAAAGCGATGATTTCCTTCTCCAGAGCCTCCGGGCCTGCCTGTTCCTTGAGTTCGATCCGGTACGAGGTTCCCTCTTGGATGATGGTGAGCTTGGGACATTTGTCCCTAAGGAGCGTTACCAGTTTGGTATAGCCGTAGTTTCGGGCGTCAAATTCAATAAACTTGTCACTGAGCCTGCTTCCCACTTCGCCGAGATAGGTGGGTTTCCCCTTGTTTTCATTGTTCTGCACAAAGGTGATGATGGCTTCCTCGATCTCGCTGATCGGCGTCACCGTGCTGTCCTGCTTCTCCTCCGGTGCGCTCGCCTTATGCTTCCTCCCGCTGCCTGAAGGCCTGGCACTTTCCGCGCTCTTTTCATCCACCTCTCCGGAGATCAAGTCCAGACGGATGAATTTGTTGCACGCCTTTGTCAGGGCAAGCGGTGTTTTGGATTCCCCCATGCCGATCACATACATCTGCGCTTCCCGCAGACGCATCGCCAGCTTGGTGAAATCACTGTCACTGGTCACCAGGCAGAAGCCGTCCACCTTCCCGGAATAAAGAATGTCCATGGCATCGATCACCATGGCCATGTCCGTGGCATTTTTCCCAATGGTATAATTAAACTGCTGGATAGGATTGATGGAATTCTCCAGAAGCGTGTCCTCCTTCCAGCCGTTTCCCTTCGCCCAGTTACCATAAATCCTGCGGTAGGACGCATATCCGTAATCCGCGATCTCGTTGAAAATGCTTGCCGCATATTTTTCACTGATATTATCAGCGTCGATCAGTACGGCAAAATGTTTTTTTTCTTCCTCGTCGTTCATGTCTCCCTCCATTCTGAAGCGTTTTTCACACTGTGCGGACGCAGGTCCCACGGGAAAAACTGCCGGTCTTTCCCGTCTGACGCTGCTGTCCGGAGATCTGTGACTCTTCCGCACAGATCCTTTCCCCTTTCCCGGGAAAGCTCATTTAATTCAGTATAACACAGCTTCTGGGGAAAGTCACGACAGTTCGTCAGGCGATACCCGACAGTCCGGCAGGGTGAATTTCCAAAACCGTCATATAACATTCGTCATTGAGGATACATGTTAAGAATCCGCTAAACATTTTATGAAAGATTTTTTTCTTTTTTCCCTTGTGTTAAAATAAGAGACGTTGAAAAAGACAGCAAAACATAAGATAAAGGGGGCATCTACAGTGAATGTCGGAATACTTTTGATCGCGCTGATCGGCGGACTTGCCGGGATCCTTTCTACGTTTTATCTTCTGATCGCCATACCGGTTGTCATCATTCAGAAGATTTACAGGAAGATCCGTTACGGTACACCGATCATGAAATGAATATAAAGATACCTGTGCAGATTCCTGCTCTGCCGCCCGGTGATGTCTCCATTTCGGAAGGACTTCACCGGGCGGCATTTGTGTTAAATGGAAAGGCACCCATCTGGGCCGCCATGCAGGCAGGCAAAGATTGCTCCGCATGATTTTTACGGCAGAGAGCTTCCCCCGTAATAGACGAGAAACGCGCCGAGCAGCCCCACCACAACAGGAACGATGTATGCCGAAATCCTGCCAAGCACATGCTCCAGCTTCCGGACTGCAGCCGTTCCCTGCATCCGGTTATACCCGAAATACAGCAGGATCAGCGGCAGCACATACATAAAATCATAGATCAGGATAAAAACCAGCACCAGCGGAAATATCAACTGATAACCGGTCAGCACGGCGAGAAAGCCAAAATAGGGAAAGGCGCTCGTCAGTTCCACAATGCAGAAAGCCGCGCCCATCAGAAACAGAGACAGCGGCGAAAGCTGAGCGGGCGCTTTGGAAGCGGCCAGCTCCCCCTCATTGCCTTTCTCGCTGTCAGACCTGGTTTTCACGATGAGCCGGATTCCCGCGGCAAGGCAGATCAGGCCGGCGGCCAGCGCTGTCCCGTACACGCAGAGCGGATAAGCCTCCGTCAGTCCGGCAAGAAGCCGGGAAACCCACAGGGCGATCCCATAATAGACCGCAAGGCCCATCGCCAGATTGGCGGTTCCGATGCCGAGAATAAAAAACCAGATATGCCGTTTCACCTTCACCATGGCCTGCAGCAGCATCTGCTGCGCAATGGCCGAAGGATTCAGGCTGTCAAAAAAGCTTGCCGTTATCGTAGTTCCCAAAAGAAGCAGCATAAGCATTCCTCCCATTAAAAAAACGCCTTCGCACCATTCTTTCTAAGGCCTGACAGAATGACGCAAGGCGTTTACCCGGCGGTAATAATTCCTGTTTTCTTACATTTCAATTTTTCACAAACGGTTCGCGAATCGTTCTTGCCTTATCTTAACCGATGCCGTTTGAAAAGTCAATAGAAAAACGATATGCCGCATCCCTATCCTGTAGGATTACAATACATATGTTACAACTGAATAATTAAAAAGACGGAAATACATTTTCTGTGTTATAGTTTTAGCGACCAAACCAAACCATACAAGAAAGGATGTATTTCCGCATGGCTAGTATAACACAAGATATGAGATACCGTCTATCCCTGATCCGTTACGCTGAAAAGTATGGGGTCTCCAAAGCCGCTGTCAAATATAAGACCAACAGGAAGTATATTTACCGCTGGAAACGCCGTTATGATGGCTCCTGGGACTCTCTGCGCGATCGCTCCAGAAGACCTCACCATCATCCCAGCCAGCATACCCCTCAAGAGATCAAACTCATCCAGGATATGCGGCGCCGCAATCCCCATGACGGTCTCGTTGTTTTTTGGGTCAAACTCAGGC
>DWYY01000173.1 GCA_019118445.1 Candidatus Eisenbergiella merdipullorum | reverse complement strand
AAACAGACCAGGAAAAAAAGAGCGACAGGGTGGATATCCTGGAATGTATGGACCGCGCGATCGGTCGTGTTCCTATGGAGGAAAAAATCTCATTTACCAAGGAATATGAGGTACAGAATAAAATCGTATACGGCGATGAAGGCATGCTGGTGGAGGTATTCGTCAATTTGCTGCGAAATGCGGTAGAGGCTTTGAAGGACGGGGAGAACAGGAAGGAAAAGAAAATATCCGTAAGGATTTATAACGAAAACGCTTATCTTGTGACAGAGGTGCGGGATAACGGATGCGGGATCTCCAAAAGAGACAGACGTTATATTTTTTATCCCTTTTTCTCCAGGAAGAGCGGGGGCAGCAACAACGGGATCGGCCTGTTTTACGTGAAAAATATCGTGGAAATGCATGACGGTAGGGTTTTTGTGGAAAGCAGGGAGGGTGAATATACGTTATTCCAGGTCGTGCTGCCCAACGGCAGGAGGATGAAGAGGATAGACTATCTGATCGGACGAAGGAGGGGTCAAGTTGAAACTGCTGATCTGCGATGATATTAAATATATGTGCGTCTGCTTTCAGGACGCGTTTGAGGAATTGGATGATTTTACGGTGGTAGGGCTCGCCCACAACCGGGAAGAAGTATTGCGTAAGGTCCGGGAAACCTCCCCGGATGTCATTTTGCTGGATATCCAGATGGATGGAGCGACCACAGGGATAGAGCTGATCCCCAGACTGAAGGCTCTCCTGCCGCAGTGCAAGATCGTAATATTGACCGTGCATGATGAAAGGAATATCGTATTTTCCGCGATAGAAGCCGGAGCGGACAATTACGTCCTGAAAACAAAAGACATGGCGGAAATCATCCAGGTCGTGAGGGATACCTGCAGGGGGAAGGTTTACTATGACGGCGCGGTGGTGCGCAAGATCGTGGATGAAATCTCCGCGATCGGCACCCAGCAGTCCTCCCTGTTATACATGATCGATCTTCTCACAAGCCTCTCCAGAAGCGAGAGGGAAATCGTAAAGCTGATGTATGACGGAAAAAGCAAGAGGGAAATCGCAAGGATACGATCGGTGGAAGAATCCACTGTCCGCAGCCAGATCACCAATATCCTGCAGAAAACCCGGAAAAGAAGCATGCAGGCCCTGCTGGACGAAATCAGGATATCCGGCGCTTATATCTGTTTTGACAGGTAGCCGGAAGTGCTGATGATTTATCAGCATTCGTTTGAAATATTTGGGACTTCCTTCTGAGAAATGCGGGACGATATAATAGAGACATCAAAAGTGTTGTGCGCACATACCCAATGAAAATTCAATAACAGGAGGAAGGTACGTGAAAAGAAAAATTATCAGCATCATGTTGTCGCTTATGGTGACGGGCAGTCTGCTGGCAGGCTGCGGCCAGTCTGCCGGGGGAGAGCAGACCGGAGAAAGTGCTGCTTCTGCGGCGGGATCGGCGGAAGAGACTGTTGCTTCTGCGGAAGAAACTTCCGCTTCTCAGGAAACGGATTCCGCGCAGGCGGAAGGGCCGCAGGAGGTTATTACCGTGAATATCTGGTCCGCCAACATGCATGATAAAGCGGTTATGGATGAGATGGTGGCGGAGTTTAATGATACGATCGGGAAGGAGAGGGGGCTGGAGATCGAATATCTCGCTAATTCGAACGATTACAGTTCCGCTTTGGAGCTGGCATTTGCGGGGGGGACTGAGCCTGATTTAATGACATCAACATGGATTCCTACCGATATGCTGAAGGGATGGATTGTTCCTTTGGATGAAATTTCCGGCCTGGACGAGCTTATCGAAAAGAGAAGTCCGTATATGCAGGTAGGTACGACGAGTTACGAGGGACATGTTTATGCGCTCCCAATGGCGGTCACAACAAGAGGCCTGGTTTATAACAAGGAGATGTTTGTGGAAGCAGGGCTGGTGGATGAAAATGGTGAAGCGACCCCTCCCAAAACCTGGGATGAGTTCGTGGAATATGCCAGAATACTCACGGACGTTTCCAATAATCAGTTCGGAGTGATCATCCCGATGATGTGGAGCGACTGGTTCACAAGTGATATCGGAGAGCCGTCCCTGGTGAACAGCGGTTTACATATGGGATATGATTATGTAACAGGACAGTATGATTACGAGAGTTTCCGCGCCGCTATGGAAGCGTTCCTGCAGATCAAGGAGGACGGCAGCTATCTTCCCGGCGAAGCTTCGATCGATAACGATCCCGCAAGGGCAAGATTCGCGGAAGGAAATATCGGGATGAAATTTGCCTACTCTTTTGATGTGGGTGTGTTTAGCGATCAGTTTCCGGCAAAATGCGATTGGGGAGTAGCGCCGCTTCCGGTAGCGGATCTGGATAATATGTATCTCCAGCCTATGTCCATTAATGGAGGGTTTTGCCTGACGCAAAGCGGTCTGGAAAAGCTGGGGGAAGAAAACGCGGCGATTGTTGTAGAGTATTTTTCGTCAGATGAAATGCTTGCCAGATTATATGAGGAAGGGGTAAGCCTTCCGGTGGACCCGGAAATTCTAGTCAATACGACGATTGAAAATCCCAAGACGGGCTGGACCGAGTTTGCCCAGATGATTAACATCAGTACAGTCCTGCCAAGTGTTGGCCCTATCGATCTTTCCGGCAAGCCAAGCGTGTCAGATATGTTTGTCAATGAAGTATGGCCGGGGACTATGTCGGTTGATGAGTTTATTGAAACGGCAAATCAGAATTATAATGAGGCAATGGAGACGTATGCGGAGCTTCATCCGGAGAAAGACATGAGCGTATATATAGTACCGGATTGGGATGCGCACCGTGACAGCTATGAACCATAAAAGAATGTAAATTGTGACAAACGGCCTGGGCGTGGGCAGAATTTCGTCTGCGTCCGGGCTTTTTTACAGGAAAGGTGAGACGGTTTGAAAAAAAAGGAAATAAAATATCAAAAAAAGCATACTTTACAATGCTATTTGCTGCTTTCGCCGCAAATCATCGGTTTTTTTGTGTTTACGATTTACCCGATCTTATGGGCGATTAAAATGTCTCTGTATTATTATAATACAATTCCCCTGGATACACGATTTGTCGGCCTGCAGAACTATGTCACAATGTTTACCGAGGATAAACGATACTGGGAAACCTGGGTCACAACGTTAGAATTTACCCTTATGAAATTGATCCTGGAGATTCCTCTTGCTTTATTCATTGCGGTGATATTGAAACGTAAGCTCAAAGCGAAAGGCTTTTTCCGCGCGGTTTATTTTATGCCCGCATTGGTCGGGGGAGCCATTGTTGGTGTTATCTTTAATAACCTGTTTTCCTACTTGGGCTTGATCAATGCCTGGATCTTGGAGGCGGGCGGAACGCCTATTGATTGGTATGGCACAAAGGCAAAAGCGCTCCTGTTTCTGGTCATTGCATCCACATGGACAAGCTTCGGTACAAATGTGCTTTATTTCGTTGCGGCGCTGTCCAATGTGTCTGAAGACATCTATGAGTCGGCAAAAATAGACGGGGCCAACAGCTGGCAGATTTTTATCCGAATGACAATGCCGATGATCCTTCCGACCTTCGGGACTATCCTGCTTCTTGCCATTAATGGTACGATTCATGTCAATGACTTCATTATTGTCATGACAAACGGAGCTCCGGCAGGAAAGACATATACGGTTATGTCATACATTACAGGCAATTATGCACCTGGCTTCGGGGCGTCAACGGCAAATGTCGGATATGGGTGCGCACTCAGTTTTGTAACCTCTTTATTGATGTGTCTTTTTGCCATTGGATATATGCAATTAAAGAAAAAATTGGAAAATATCTATTAGTGGGGAGGAACATTATGAAAACAAAGAGAATAATATTTAATGGCATATCATATGTATTTTTACTTTTCATTGTCCTGCTGGCGCTTTTCCCGATCATCTACACTTTTTTCGGTTCATTTAAATCGAATATGGAGCTGCTGGCGCACCCGGAGAGCTTTTTCCCGATAGAATGGACGTTTGACAATTATAAAACCGCTTTTTTCTCAGATAGCTTCCCGGTGCCCCTGCTGCTGAAAAACAGTGTGATCTTTACGGGATTCTCGGTGGTTGTCACGCTTGTGTCGTCTCTTAACAACGCATACGTTTTTGAAAGGGGAAATTTTCCGGGAAAGACCATTTTATTCACCATATTTGCGTCCCTGATGTTCATCAATATGGGATCCGTTACCCAATATGCGGCCTTTAATATTTTAGGCGCCCTGAATATACCGATATCTCTCTACGGACTGATGTTCACCAGAATATTTGGGATCCCGATCATGTATACCTTTATTCTGCGCGGATACATTGCTTCCCTGCCTAAGGAACTGGACGAATCCGCGCGCATAGATGGCTGCGGCTTTATGGGGATTTTTGTTCGTGTGATACTGCCGCTGCTGAAACCTGTTGTTTCAACAGTCCTTGTTCTAACATTTAATTCGGCATGGAATGAATATCTTTCGCCTACCATCTATACGATGGGAGTGCCGGAGCAGAGGACATTGATGGTTGGCATTATGGCGCTGAAGAATTCCGGAGAGGGGGCGTCTTCCTGGAACCTCATGCTTGCAGGCTCTGTTGTGGCTCTCTGCCCGGTTATCTTTCTGTTTTTGATCGCCAATAGGTATTTTATTGACAGTATAACGGCAGGCGCGGTAAAGGGTTAGGCGTATTTTGTCGTATCGGAAAAATTCCTTACAGGACGACATGGAGCCAAAGGCAGATCAAGTCTGATACAAATAATCCCAAAAACCCATACAAGATAGCGGATTATTTTAACGTTGATGAGGAATATGGCTCCAATGAAGATTTGAAGGAATTTGTTCAGGAAGCGCACAGGAACGGCCTTAAAGTGCTGTTTGATCTCGTATACCTCCACTGTGGGAGGGGCGCGGTTTTTATCAAGGATAATCCGGACTTTGTTGTGCGAAACGAAGGCGGCACCATTGCCGTAGGGGCAGAATGGCCTTTTGCGAGACTGAACTTCAGAAATCCGAATTTGAGAAAATATCTTCTCGAAAATATGAAGACATTTATCAAGGAATATGATGCAGACGGATTCAGGTGCGACGTAGGCGATATGGTGCCTCTTGATTTCTGGAAGGAATCCTTTCAGGCTTTAAGGAAGATAAAGAGTGATTTGATCACGTTGGATGAAGGCGATAATCCCGAAGCTGTCAAGGGAATCTTTGATCTGATGTATTCTTATGGATGGAATGCAAAGCTGACAGCAGCCTTTTCCGGTAAGTTGTCCGCCCGTGTGTTCAGAGAATACTGCATCGAAGAAGAAAAAGGGAAATACGGTGACAATACCCAAAAGCTGATTCGTACCATAGATACTCATGATTCCGCAAGCAATGTGGGCCTGGACAGATATGATATAACAATGACGACAAGGGGAGTGGAGGCTGCGCTTGTTATAACAAGCACTTATGAAGGGGTTCCGTTTATGTGGAATGGATATGAGATTTGTGACAATGCGGAAAACTGTATGTTTTCAAATCGCAATTATGGCAGAAGAAGCGAAATAAACTGGTCAAGAGGCTTTACGGATGACGGGGTCCGGAGAATGGAGTTTGTTAAGAAAATGCATGACATTGTCCATACGTGTGAAGCTGTCAGCAGCGGGACGCTGGAGTGGGTGGACAACGATGCTCCGGATGAGGTTATTTCTTATTTAAGGATCCATAATGACACAAAGGTTTTGGTGGCTGTAAACAGTAAAAACAAAAGGGTCAAGGCTAATCTGCGGATAAATCCAAAAAAAATATACCTGGAATCAGGGGTGAGCCTGTCCGATGCAGGAGTCAGTATGGAACCTTATAGCTATATGATAGCGGAGGTTATATTATGACAGGTGTATAGGAAAATATTTATAGGAGGGGCCCAAACATGGCAATCATTCAAAACGGAAACCAGTTCCATCTTCAGACTAAAAATGCGAGCTATATCCTTGGGATCTATCAGGACAAATATCCGGTGCATTTCTATTGGGGAGAGCGGCTGGAGCCCGACATCAGCCTGGAATACCAGGCGGAGAGCGTATCGGTGGACAGGGCAAGCTGTTTCGCCAGGCAGCTGGTGGAAGGGAAATGGGTGTTTGAACCGGATCTGAAAAAGGAATTTTCCGCCGTGGGAAAGGGCGATTACCGGATCCCAACGGTACACGCAAGGTATGCGGACGGCTCCACCGTATCGGATCTTTCCTATGAAGGCTTCCGGATCACGGAGGGGAAAAAGGAGCTGGAGGGGCTCCCTTCCCTCTACGTGCTCGAAGGGGACCGCGCCCAGACGCTGGAGCTGTTCCTGAAAGATCCTGACACAGGGCTGAAAGCGGCGCTGTCCTATACTGTCTTGGAAGACTATGACGTGATCACGAGAAGCATCCGCTATGTGAACGACAGGCCTTCTGACCCGCAGTCCGCCGCGATGTCCGGGGAAGGCGGGTCTGACATCCACCTGCTGTCTGCCATGTCCATGACGGTGGATCTCCCGGCGGCCCCCATGCAGTACATCCAGTTCCCCGGGGACTGGGCGAGGGAGCGCAGCGTGGAATGCTGCGACGTGAAGCACGGGATTGCTTCCGTCAGCAGCAGCCGCGGCTACAGCAGCCACTGCAATAACCCGTTCCTGATCCTGAAGGAGCCTGCCGCGACGGAGAAGCAGGGGCAGGCTTACGGGTTTGCGCTGGTCTACAGCGGGAACTTTGCCATCCAGATAGAAAAGGCGCCTGTTGGGACCATCCGTGTGGCGGCCGGGCTGAACAGCTTTGATCTCGACTGGACGCTGGAGCCGGGTGAGTCCTTCCAGACCCCGGAGGCGGTGCTGGCGTATTCCGCACAGGGGATGAACCGTCTGAGCCAGATCTATCACAGGGTATACCGGGAACGGCTGATGGATCAGAGATACCTGCATGCCAGCCGCCCGATCGTCATCAACAACTGGGAGGGTACAGGACCGGATTTCACGGAGCAGCAGTTGGTTGATATCATGAGGACCGGCGCGGAAATAGGGGCGGAGGTGTTCGTACTGGATGACGGCTGGTTTGGGAAATATGGGAGCGGAAGATATTCCTGCGGCGACTGGTATGTGAATGAGGAAAAGCTGCCCCACGGCCTGAAATATCTCGCGGAGGAAGCGAAGGCCTGCGGGATGCAGATGGGCCTGTGGTTTGAACCGGAGATGATGGCAGTAGACAGCGGCCTCTACCGGGAACACCCGGACTGGTGCCTGCATGTGAAGGGAAGGGAAAGCGCCCCGATCTATGGAAGGGTCGTGCTGGATCTTTCCAGGCCGGAGGTCTGCGAGTATATCATCGGATCGGTGGGCCGCCAGAT
>DWYY01000172.1 GCA_019118445.1 Candidatus Eisenbergiella merdipullorum | reverse complement strand
GCCTTCATCGGTTCCATGAACGATGAGATCCTTGTGATGGAGGAACTGGCTGCCAGCCTGATCGCTTTTTTGCTGGAGTATTATCCCGAACGGCTGACAGAACGATATGCCTGTGAAGACGGCCTTGAGCCGGCTCAGGTCCTGGAGGCGGCGGCGAAACGGCGAGGCTGTTTTAAAAAAGGCGGGGAACCGGATATTTCTCGTGCGGCGTCCCTGGTTGTAGAAGATTTCCGGAGCGGCAGGCTGGGGAGGATCTCCCTGGAGAGGCCGGAGAGAGAGGAAGAAGGCGAAACAGTATGAAAAAAGCGATGAAGGAAGTTTTCAGCACCATTCTGTATATTCTGGTGGTGCTGTTGGGCACCTGGCTGATCATTACCTTTGTAGGACAGCGGACGTCCGTAAGCGGAAGCTCTATGGAGCCGACACTGCACAACGGGGATCAGCTTATCATGGATAAGCTGACCTATCATTTTTCGGATCCGGAGCGGTTCGATATCATCGTATTTCCTTTCCAGTATGAGGAAAATACGTATTATGTGAAGCGGATCATCGGCCTGCCGGGGGAAACTGTTCAGATCGACCCTGCCGGAAATATCTATATTAACGGAGAGATCCTGCAGGAAGACTACGGGCTGGAGCCCATTCTTTTTGCAGGGCTCGCGGCAGAACCGATCACGCTGGGCGAGGATGAGTATTTTGTACTGGGAGATAACCGCAACAACAGCTCGGACAGCCGGGATGCCAGCGTGGGGAATATCCACCGGGATGACATCATCGGCAAGGCGTGGGTGCGCATCTGGCCGTTAAACAGGATAGGGGTCCTGAAGCATCAATAACAACGTTTTGCGGATATCAGGACGGAGAAGGACAGATGAGCGTACAGGAGATAAAAAAGCAGTTTGAAGAAGCCGGTGAGGTCTGTGAGAAGAAACCGGAAAGGCTGGAAGAGCTGATCGCCCGGTACGGGGCGGATGAGCGCGCCGGGGTGCGATCGCTTGCGGAGCGGGCGCGGAAGAAGCTGGAGGTGCTTGAGAAAGAGCGGCAGCGGATGTGGGAGATGAAGCGTTTTGAGCGGGAATACGGCACAGAGGGGTTCATCTGCGGCATCGACGAGGCGGGAAGGGGTCCTCTGGCCGGTCCAGTGGTGGCGGGAGCGGTCATCCTGCCGGAGGATGAGATCCTGTATCTGAACGATTCCAAGAAGCTTTCCGCAAAGAAGCGGGAAGAGCTGTATGAGGTGATCATGCAGAAGGCTATCGCGGTGGGAGTGGGATACGCTTCCCCGGAGCGGATCGATGAGATCAATATCCTTCAGGCCACCTATGAAGCCATGCGCGATGCTATTTCGCAGCTTTCTGTCAGGCCTGCCGTTCTGTTAAACGACGCGGTGACGATACCCGGCGTTTCCATCCGGCAGGTGCCCATCATCAAAGGGGACGCAAAAAGCGCATCCATTGCGGCGGCCAGCATTGTGGCGAAGGTGACGAGGGACAGGCTGATGGAAAAATATGACAGCGTCTTTCCCGGATACGGCTTTGCCGCGAACAAAGGCTACGGCGCGGCGTCGCATATTGAAGCGCTGAAAAAGTACGGACCATGTCCGATCCACAGGAAAAGCTTTATCGGACATTTTGTGTGAGGCGACAGTGAACAAGAGGGAAATCGGAGAAGCCTATGAGGCTGCAGCAGCCCTTTTTCTTGAGAAAAAAGGGGTTCATATCCTGGAAAGAAACTTCCGGTGCCGGCAGGGAGAGATCGACCTGATCGGACGGGAGGGGGAGTACCTGGTCTTTTTTGAAGTGAAATACAGGAAAGATGGATTTTCAGGCCTCCCCGAAGAAGCTGTGGGATATGCCAAGCAGAAACGGATCTGCCGGGCGGCAAAATATTATTTATATCGGAAACATCTGGGAGAAAGCGTTCCGGTACGGTTTGATGTGGTCGCGGTCTGCGCGGAGCGGATAAACTGGTATCAGAATGCTTTTGATTATGTGGAATGAAACGGAGGAAACTTGTGATGCAGGGGGACGGACTGAAAAGGAAAGCCGGCATTGTGCCGGGAATGGCGCTTTCTGAAAAAAGCGGCGCGGAATATCTCACCTTTCCGGCGATCAGCCGGACCGGGGTCGTGAGCCACCTGATGACCATGCGGGCGGGAGGCGTCAGCGAAGGGGATCTGTGGAGCCTGAACCTTGGCTTTTCGCGCGGGGACAGACCGGAAAACGTGAGGGAAAATTTCAGGCGTGCAGCGGCGCTCCTGGGCTGCCTGCCGGAGGATATGGTGTGTTCTGACCAGACGCACACCACCAATATCCGGCGCGTAACGAACGCGGACAGAGGAAAGGGCGTGGTCCGCCCTAAGGATTACAGGGATGTGGACGGGCTGATCACCGACGAACCAGGGATCGCGCTGGCGACCTTTTATGCGGACTGCGTCCCGCTTCTGTTCGTCGATCCCCTAAAACGCGCGGTCGGCCTATCCCATTCCGGCTGGCGGGGGACTGCGCGGGGCATGGGCGCAGAAACGGTACATGCCATGCAGGAGGCATTTGGAAGCCGCCCGGAGGACCTTCTGGTGGGAATCGGGCCGTCCATCTGCAGGGACTGTTATGAGGTGAGCGAGGATGTGGCGGATGCTTTTCGGATACTTTTTTCGGGAAAGGATTTCCGGAAGGTCCCGATCCGCCTCTCCCGGGTCCTGTTTGAAAAGGGGAACGGGAAGTATCTGCTGGATCTGTGGAAGGCAAATGAGGCGGTCTGCCTTTCGGCGGGGGTCCTTCCTGAACATATCAGCATGACGGATATCTGTACCTGCTGTAATCCGGGACGGCTGTTTTCCCACAGGGCGAGCGGAGGAAAGAGGGGCAACATGGGCATGTTTGTCATGCTCCTTGAGGAAAATTAAGAAAAAATACAGAGTTCCTTTCCTGTTTGTTAAAAGATATGTGTTTTACTGAAAGGGAGACGAAGGAGATACGGAAGATGACGAATATTCTGGTATGTGACGACGACAGAGAGATCGTGGAAGCAATCGAGATTTATCTGGTCCAGGAGGGATATCATGTGATCCGGGCCTATGATGGTGAACAGGCGATCCGTGCGCTGAAGTCGAATGAGGTGCATCTGATGATCATCGATGTGATGATGCCTAAGCTGGACGGCATCCATGCCACATTGAAGATCCGGGAGTACAGCAGCATCCCGATCATCATCCTGTCCGCAAAATCTGAGGACGCGGACAAGATCCTGGGGCTGAACATCGGGGCAGATGATTATGTGACCAAGCCTTTTAATCCCCTGGAGCTGGTGGCAAGGGTGAAGTCGCATCTGCGCAGGTATACGCAGCTTGGCAATCTGAACACGGAAAACAACGCAATCTTCCGGGCCGGCGGACTGGTCATCAATGATGATACCAAGGAAGTGACGGTGGATGACGAGCCTGTGAAACTGACGCCGATCGAGTATAATATCCTGCTGCTTCTGGTGCGCAATCAGGGCAAGGTGTTTTCCATCAACCAGATTTATGAGAGCATCTGGGAGGAGGAAGCGATCGGAGCGGATAATACGGTGGCGGTGCACATCCGGCATATCCGGGAAAAGATTGAGATCAATCCTAAGGAGCCGCGCTATCTGAAGGTCGTATGGGGCGTGGGCTATAAGATCGAAAAGCAGTAGTTGGAAGACGGACCGGCCGTTTGCAGGAAAAGGAGGATGCGGCAGTGGGAAGAAAATATGTCTGTGGAAGGGGAAAGAGGGCCGTCCTGCTGTTCCTGGTGCGGCTGATGATCGCTTTGGCGGCCGGATGTGCGGCTGCCGTTTTCGCAAATTCGTTTATCACGGTGGAGAGTACGGATGGCACGACAAATTATTTTGTCTCTCCGCTCGCGCAGAAGACTTTGTTCGAGGACTCTGAGATTTTCGACGATATCTTTGTAAAAGAGCTCAGGGATGTCACCAGGATGGCGGTGATACGCAGCCAGTTGGAGACAGACGGGGCCTATGACGGAAAGAAGCGGATCGACATCGCAGGATATGTCAACCGTGCCAACACGCTGGATGAAGAGGAGATCACGGCGGAATATTATCTGGATGACCTGGTAAAATGGAGCAATTATGGCTTCAGTTATGAGACGGTTTACGGGACACAGGATGAATTTGATCGGTATTTTGCCACATGGGCGGAGGAAAGCGCAGCGGATGGCAATCCCAGCATCAGCGATTACAGCCTGCAGTCGGAGCTGACCAGGCAGGCCATCAAAAATTCGGTACATGCGGCCGGCTCGGACCTGCTGAGCCTGCGCATCATCGCTGAGATGCCGGATTCCCTGGAAGCCTGGCTGGAGCGCGCTGAGGAGAACGGACAAGAGACGGATCCCTCCCTGGTCCTTGCTGTGGACATCCTGGTCCCCAGATACTATTCGGCCGACGGGCTGGATCTGGCGGATTATGCCTCCAGTCTTCAGGATTACATCGCGCTGCGCAATACCCTGGTGGATGCGGCAAATCAGCTCTGCTACAATTTTACGGAATACAGCAGCTTTAAAAACTATTACAGCGCGAAGCGCTCGAATATCCGTTACTGCTATCAGATGCCGGTGGACGGAAAGACCTGCTTTTTCACAAATGTATCCATGGATCTTGCCGGGATGGGGGAAAATGAGATCACGGAATATTTTTCCAGTTTTGGTAGGAATTTGTACTATAACCCGGACAATGTGGAAATGCAGACCAACACGGATGTGACGGCGGAGAAGATGCGGTCTTTCCTGGGGTACTACGAGTATGCCTTCGGGGAGGGCTCCAGGGTCTGGATCGGCGTGGATACGGCATATCCGGCGGACGACGGGCTTGCCCGGGCAAGAAATGCCTTTATGCGTTTCATGCCCTATTACTGGCAGACGGTGGGAGCGGGAACGCTTGCGGTCATCCTTGCGCTCTGGCTTCTCGTGAGGATCACCATCTATGAGGGCAGACAGGAAACGGACGGCGGGGAAGGCTATGTGATCTGCCTGAAAAGGAGCGACCGGATACCGACAGAATTTCCTGTGGCAGGGATCCTGCTGGTTGCAGCTGGCCTGTTGGCGCTGGCTTATGCGTTTGAAGTGGTCGTCCGCTATGAAAATTACAGCTTCCTCGGGGAAAATGTGGATCCTTTTCTGCTTGCGGCGGCAGCGGCCCTCGTCGTCCTGGTGCTGGATTCGGCGGCCACTTCCCTCTATCTGAGCCTGGTGCGCAGGCTGAAGGCGCACATGTTCTGGAGAGGCTCTCTGCTGTGGAAGCTGGGAAGGCAGATCCGGAAAACGGCGGTCGGCCTGTATGAACACAGCAGTATCGTGAGCCGTGAACTCATCCCGTTTCTGCTGATCGTGCTGTTCAATCTTTTCATGGGGATTTTCGCAAGGACGCCGGGGATCCTGGCGGCCGGGATCGTGGATGTAGCCGCGGCCTGCCTGCTTTATCTGGAGAGAAAGGATCTGCAGAGCATCGTGGAAGGGACACAGACCATCGGGGGAGGCAGATTTGACGCGAAGATCGACGCCTCGCGGATGCACGGCGAGAACCGCGCCCTGGCGGAAGCGGTGAACAGCATAGGCGACGGGATACATGACGCGGTGGCGACGAGCATGAAGGATGAACGCCTGAAGGCGGATCTGATCACCAATGTCTCCCATGATATCAAGACTCCGCTGACCAGCATCATCAATTTCGTCAATCTCCTGAAACGGGAGCAGATACAGGATGAGAGGATCCGGGGTTATATCGAGGTGCTGGATTCCAAATCACAGAGGCTCAAGCAGCTCACGGATGATCTGGTGGAGGCTTCCAAGATCTCATCGGGCAACATTTCTCTTCAGATGGAGCGGATCAATTTTGTGGAGCTGATCAATCAGACGATTGGGGAATTTGCGGAAAAAATGGAAGAAAAATGCCTGCAGGTCATCCCGAACATGCCGGAGAGACCGGTATATATCGAGGCGGACAGCAGAAGGATCTGGCGCGTGGTGGAAAATCTGTTCGGAAATGTATATAAATATGCGCTGGAGGGCACACGGGTCTATCTGGATCTTGCGGAGAGGACAGAGAACGGGCAGAGGATGGCGGCTTTTTCCATGAAAAATATTTCGGCACAGCCGCTCAATATAAACGCGGATGAGCTGACGGAACGCTTCATCCGCGGAGATGTGTCGCGGAGCACGGAAGGGAGCGGCTTGGGCCTGTCCATTGCAAAAAACCTGACTGAGCTGCAGAACGGAAAATTTGATATCTACCTGGACGGAGATCTGTTCAAGGTGATCCTGATCTTTCCCTGCATAGCCCAGGATACGTGTGGACCGGAAAACGGAATGCGTCAGATATGATATTCCTCTCTCCGGTTATATTTCGCGAGGATCGCATTGATCTTTTCCGTCGGCGTCATCACATGGGACATGGAAACGTCATGGTTCATGAAATCGATGATAGACGCCATGAACTTGCTCATGTCCGCTTCGGTATAATAGGGCCGTCTATAAAGCTCCGGCGGCTGATAGGTGAGGTTGGTGGTGATCACCCGGTCAAACCAGCAGTTCTCGTATGCCTTATCAAAGGACTCCAGCCCGTTGGTGAACAGGCCGAAGGTGCAGCAGATGAACACGCGCTTTGCGTTCATTTCCTTGAGCTGCCTGGAGGTGTCCAGCATGCTTTCCCCGGAGGAGATCATGTCGTCGATGATGATGACGTCCTTGCCGTCAATGTTATCGCCCAGGAATTCATGGGCGACGATGGGATTTTTCCCGTTGACGACGACGGAATAGTCGCGGCGTTTATAGAACATGCCCGTATTTACGCCAAGGACGTTGCCGAAATAAACGGCACGGTCCAGCGCTCCCTCATCCGGGCTGATGACGATGGTGTGGTCCTTGTCAATGAGCAGGTCGTCTTCCACATCCATTAGGGCGCGGATGAACTGATAGGGCGGAGTGAAATTGTCGAAGCCGTTTAAGGGCGTCGCGTTCTGCACCCTGGGATCGTGGGCGTCGAAGGTGATGAAATTGTCCACGCCCATATCCGCAAGCTCCCGCAGCATATAAGCGCAGTCCAGGGATTCGCGGGCGGCCCTCCTGTGCTGGCGGCCCTCATACAGGAAGGGCATGATGACGTTGATGCGGCGGGCTTTGCCGGCAGCAGCCGCGATCATCCTCTTTAGATCCTGATAGTTGTCATCCGGGGATTTATGATTGATATGGCCGTTGATGGAATAAGTCAGGCTGTGGTTGCAGACATCCACGATGATGAACACATCCTTGCCGTGAACGGACTCGTGGATGCTGCCCTTTGCCTCTCCGCTCCCGAAGCGGGGGCATACAGCATCCAGCAGATAGCTGTCTTCAATGTATCCCTGAAAGGCAGGGTCCTGATGCTTGGGGCTTTTCATATCTTTCCGGAAGGAAACGAGATAATCATTTACCCGGGCTCCCAGCGACGCGGCTGATTCCATTGCGAGAACCTTCAGCGGGGCAACGGGAAGGGCATTTTCCAGTTCACGTACATTCGGCATATTATTTTTTCTCCTGTATTTTTTAATAAAGAAAGTTCGCCGTAAGACGAACCGAATATGTGACATGACACTTAATTTATAACATTATGCTAGTGACACGTCAAGGAAATTCTAGTAGAATGGATAGGAGGCCGGCAGGCCGAAAAAGGACAGGAGAGTACCGATGAAGGAAAAAGGACATCTGATCGCCCGCATCGAGCCGGGCAGTATTGCAGAGGAAATGGGAATGGAGGCCGGGGACAGGCTTCTTGAGATCAACGGAGAAGTGGTTGAAGATGTGTTCGATTATCAGTATCTGACGCAGGACGACTACGTGGAAGTGCTGATCGAAAAGCCTTCCGGGGAGGAATGGCTTCTGGAAATCGATAAGGGATACGATGAGGATCTGGGCATCATCTTTGAAAACGGGCTGATGGACGATTATCGCTCCTGCTCCAATAAATGCATTTTTTGCTTTATTGACCAGATGCCAAAGGGAATGCGTCCGACGCTGTATTTCAAGGATGACGACTCCAGGCTTTCTTTTCTTCAGGGCAACTATGTGACGCTCACGAACATGTCTGACAGGGATGTGGAACGCATCATCAAATATCATATGGCGCCCATCAATATCTCTTTTCAGACCACGAACCCGGAGCTTCGCTGCAGGATGCTGAATAACCGTTTTGCCGGGGAAGCCTTGGAAAAGGTAGACCGTTTTTATGAGGCAGGCATTGAGATGAACGGCCAGATCGTCCTGTGCAAAGGGATCAACGACGGGCAGGAGCTGGAACGTTCCATCCGGGACCTGACGCGCTATCTGCCTTATTTGAGAAGTGTATCCGTGGTTCCTGTGGGCCTTTCAAAATACAGGGACGGGCTGGAACCGCTGGAGCCTTTTACAAAAGAAGACGCGGAGAAGGTGATCGCGCAGATCCGTCGTTGGCAGGAAAAACTTTATCCGGAATATGGCCTTCATTTCGTCCACGCCAGCGATGAATGGTATGTCCTGGCAGAAGAGGAGCTTCCGCCGGAGGAGGTCTATGACGGGTATCTGCAGCTGGAAAACGGGGTTGGTATGCTGCGTCTTATGATGGAAGAATTTGAAGACGCCATGAGGAAGCTTTCGGAACCCGGGGCGCTGGAAGGGCGGATCCTTTCCGGCACCTATTCTTCCGTGACAGGCATGATCTCCTATCCTTATATCAAAAGGATGGCGGACCGGATCATGGACCGTTTCCCTGATATCCGCATTCTGGTCTATCCGGTCAGGAATGACTTTTTCGGGGAGAGCATCACGGTGACGGGGCTCCTTACAGGGCAGGATATCCTAGCGCAGCTTGAAGGGAAGGAGCTGGGGGATGTCCTCTGTCTTCCCGAGAATCTGTTAAGGAGCGGAGAGCATGTGCTGTTGGATGATCTCACGGTGGAGGACATCGCAAGGACTTTACAAGTCCGGACAGATATTGTAAAATCAAGCGGATACGATTTTGTAGACGCATTTGTAAGAATAAGATAGACTAAATGCCGCAAATGCAGCGGCTGGGTAGCGAAAGTGTGAAACGCTTTTGCATGGAGGAAAAAATGAGCAGACAAAGCAGAAAACCGATCGTGGCCGTGGTGGGAAGGCCGAACGTTGGGAAATCGACGCTTTTCAACGCGCTTGCGGGGGAGCGGATCTCCATCGTGAAGGATACGCCAGGGATCACGAGGGACAGGATCTATGCGGATATCACGTGGCTGGACCGGATGTTCACCCTGATCGATACGGGCGGGATCGAACCGGACAGCTCAGACGTTATTCTTTCCCAGATGCGCGAACAGGCGCAGATCGCCATTGATACGGCGGATGTGATCCTGTTCATGGTGGACGTCAGGCAGGGGCTGGTGGACGCGGATTCCAAGGTGGCAGACATGCTTCGCCGTTCCCATAAGCCGGTCATCCTTGTTGTAAACAAGGTGGACAGCTTTGACAAATATATGCCGGACGTGTACGAGTTCTATAACCTGGGTATCGGCGACCCCCATCCCATTTCCGCAGCGAACCGAATGGGGCTCGGCGACATGCTGGATGAGGTGATCGCCCATTTCCCGGAAAAGAATGAGGCGGAGGAAGAAGATGACAGGCCCAGAGTGGCGATCGTGGGAAAACCGAATGTGGGGAAATCCTCCATCATCAACCGCCTGATCGGCGAGAACCGCGTGATCGTTTCCGATATCGCCGGAACCACCAGGGACGCCATCGACACGGAAGTGGTGCATAATGGAAAAGAATATGTATTCATCGATACGGCGGGACTGCGACGGAAGAATAAGATCAAGGAGGAACTGGAGCGCTATATGATCGTGCGCACCGTGGGAGCGGTGGAACGGGCGGACGTGGTGGTCCTCGTGATCGACGCCACGGAGGGCGTGACGGAGCAGGACGCCAAGATCGCAGGCATAGCCCACGAACGGGGAAAAGGAATGATCATCGCCGTCAACAAGTGGGACGCCATCGAGAAGGATGACAAGACCATCTACCGCTTTACGGAAAAGGTGAGGAATACTCTTTCCTTTATGCCTTACGCGGAGCTGCTTTTCATCTCGGCCAAAACAGGACAGAGGCTGAACAAACTGTTTGAGACCATCGACGCGGTGATCGAAAATCATGCCATGCGCGTGGCGACCGGCGTACTGAACGAGATCATGGCGGAAGCTGTCGCCCTGCAGCAGCCCCCGTCAGATAAGGGAAAGCGGCTGCGGCTCTATTACATCACCCAGGTTGCGGTCAAGCCCCCCACCTTTGTCATTTTTGTCAATGATAAAGAGCTGATGCATTTTTCCTATACCAGATATATTGAAAATAAGATCAGGGAGGCGTTCGGATTCCGCGGAACGCCCCTGAAATTCATCATCAGGGAACGTAAAGGAGAAGTATAAAATGATTCGTATTGTCTGTCTTTTGATCGGCTATGTGTGCGGCCTGTTCCAGACCGCGTTCATCTATGGAAAGATGAACGGGATCGACATCCGGGATTATGGAAGCCATAACGCGGGAACCACAAACGCCCTGCGCGTCCTGGGCACGAAGGCCGGTCTGATCGTCTTTTTCGGGGATGTGCTCAAATGCGTCGTTGCTGTGACGATCGTGAGGTTTCTGTTTGGGACGTCCCATCCGGACATGAAATATCTGTATATGCTTTACGCAGCGATGGGAGTGATCCTGGGACACAATTTCCCGTTCTATCTGCATTTCCGGGGCGGAAAGGGGATCGCGGCAACGGCCGGCCTGATCCTTTCCTTTCATCCCTATTTCATCCCGGTGGGCGCGCTGCTGTTTTTTGTCACTTTCGCGCTCACCCATTACGTGTCCCTCGGATCTCTGCTGGTCTATGCGGGCTTCATGATCGAGCTGGTGGTGCTGGGGCAGATGGGGATCTTCCACACGAGCCAGGACGTGCTGAACGAGATGTATCTGGTGGGCGCGTTCCTGACTGTCATGGCTTACTGGAAGCACAGGGAAAACATCAAACGCCTGCTTCACGGAGAAGAACGAAAGACCTATCTGTTTAAGAAAAACAAGGAAGAGATCAGATGAGCAGACAGAGGCAGACAGCATAGAGGGGCAGACGGTGCTCCGGAATGGAGGAAAAATGGCAAAGATCGGAATGATAGGGGCGGGAAGCTGGGGAACGGCTCTGACCTGGCTCCTTACAAATAACGGACATCAGGTGACGATGTGGTCCGCGCTGGAGCCGGAAATCGAAATGCTGAAAAAGGATCACGAGCAGAAGGAAAAGCTGCCGGGCGTGGTCCTGTCTCCGGAAACGGGATTTACCACGCAGCTTGCAGAAGCGGTGGAAGGGATGGACCTTCTGGTACTTGCGGTCCCCTCTCCCTTTACGCGCAGTACGGCAAGACAGATGAAGGAGCTAGTACGCGAGGGACAGATCATCGTAAACGTGGCGAAAGGAATTGAAGAAAATACCCTTCTCACCCTTTCCCAGATCATAGAAGAGGAGATTCCCCAAGCGGAAGTCGCGGTCCTTTCCGGCCCTTCCCATGCGGAAGAAGTGGGGAAGGGACTGCCCACCGCGATCGTGGCGGGAGCTTACCGGAAAAAAACGGCGGAATATATCCAGAATATTTTCATGAGCGAAGTGTTCCGCGTATATGCAAGCCCGGATGTGCTGGGCATCGAGCTCGGGGCGGCGCTGAAAAACGTGGTCGCGCTGGCAGCAGGCATCGCGGACGGCCTTGGCTGCGGGGACAACACAAAGGCGGCTCTGATCACCCGCGGCATCAAGGAAATCTCTAGGCTTGGAATGAAGATGGGCGGTCATTTCGAGAGCTTTTACGGCCTTTCCGGCATCGGCGACCTGATCGTGACCTGCGCCAGCATGCATTCCCGCAACAGGAGGGCAGGCATCCTGATTGGAAAGGGATACAGCATGGACGAGGCCATGAAGGAAGTGAAGATGGTGGTGGAAGGGGTTTATTCCGCCAAGGCTGCCATGGGGCTGGCAGCGAAATATGACGTGCCGCTGCCCATCATCGAGCAGGTCAATGAGGTGCTGTTTCATGGAAAGCCTGCCGTCCAGGCCATGAAAGACCTGATGCTGCGGGATAAGAAGATCGAGATCACAGACGATATCAAATGGCAGAAGCCGGATCTGTAAGCCGGAGAAAAGGGGGTAAGCATGAAGGAGGAAAAACTGAGGGAACTGCTGGAGGCGCTTTCCGTGACGGAAAAGATCGGCCAGCTCATCCAGGTGCCGGGAAACATGCTGAACGCAGAAGGACAGGAGCTGGGGGTCAGGGATGAACTGGGGATCGGAGAGGAGCTTCTCAGGAATGTCGGTTCCACGCTGAACGTGGTGGGAGCGGCGCAGGTCAGGAGAGTGCAGGAAGAATATCTGAAAAGAAGCAGGACGAAGATCCCGCTCCTTTTCATGGCGGACATTATCTATGGCTTCCGCACCGTGTATCCCATCCCGCTGGCGCTGGGCTGCTCCTTTGAGCCGGGGCTGTTAAGGCGGCTGTGCGAAGCCACGGCAAAGGAAAGCGCGGCAGCAGGAGCACATGTCACCTTTTCTCCCATGGGAGACCTGGTGCGGGATGCGCGCTGGGGACGCTGCCTGGAATCCACCGGAGAGGAGCCTCACATGAACGCGGAATATGTGAAGGCCATGGTGGAGGGATTTCAGAAAGGGCTTTCCGAAGAAGGAAAGGGAAAAGGGATCGCTTCCTGCGTCAAGCATTTTGCGGCATACGGCGCGGCCGAAGGCGGCAGGGACTACAACACTGTGGATATGTCGGAGCGCAGGCTCAGACAGGATTATCTGCCTTCCTATAAAGCAGGCGTGGAAGCGGGCTGTGAGATGGTCATGACCTCCTTCAACACGGTAGACGGCATCCCTTCTACGGGAAACCGCTGGCTGATGCAGGATGTGCTCCGAAATGAGTGGGGGTTTGACGGCGTGGTCATCACGGACTACGCGGCCATCGCGGAGCTGATCGCGCACGGTGTGGCAAAGGATCAGAAGGAAGCGGCACGGCTTGCTATGGAAGCGGGCGTGGATATCGATATGTGTACGGGCTGCTATGCCAACAGCCTAGAGCAGTTGATCCGGGAAGGGATGATCTCAGAGGAACAGCTGGATGAGGCTGTATGGAGAGTGCTGCGCCTGAAAAACAGGCTGGGCCTGTTTGAAGATCCTTTCCGTGGCGCGGACGAAGCGCTGGAACGGGAGCTTTTCTTAAAGGATGAGTTTCGCGCGCTGGCGAGGGAGGCGGCGGTGAAATCTTCCGTCCTTCTGGAAAATAAGGAGGGGCTTCTGCCTCTGACGGTAAAAGAAGGAGAAAACAGAAAAAAGATCGCCCTGATCGGGCCGTATGCGGACAGAAAAGACGCCCTTGGCATGTGGGCAATCCATGGAGATCAGAAAGCGGTGGTCACCATCAGAGAGGCATTTGAAGAAATGCCGGGACTGGATTTTTCCTGGACAGAAGGCTGCGAGACACTGCTTCCTGAAGATTATGCGGACCTGCCTTCCCTCATTGAACGGGGAGAGAGGACCTGCTGGGATGAGAAAAAAAGAGCGGAGGAATGGGATCGGGCGATGACGCTTTCCGAAGAAGCGGATGTCGTGATCCTTGCTCTTGGAGAGGATACGATCCAGGGCGGAGAAGGCGGAAGCCGGACACGGCTCACGATTCCGGGTGATCAGAGAAAGCTGCTTTCCGAGGTGAGAAAACGCGCCTCTGAAGTGGCGGTTGTCCTGTTTGCCGGAAGGCCGCTTGTACTGGATGAGGTGAAGGAGCTGGCGGATGCCGTCCTTCTGGTCTGGTATCCGGGAACGGAGGGCGGAGCTGCCATCCGGGATATGCTGTTCGGAAAGAGTGAACCGCAGGGACATCTGTCCATGAGTTTCCCGAGAAGCGTGGGACAGCTTCCTCTGTATTATAACGCTTTTTCCACAGGCCGCCCTTACGATGGAAAGACGCCGAACCGTTTCTTTTCCCGCTATACGGACTGCCCCAATACGCCGCTGTATCCTTACGGCTACGGACTGTCCTATCACAGCGCCGAATACGGCCCGGTGCAGCTTGACGGAAGCACGCTGAAAAGAGGAGGGAGCATCACCGCGCGGGCAGATGTGACGAACACGGGATACCGGGATGGCGTGGAGACGGTGCAGCTCTATATCCAGGATGTGACGGGAAGCGTGGTACGTCCCGTTAAGGAACTGAAGGGCGTGGTGAAGCTGGAACTGAAGGCAGGAGAGACGAAGCAGGCGGAATTTACCATCACGGAAGAAATGCTCCGTTTCTACGGAAAAGACATGCGGTACCGTGCAGAGCCGGGACTGTTCCGCGTGGGTATTTTTCCCGACAGCAGCGGCGTTCCTGAAGCGGAGTTCACCCTGGAATGATCTGAGATCAAGAAAAATGAAAGGTCCGAAAGTTTTTTCAGCCGGAGCTCCTGCCTGGGGCTCCGGCTTTCTGTCCGTATTCCCGGCATAGGCGGATAAAGGCCAGCATATTCGGGGTCAGATATTTGCTCTTGTGCCAGATGATGTTCAGATCCCTGCGGATCGGAGGAGTGAGGGAGAGCTGTTTCACATTTCCTTCCCGGATATCTTTTTCCACCAGCATCCGGGGCAGGACGGCAACGCCCAGCCCTTCCGCCACGCCCCTCACGATCGCCTGCGTGCTCGCGCTTTCCCAGATCGGGTGCACCGATATCTGCAGAAGGGAAAAGCTGGCCTCCAGCAGTTCCCTTCCGGCACTCCCCTTTTCCCGCATCAGGAGCGGATAGTCCGCCAGCCTGGAAAGCGTTACGAAGGGCTCTGCCGTCAGCGGATGGCCGCAGGGCGCGATGGCGCAGAGAGAATCCTGCATGAAGGCAGTCACCTGGATTTCTTCTTTTCCGGGGGTTGATTCGATCAGCCCCAGATCGATGGTGTTGTCCAGGATATGCTGTTCAATATCGCTGGATTTGCTGACGACGGCCTCCACCTTCAGCCCCGGAAATTCTTTCTGGAATTCCCGGATCAGGACGGGAAGGATGTGGGTGCCAATGGTAATGCTCGTGCCGATGCGGATCTTTCCCAGCGTGTCCCAGTTCCTGACCTTCGTTTCCATATCTTCAAACAGGGAAACGATATGTCTGGCATACCCGTAAAATTCTTTTCCCGCCTCCGTGGGATAAATCCGCCTGCCGATCCTTTCAAAGAGGCGGATCCCATAATATTCTTCCAGCTCTCTTACGGCGAGGCTGACGGATGGCTGCGCAAGGTGCAGTTCGTCGGCCGCCCTGGTGATGCTGCTGTGTCTGTATACCGCTTCATAGATCTTGATGTGCCTGAGAGTCATGCCGCTCCCCTTCCTTTCCTTCCTGAGCGTCAGCGAGGGCGTAAAGGGCTGCGGATGCAGTTTTCTTCTGCCTTCAGGACGGATTTTCTTTGAGTTTTATATAACAAAAACATTATATTTTTTATAGAATAATACTATTTTACATATGAGTCAAGAAAAGATATGCTGACAGAAGTGATATACCAGGCATATGCCGGCAAGATATTCCGGCAGGAGAGAAATGCCGGTAAGAAGGAGACAGCGTCATGAAGAGCAAAAAAGAGGTTTTGCGGAAACTGTTTATCTCGACCCTGTATCTCAGCGCCTTCACCTTTGGCGGAGGATATGTGATCGTAACGCTGATGAAAAAGAAGTTCGTGGATGAATATCACTGGATCGAAGAGAATGAAATGCTGGACCTGATCGCGATCGCCCAGTCGGCGCCCGGCGCCATAGCGGTAAACGGAGCCATCGTGGTGGGATATAAGCTGGCGGGGATGGTAGGAGCGGTTACCGCGATCATCGCCACGATCATTCCTCCGTTTCTCATCATTTCCGTGATCTCCGTTTTTTATAATGCGTTCCGCGAAAATTTCGTCATCAGCCAACTGTTGGAGGGAATGCAGGCCGGAGTGGGAGCGGTCATAGCGGCGGTGGTCTATGAAATGGCCGCAGGCATCATCCACGGGAGGAGCCCGATCTCCATCGGGATCATGCTCGCTGCCTTTGTGGCGACCTGCTTTTTTGGCGTAAATGTGGTCTATGTGGTCCTCGTCTGCATCCTGTTCGGCATTGTCAGGACTTTGGTTGAAAAGAAGACCGGCCACGTTGAGAGGGAGGAAATGAAATGATCTATCTGCAGTTGTTTTTGAGCTTTCTTCAGATCGGACTGTTCAGCTTTGGCGGGGGTTACGCGGCCATGCCGCTGATCCAGGAGCAGATCGTGGATCAGCATGGATGGCTCAGCATGAGCGAGTTTACTGACCTGATCACGATCTCTCAGATGACGCCCGGCCCCATCGCCGTCAATTCTGCCACCTTTGTGGGCATCAAGATCGCGGGGATTCCGGGCGCACTGGTGGCGACAATGGGATGTATCCTTCCTTCCTGCATCATCGTCACACTGATCGCAAAGCTTTATTTAAAATACAGGAACATGGATGTCCTGCAGAGGGTCCTGAATTCCCTACGGCCGGCGGTGGTCGCCATGATCGCCTCCGCGGGGATCTCCATTCTGATCACCGCATTCTGGGGGAACGAAGCCGTCATCCGCTTCGCGGCGACCAACTGGTGGATGGTGGGGATATTCGTCATTTGCTTTGTACTGCTTAAAAAGGCCAAAATGAACCCCATCGTTGTCATGCTCCTGGCCGGGGTCATGAAGCTGGCGGTTTCGCTGATCGTGTAAGGATGGATTGAAAAAATAAGAAAGGAACTGCTGAGATTCAGAAGCAGTAAGATAATGAACCGGACTGAGATTGGATCATATTTTCCAATCTCAGTCCGGTTCATTTTGACAAGAGAGGGGATGCTGGCTTTGATTTAGGCTTTGTTTGCCTGTTGACAGCATTTATCGTAGATTATGCAGTCCCTGTTTCCCTATAGTTTTCTGGAAAATGAAAATAGTTATGAACTAATCGGTCTCATCTGTTCAGTTCGCGGACCGGATTGTGGTGATAAAATCCGAAAGCAGAGAAGGGAACGTATCAGCAGCTATTGTCAGAAAAAGGAGAATATGCGAAAATGTTTGAGATACAGGAAGAATGGTAGCGGGAAGAAGAAAGGCGGGTAAACATATTATATGATTAGCCGGTTATTTGGGATCTGTTATCAACTTATTTTAAGGGAAAAGGTATCGGCAAAGGAGCTTGCGGAGTACTTTGAAGTTTCTCAAAAAACTATTTATCGTGATGTGGAGACTCTTAGCATGGCAGGTATTCCAATATATACTATTAAGGGACGCGGCGGCGGAATAGCGTTGATGGAACATTTTGTGATTGACCGGATGTTTGTGAGTAAGGAAGAAAAACGCCAGATTCTGTCTGCTTTGGAAAGCCTTGAAGAAATGGAACCAGATGGAGAAAACCAAAATCTGCTTCACCGGTTGTCGGATTTTTTTCAGATGCCTGGAGAAAGCTGGCTGTCTGTTGATTTTTCCGATTGGAATAGGCAGATGGGAGAGTTGTATTCTCTGTTGAAGGCTGCTGTTTTGGATCATCAGCTTCTCGAATTTGATTATTATGGCAGTGATGGAAGGATGAGCCATCGTGTGGTGGAGCCGGTGCAGCTTTGGTTTAAAGGAAGCGCATGGTATCTGCGCGCTTGGTGCCGGGAAAGAAAGGCTATGCGGACATTTAAGCTTTTTCGGATTAAGCGTTGTATCCGTCTCCCGGAATATTTCGTGCCACACGAAGGAAAAGAAGGAGAACAAAAGGAGAATGGAAAGGAAAACGCTGAGGAGAAAAAACTGACCAGAGTAAGGCTTCGAATTGATGCATCGCAAGCTTACCGGATTTATGATGATTTTGATGAAGAAGAAATTTCAATGGATACAGACGGCTTTTATATCATTGATAAACAGTTTCCGGTGGGGGAATGGGTATATGAAAAGATTCTTTCATACTGTCCTCATGTCAGTGTGCTGGAACCAAACTGGTTTCGGGAACATCTTCTGGAAATTTTGAAAAGATCACAAGAAAGACTGAACTGAAAACGAAAAACGTATCTGAAAAAAAATAGGACAAACTATTGTCTTATTTTATCTGCTAGACTGATGCATAGATGGATAATTGATGGTTCTGGTATTTGACTGGCAGATGTAAGATGGAGGTTTGTTCTTTATGGTGCAAAAAATGAAAACGGAATGTGTCATTTCCGTGGAAAAGGTATCCAAAGATTACCGATTCAGAAAGAGAACAAGAAATAAACTTATTGATTTTCTGAAGCCGGAGTATGAAAAGATTAGAGCGGTTTCTGATGTAACATTTAAAATATACAGTGGAGAATCTGTTGGTCTGATTGGTAAAAATGGAGCTGGCAAATCAACATTGATCAAAATGATGGCTGGGATTCTGTATCCTTCCAATGGAACAATCCGGGTAAATGGTCTGGAGCCATATAAAAATCGAACAGAAAACGCGAAATACATAGGCGTTGTATTCGGACAGAGAAGTCAGTTATGGTGGGATATTCCAATATTGGAATCTTTCAGACTGTTTCAGAAGATGTACCGGATTCCACGGAAGGACTTTGAAGAACGGCTCAGTCTGTTTCAGAAGATGTTCGGAATGGAGAATTATATGACAAAGCCTGTCCGCCAGTTAAGCCTGGGACAGCGAATGTGCGCGGATTTGTGTGCGTCTATGTTGCATAATCCTCCTGTTCTCTTTATGGACGAACCAACCATAGGGCTGGATGTCCTGAATAAGGAGAATATGCGAAATTTCGTAAAAGAAGTAAACCTTCAGTTTGGAACTACAATCATTCTAACCTCCCATGATTTAGATGATATTGAAGAATTGTGTCAGAGAATGATTTTGATAGACAACGGGAAAATGCTGTTTGACGGTAGCCTGGAAGGATTTGAAAGGAAAGCATCGGCTGGGAGAAATGCTGATCCGGCAGATAAAAACCTGGAAGAAGCGGTAAAAATTTATTACAGAAGGGAGACATCAGAATAATATGGAATTCTATCTGCAATTTGCTTCCGCCACGCTGGGCAGGCTGTTGACATACAGATTCAATGCTTTCTTCAAAATGATAAATAGATTGATTTTTATGGCAGTTCAGGTATATATATGGAAGATCGTATATGGGAATGACAAACAATTGTTTTTCCACACGCAGTTTGGAACGATATCGCTTCACGATATGATTTCTTATACAGTAATGAGTCATGTCATGTATTGTTTTATCCAGTCCTGTTCCGTCAGCAGTTTGAACAGTCAGATCAGCAGCGGAAATATTTCCCAGCTTTTGGTCAGGCCGATTAGTATAAAAATGTATCTGTTCATTGAATCGCTGTGTGAATCGTTGATTTCTGTTTTATTGCAGGCTCTGCCCTTGTTGATTTTTGGAATTCTTGTTTACAGGATTACGATTCCTTCATTTTTAACATGCCTCCTGTTTGTTCTGTTCCTGATTAACGGTTTTCTGATTTATTACCTGCTTACGACAATAGTGGCAGCAAGCGCTTTTTGGGTAGTAAAGGCCGGGCCGGCGGATGCTCTTGTCAATGGGTTGATTAAAATATTTTCCGGCGTTTGGATTCCGGTCTGGTTTTTATCAGGGTGGCTGCTTCATTTGTCTGAACTGCTACCCCTACAGAATATTTATTTTCTTCCGATAGCGGTCTATCTGCAAAAATTGACAGGGCGGGAAATCATTAGAAATTGTTTGACTCAGGGTCTGTGGATAGCGGGACTTTATCTGGTCATGGATTTGGTATGGAGAAAAGGTGAAACGAAAGTTATGATACAGGGAGGCTGAAAATGCTTCGAAAGGGGAAAAAGGAATGTTATGCGAAATAAAACTATATTTGTCCTTTATCAAAGTTTATATCAGTTCAGTGATGGAATATCGATTTGCATTCTTTGTGGAAACTGTTTCCAACATGATCAATATTGGAAGCTTTTATGTTTTCCTTGGTGTGGTTTTTGAACAGGTTTCTTCGATTTCAGGGTGGACCTACTATGAAGCTCTTTTTCTGGTCAGCCTAAACTGGCTATGTACCTCGATCAGTGGTTTTTTCTTTTGGACTCCAATGGTTTCTCTAGCACAGTCCATCAGGGACGGCAGCTTTGACAACTGTCTGATTCGACCGATCAGACCATTGAAATTCTGTATTTTCAGGCAGTTTCAATATACTTTTATTGGACGGCTACTGTTGGCAATGTTTTTTCTGACAAAAAGTCTAATGCACTTGGAAATGGATTGGAATGTTGGGAAGATTATCTATTTTTGCATCACAATCTGCAGTGGGACCATGATTCATGGAGCTCTGTTAATCCTTATGGGCTCTGTGAGCTTTTGGGTGATAGACAATTCGGAGATGATGAACCTGATTACATCTTATGATGGGGTGCGTACACTTATTGATTTTCCGTTGTCAGCTTTTTCAAAATGGATTCAAGTGCTTTTTACATTTATTGTCCCATATGCATTTGTCAATTATTATCCGGCGGTATTTTTGCTGGAGAAAAGAGGAGATACTGTTTTTGGTCCAATAATGGTATATCTGCCGCCTATAGCTGCACTGCTTCTCTGGATAGCTGCTGTTCTCATGTGGGGGGCAGGTTTGAGAAGGTATGAAAGCGCAGGCGCATGAGATTCCCGTTGAAATCACCTGGGAAGTATTGTTTTCAACGGGAATAATTTTTCATTTCTTTCAGATCATCCCCACGATCTCCGCCGCCACCTTAGGCCGGTTCATGGTATAGATATGGATGCCGTCCACACCTTCCGCTTTCAGGCCGCGGATCTGCTCCGCTGCGTATTCGATCCCGGCTTTTCTCAGGTCGGCTGGGTTGTCCGCATAGGCGGCGATCATGTCGGCCATCTTCTTGGGAACCGAAGAACCGGAAAGGGATACGGTGGTTCCGATCTGTTTCGCAGTGGTGATCGGCATGATCCCTGCACAGATGGGAACGCTGATCCCGGCTTTTCCGGCGGTCTCCCGGAAACGGAGGAAGCTGTCATTGTCGAAGAAAAGCTGGGTGATCAGGAATTCTGCGCCAGCTTCGCATTTCTCTTTCAGATGGCGCAGGTCTTCTTCAAAGCTTTCCGCCTCAAAATGTTTTTCCGGATAGCAGGCGCCTGCCATATGCAGGGAAGTGTTCGCCTTCAGGTAGGCGATCAGATCGCTCGCGTGCGCAAAGGCGCGGCTGTTGAACTGCTCATCGCTCATAGTTGCAGGACGGTCTCCCCGCAGCGCAAGCACCTGCCGGATGCCTTCCTGCTCCATCTGGGAGGCAACGGCGTCGATGTCTTCCCTGCTGGAACCGACGCAGGTCATATGGGCCAGCGCATCGATGTGGAGTCTGTTCTGGATATAGGAAGCGATCTCCAGTGTCTTTTTGGACTTGCTCCCGCCAGCCCCGTAGGTGACGCTGATGAAGTCAGGCTTCAGCACAGCCAGAGCGTCCATGACCGAAAAAGCGTTTGCAAAATCATCCTCTTTTTTGGGAGGAAATACCTCAAAAGAGAGGGTTGGTTTCTTGTCCTTGAAAATGTCTTTTATCATGTCTATGTCTCCATTTCTGTCCGGATCCTGCACTGCAGCATCCGTTGTTGACGCATGTCGGATAATATCGTACCATGTTCTTAATGGAAATTCAAGAAAAGAAAGGGGCACAGATATGTCGCGCGAAGTCTATCAGGTAAGGAAACTCTATGGGAAAGCAGGGCTGAAAAACGCCTTTTGTGTCCGGGTTCCCGGGTCGAAAAGCATCACGAACCGGGCGCTTTTGCTCTCCATGCTCTCCGACGGGGACTGTGTGCTGAAGGGGGCGCTGTTTTCCGATGATTCCAGATATCTGGTGCAGTGCATCAAAGACCTGGGATTTGCCATTTCCGCGGATGAAAAGACGGAGGAAATCCGGCTCACAGGGCTTGGCGGGCAGATCCCGAAAAAAGAAGCCTCCGTCTATGTGGGGAGCGCCGGGACGGCAGCCCGTTTCCTGACGGCTCTCCTGGGACTGAAAGAAGGGGTCTGGCATCTGGACGCCTCTGAGCAGATGAGGAAGCGTCCCATGGAGCCGCTTCTCGCCTGTTTGGAAGAGTTGGGTACGAAAGTAATCTATGAGGGGGAGAAAGGGCATTTTCCCTTTACGCTTCTTCCGCAGGAGGACGGCGGAGAAAGGGATGCTGGCAGGACAGAAGGCGGGCGGGAAAACGGATGTCCGGACGGCCGCCGGACAGTTACGGTGGACATCGCCCACAGCAGCCAGTTCCTCAGCGCGCTTCTGATCGCATCCTGCTGCAGCGGCCGGAATCTGGATATCCGGGTGAAGGGAACGCATGGTATGGCTTATATTGATATGACGGTGAAAATGATGGAGCAGTTTGGGATCACGCCGAAACGGCTGGATGACAGCTTTTCTGAAGCATGTGTTCCCAAAACGGCCGCTTCGAAAACGGACGCTCCGGGAACAGGGTGTCAGACGGGAGGCTTCCGGATGGGACAGGGCTGCTACAGGCACCGCACGTATGAGATCGAACCGGATGTATCTGCAGCCTGTTATTTCTATGCTATGGCGGCGCTTCTCGGCATAGAGGGCAGGGTAGAAGGCGTGCATTTTGACTCCCTGCAGGGCGACGTTGGATTTTTACGGATCCTGGAGCGGATGGGATGCGGGATAAGAGAGACGGAAAAGGGAATTGTGCTGCTTGGGCCTAAAGGCGGGAAACTGAGAGGGGTCGATGCAGATATGCACGCCTGCTCCGACCAGGCCATCACGCTTGCCGCAATCGCTCCTTTTGCGGATTCTCCCGTCACGATCACCGGGATCGGCCATATCCGCTATCAGGAGAGCGACCGCCTCGCGGCGATCGCCTGCGAACTTGAAAGGATCGGCATCCGCGTGCAGGCGGGAGAGGACGGGCTGACCATTTATCCGGGCTCTCCCCGGCCGGGAAGGATCCGGACCTACGACGATCACCGGATGGCGATGGGATTTTCTCTGACCGGCCTGCGGGCGGACGGCATCGAGATCGGCGACCCGGACTGCTGCCGGAAGACTTTCGCACGGTATTTCGATGTGCTCGATGAGGTGACAAAACAGCTGCTGGGCGGAACGGATGGGGAGGCGTGAAAAAAAAGGTTGACTTTTTAAAAGATGCCCCATAGAATAGGTAAAGAAAGTGAAAAGGCTTTGATGGCGCATAAAGAGAGGTATCTTCCGGCAGAGAGAGGAGGCCGCCGGCTGCAAGCTTCCTCAGGTTCAGATATGTCTTTATTTTCACGCCGGAGCTTTCCTTCTGAAGGCCGTGCCCGCACGGATGCAGGCGGCGGTAGGAGGGAACGTGCGAAGAGACGCGTTATGTCTTTATGGAGAGTCTGCCGCGAAAAGCCGCTCCGAACGGCCTTCCGGCAGGAAGATGGGTGGTACCGCGGAAATTTTTTCGTCCCTGGTTTTTATGAACCGGGGATTTTTTATGTCTTTATTCCCGGTAAAAAGGAAAAGGAACAGACAGGAAGGAGATTTGTCATGAAAGACAGGCTGGAACAGATCAAGGCGGAGGTCCAGGCGCAGATAATAGCGGCCGATACCCTTGAGAAGCTGAACGAGGTCAGAGTGAGCGCGCTTGGAAAGAAAGGAGCGCTCACAGAAGTGCTGAAGGGCATGAAGAATGTGGCGCCCGAGGAGCGGCCTAAGATCGGACAGATGGTGAACGAGACAAGGGCGCAGATCGAGGCCATGCTGGATGAAACAAAGAAGCAGATGGAAACCGCCATGCGGGAAGCAAAGATGAAGGAAGAGGTCATTGACGTTACTCTTCCTGCGAAGAAAAACCAGATCGGTCACAGGCATCCCAATTCCATCGCCCTGGAGGAAGTGGAGCGCATCTTTGTGGGCATGGGCTATGAAGTGGTGGAAGGCCCTGAGGTGGAAACCGATTATTATAACTTTGAAGCCCTGAACATCCCAAAGGGACATCCCACCAGGGACGAGCAGGATACCTTCTATATCAATGATGAGATCGTGCTGCGCACGCAGACTTCGCCTGTGCAGGTGCGCGTGATGGAAAGGGGAAAGCTTCCCATCCGCATGATCGCTCCCGGAAGGGTTTTCCGTTCCGACGAGGTAGACGCCACCCATTCCCCTTCCTTTCACCAGATTGAAGGAATGGTCATCGACAAGCACATCACCTTTGCAGACCTGAAGGGAACGCTGCAGGAGTTCGCGAGGGAGCTGTTCGGCAAAGAGACCAGGGTGAAATTCCGTCCCCATCACTTCCCGTTCACAGAGCCCAGCGCGGAAGTGGATGTTTCCTGCTTCAAATGTGGCGGGAAGGGATGCCGTTTCTGCAAGGGTTCCGGCTGGATCGAGATTCTCGGCTGCGGTATGGTGCATCCAAAAGTGCTGAAGATGAGCGGCATCGATCCGGAAGTCTATTCCGGTTTCGCCTTCGGCATCGGCCTGGAGCGCATCGCCCTGTTGAAATATGAGATTGACGATATGCGTCTGCTTTATGAAAATGACATCCGTTTCCTGAAACAGTTCTGAGTACGGAGCCAAAGAGTGTGAGAGACAAAACCGGAGAGGACGCTGTTTCGGTGTTCCCCTTCTCCAAATCATTTCAGAAAGGTATGAACTATGAATACAACATTATCCTGGATAAAAGCATACGTGCCCGGGCTGTCCTGTACGGATCAGGAATATTGCGACGCCATGACGATGAGCGGCACGAAGGTGGAAAGTTATGAAAGGCTGGACAAGAATCTGGAGAAGATCGTGATCGGCCAGATCAAGTCCATAGAAAAGCATCCGGATGCGGACAAGCTGATCGTCTGCCAGGTCGATGTCGGCAGTGAAACGATCCAGATCGTGACCGGAGCGAACAACGTGAAGGTGGGAGACAAGGTTCCAGTGGTCCTGGACGGCGGTAAGGTTGCCGGCGGCCATGACGGGAGCCCTCTGCCGGAGAATGGTATCCGCATCAAGGCCGGAAAACTGCGCGGCGTGCCTTCCAACGGCATGATGTGCTCCATCGAAGAGCTGGGGAGCAGCCGGGAGATGTATCCGGAAGCGCCGGAAAACGGCATCTATATTTTTGATGACGACGTGCAGGTTGGTTCTGACGCAGTGGAAGCGCTGGGTCTGCATGATACCGTGTTTGAATATGAAGTGACCAACAACAGGATCGACTGCTTCAGCATCCTGGGCATTGCGAGGGAAGCGGCGGCGACCTTCCGGCTCCCTTTCAACCCGCCGGAAGTCACCCTGCATGAAAATCAGGAAAACGTAAACGATTATATCAGCGTGAAGGTGCAGGACCCTGATCTGTGCCCCCGTTACTGCGCAAGGGTGTGTACTAACATCAAGATCGCTCCTTCCCCCAAATGGATGCAGAGAAGGCTTGCGGCCAGCGGCATCCGTCCCATCAACAACCTGGTCGACATCACCAACTATGTGATGGAGGAGTATGGTCAGCCCATGCACGCCTATGACCTTTCCACCATTGCCGGAAAGCAGATCATCGTCCGCAGGGCGAAGGACGGGGACGAGTTTGAGACCCTGGACGGCCAGATGAGAAAGCTGGATAAGGATGTGTTGATGATCTGCGACGCCGAAAAGGAGATCGGCATCGCGGGCATCATGGGCGGTGAGAATTCCAAGATCACGGACGATGTGAAAACAGTCCTGTTCGAGGCGGCCTGTTTTAACGGGACGAACATCCGCAAATCTGCAAAGCGCATCGGCCTGCGCACCGACGCATCCGGGATCTTTGAAAAAGGGCTGGATCCCCACAACGCAGAGGCGGCCATCAACCGTGCCTGCCAGTTGATCGAGCAGCTGGGCTGCGGCGAAGTAGTCGGAGGCATGGCGGATGTCTGCGAGCCTATGAAGGAACGCGTGCGCGTGCCTTTCCAGCCGGAAAAGATCAACAGCCTCCTTGGAACGGACATTTCAGCGGAAGATATGCTGAGTTATTTCAAAAGGCTGGAGTTTGACTATGATGAAAAAGAAAACGTGCTGGTCGCTCCCACCTTCCGCCAGGATATCGAGGGCTTTGCCGATGTGGCGGAGGAAGTCGCGAGATTTTACGGCTATGACAGGATCCCCATGACCCTTCCCACGGGCGAGGCCACTACGGGAAAGCTGTCCTTCAAGCTCCGCATTGAGCAGAAGGCAAGGGATGTGGCGGAATACTGCGGTTTCTCCCAGGGCATGTGCTATTCCTTCGAAAGCCCTAAGGTGTTCGATAAGCTCCTGCTGGATAAGGATGATCCGCTGCGCCGCACGGTGACGATCCAGAACCCGCTGGGAGAAGATTTTTCCATCATGAGGACCATTTCCCTGAATGGTATCCTGACCTCACTTGCGACCAACTACAACAGAAGGAATAAAAACGTAAAGCTCTATGAGCTTGGAAATATTTATCTGCCTAAGGCGATTCCTGTGACGGAGCTTCCCGAGGAGCGCATGCAGTTCACCCTGGGCTGCTACGGGGAAGGAGACTTCTACACCATGAAAGGCGTGGTGGAGGAATTCCTGGAAAGCATCGGCATGAAGGAAAAGAAGGAATACGATCCTGATGCCGGAAAGAACTTCCTGCATCCCGGCCGTCAGGCGAACGTGATCTATGACGGAAAGGTGATCGGTTTCCTGGGCGAGGTGCATCCGCAGGTGCTGGATAACTACGAGATTGGCGAGAGGGCTTATGTGGCAGTGCTCGATATGCCCGCAATCCTGCCTTATGCCACCTTCGACAGAAAATATGAAGGCATCGCAAAATATCCTGCGGTCAACCGCGACATCAGCATGGTGGTGCCTAAGGAGATCCTGGCAGGACAGATCGAACAGATCATCGCCCAGAGAGGCGGAAAGATCCTGGAGAGCTACAGCCTGTTCGATATCTATGAAGGCGCGCAGATTAGGGAGGGCTACAAATCCATGGCCTATACCCTCGTTTTCCGCGCCAAAGACAGGACTCTGGAAGAAGCGGACGTTGCCGCCGCCATGAAAAAGATCCTGAACGGCCTTCAGGGGCTTGGCATCGAGCTGAGAGCGTAGTACAATAGGATGCGGCGGGAAACTTCCGGTTTTCCCGCCGAAATGAAGCGGCTTTTATGCGCCCGAAGCGTAAAACGCTCCGGCATGGAGGAAAAAATGGACATAGGACCTGTGAATCATGAGGTGGCCTTCTGTAAAGTCTATGATATGGCCACAAAGGAAAAGGTAGAGCGAATCCTGTTAAAAAACAGAATCTCCTATTATGTGGAATGGGAGGACAAGGGTCTGGGGGGACTGTTTCTGTTCCGGAAACCAAAGGCCAAGACTGCCTGTGTGTTCCGGATTCACAGTGACGAGGTGGCGAGGGCCAAAGAACTTTTAAAATCGGTCCTTGGCTCAAAAGCAAAAGAAACTGGAGGAGAAGACTGATGGAAAGAAAGAATGTCTGGAATTCATATTCCGAGGAACAGAAAGAAGCGGCAGATGCGTTTGCCAGAGAGTACATGGATTTTCTGGATGCCGGGAAAACCGAAAGGGAATGCGTGGATACGCTGGTAAACCTGATCGAAAAGGCGGGATACCGGGAGCTGAACGACCTGATCGAAAGAGGTGAGAGCGTAAAGCCCGGAGACAAGGTTTACGCGGTAAATATGAACAAATGCCTGGTCATGTACCAGATTGGAAAGCAGCCCATGAAGGCGGGCATGAACCTTCTTGGCGCACACATTGACAGCCCCAGGATAGATGTGAAGCAGAACCCCCTTTATGAGGATGAGGGCATCGCTTATCTGGATACCCATTATTATGGAGGCATCAAGAAATACCAGTGGGTTGCCCATCCGCTTGCGCTTCATGGCGTGGTGGTGAAAAAGGACGGGACCACGGTGGAGGTAAATGTGGGAGAAGCCGAAGACGATCCAGTGTTCTTCGTTTCCGACCTGCTGATCCATCTGGCAGGAGAGCAGATGGAGAAGAAGGCATCCAAGGTGGTGGAAGGAGAAGCCATGGACCTGGTCGTAGGAAACATGCCTTTAAAGGGCGAAGAAAAGAATGCTGTTACCGCAGGCGTCCTGAAGCTCTTGAAGGAAACCTATGACATTGAGGAGGAGGATTTCCTTTCCGCGGAGCTGGAGATCGTTCCCGCCGGACATGCCAGAGAGGCCGGTTTTGACCGCAGCCTGATCCTGGCTTACGGACAGGACGACAGAGTATGTGCTTACACCTCCGCAAGAGCACTCCTTGAGGTGGCCGGAGAGGTGACGGAGCGCACCGGCTGCTGTATCCTGGTTGACAAGGAAGAGATCGGCAGTGTGGGAGCGACCGGTATGCAGTCCCGCTTCTTTGAGAACGCGACGGCAGAGCTGATGGAGCTGATGGGAGAGTACAGCGAGCTGAACCTGAGAAAATGCCTGGCAAACTCCTGCATGCTTTCCTCCGACGTGAGCGCAGGGTATGATCCCGCTTACGCTTCCTGCTTTGAAAAGAAAAACGCGGCTTTCCTCGGAAAAGGCATGGTGTTCAACAAATTTACGGGTGCCAGAGGAAAATCAGGCTCCAACGACGCGAATGCGGAGTACGTGGCTCATATCCGCGATATCTGTGACAGCTCCGATATCGTGTTCCAGACCGCGGAACTTGGCAAGGTCGACGTGGGAGGCGGCGGAACCATCGCCTACATCATGGCATTGTACGGCATGAATGTGATCGACTGCGGCGTTGCCGTGCTCAATATGCACGCGCCCTGGGAGGCGACCAGCAAGGCGGATGTCTACGAAACCATGCGCGGTTATGTGGCCTTCCTGAAGAAAGCTGGGATGTAAGCCATGGACGGACTGAAAACATCCGATTATTATTATGAGCTCCCGCCGGAGCTCATCGCACAGGACCCCCTGGAGGACCGCTCGTCCTCCAGGCTGATGGTCCTGGATAAAAAGACGGGGGAGATTTCCCATCATGTATTCCGGGAAATCCCCTCTTTTCTCAACCCCGGCGACTGCCTGGTGTTAAACAATACCAAAGTGATCCCTGCAAGGCTGATGGGCGTGCGGGAAGAGACGGGCGGCGCCGTGGAAGTGCTCCTTCTGAAGCGCCGCGCAGGCGACGTATGGGAAACCCTGGTAAAGCCTGGAAAGAAGGCGAGACCGGGCACCAGGCTGGTGTTTGGGGACGGCCTGCTGCATGCACAGGTCGAAGATGTGGTAGAGGACGGAAACCGTCTGATCCGCTTTTTCTATGATGGCATCTGGGAGGAAGTCCTGGACCGTCTTGGAGAGATGCCGCTTCCCCCTTACATCACCCACAAGCTGCAGGATAAAAACCGTTATCAGACGGTTTACGCCAAATATGAAGGCTCTGCCGCCGCACCGACCGCAGGGCTGCATTTTACGCCTGGGCTTCTGCAGGAGATTCAGGACAAGGGCGTGGATCTCGCATACGTGACCCTGCATGTGGGGCTTGGCACCTTCCGGCCGGTGAAGGTGGAAAATGTGAAAGAACATCACATGCATTCGGAATATTATCAGGTGAGCAGAGAAGCCGCAGAAAAGATCAACCGGGCGAAGGAAAATGGCCATCGGGTGATCTGTGTTGGCACCACGAGCTGCCGTACTGTGGAGAGCGCCAGCGATGAAAACGGACACCTGGAAGAGTGCTGCGACAATACGGATATTTTCATCTATCCGGGCTACCGCTTCAAGGTCATGGATGCCCTGATCACCAATTTCCATCTGCCCGAATCCACCCTGGTGATGCTGGTCTCCGCGCTGGCGGGACGGGAGCATGTCCTTGCCGCTTATAAGGAGGCGGTGAAGGAAAGGTATCGGTTCTTTTCTTTTGGGGATGCGATGCTGATCGTTTAAAATGCATGATAAGAAAGCAGTAAAAAAGACGCTGACGATTCCGGAATAGCTGAATGACGCCGCTGTCAGGGCGGAAGTTGATTTTTCTCAGACCCTGCAGAAGCGTTGATGGAAAAGTAAATATGTAACAGCAAGGGGCATCCCGGTTCCAATACCGGGACGCCCCTGTGTTATGTCTTTATTTCAGCTTTTCATACTCCTTCGGGATGCAGTTCCCTTTCCTCTTTACCCATTCCTGATAATAGCCTCTGCCCGCGGTCACGAGAAGGATCTGGCCGCCTCCCTTTGAGGCGTGATGAATGTGCCAGTTGTTCCGGCAGCCGGGCTCAAAAGTGACATTCCCGATGCCCGCCTGCGTGGCCGAGAGCATGTTCAGATAGCTTTGTCCTGCAAAATACTGCGCAAACGCGTCATTCTTTCCCCCATGGAGAATACGCTCAATTTTGTAAGCCCCATTTTTCAGACATGGAATCACCATATTTTTCAAATGAAATGAACCAAAAGTATATACAAATGGAGGTCTGGGATCAGCGTTCCTTTCCGTAGTACAGGATGCCAAGCGCGCCAGGGCCGGCATGTGTGCCGATGCTGGGGCTTACGTCATTGATGAGGATGTTGTCGATCCCGGTCAGCTCTTTCACGCAGGAAGCGGCCAGGCTGGCGTCCTCAGGGCAGTTTCCGTGTACGATGCCGACAGGGACCGAAAGGTCCGGTTGGTCGCCCAACGTATCGCGCATCCGTTCCGCCAAGACGCGGATGGATTTTTTGCGGCCGCGCACTGTGCCGTTGGAAGAGAGGGTGCCTTCCGCAGTGATGGAAAGGAAGGGCTTCAGATTCAATGCCGTGCCCACAGCAGCCACCGCGCCGGAAATCCTTCCCCCGCGCTTTAAGTGGAACAGATCGTCCACGGTGAACTGGACATTGATATGTTTTTTATATTCATCCAGAAAGGCCGCGTTTTCGGAAAGGCTGCGGCCTTCCTCCTGAAGCTGGTGAGCCTTGAGGAACAGGATGGTTTCCGCAAGGGAGACATTCAGGGAATCAAGCACGACGATTTTTCTGTCAGGATATTCTTCCATCAGCTCCTGTGCCGTTACACAGACATTGTTGTAGCTGCCGCTCAATGCGGAGGAAAAAGCGATATGCAGGATATCGTATCCGTCCTTCAGGATGGGTTCAAAACGTTCCCGGATGATGACAGGGTTGTTCGCCATGGAGGAAGGCAGGGCGCCCTCCCGCATTTTCTGGTAGAACTCTGCCGGGGCCATATTTTTTTCATCCCCGTATACCTCGTCTCCGAAGGCATAATACTGAGGAATTATCACGGTCTGGTATTTTTCTCTGAGAAAGGACGGCAGATCGGAGTTGGAGTCGATGGTAATGCGGTAATTTTCCATTGGATTTCTCTCTTTTCTTTTTGTAAAGTCAGTTGTAAAACAAGCTGATTATAAGCTTTTCCCATGGAAATGTCAACGCTGCGGTGTTCTGCCCGGGCGCTGTGGAACGGGCATTTTTTGCCCCCGCCTGAATTTGGTCATGACTTTTTACCGGGGATGGTGTAGAATAAAAATGCAGTCGGTATTTGCCGCAGTCTGTCTGTGGCGGTCAGATGTCTGGATAGAAAGGTTTAAGATCAGAAATGAGCTTCAGGGAAGATGTGTTTGCAAAAATCGTTACCTATATCACAGTGGCTGTGCTGCTGGGCGCGATGCTGGTGGAGGCGTTCGTTATCTATATGGAGCGCAGGGAACAGACGGAGCTGGAGGCGCAGGTTGCGTCCGATCAGGAGACCATCAATGAGCTGAGCGGGCAGACCCACAGCCTGACGGCGAAGGTGGAGGAGCTTCAGGAGTTTCAGGATAACTGGGAAAATTTTGTCATCCTCGCGGACAGCGAGTTCTGTCAGCAGATGAGGGAAGACCTGTACAGCAGGCCGGAGGTGATCCCGCAGGAGGCCGAAGAGGCTTCGATCCTCGCGGAGGAAGCGGATGCCCTTGGCAAAACGGATGATACAGATGAGGGAGAGATAACGGCAGAGGAGGAAAGCGCGCAGATAACCGCTGATTTCTCTTTCCCGTCTCCGGATGACAAGGAATGGCTCCTTCCGCTGAACCTGGGAAACAAGCCGAGCGTGGAATATCTGTTTTACGCGAGAGCACAAGACCTGGAAAGGGACCGATATATCGACCTTCTGTTTGAAGTCCCTGTAGACCGGCCGGATGGAGATCCTCTTCTGGATGAGGACGGTCAGATCATATGGGAATGCCTGGCTTATGACGCCGGGCTGGGATGGACGCTGTATATGCCGCCGGAAGAAGAATCCGATGGCTGAAACAAAAAAGACAGGATGCGTGGAACGCGGAAATGAGGGGAAATGAAATCTCTGGAAGAAATCTATGATGAACTGAACGGGCTGATCTGGGAAAACCGCTGGGAGGAGATCGAGCCGTATCTGGAAGCGCGTATGGAGGAAGCAAAAGAGGAAGAGGCATATGGCCTTTATGTTGCGGCAGGAAATGAGCTGCTTTCCTTTTACCGACAGAGCGGGCAGTATGATAAGGCGTTTGCGGTATCAGAGGATATCCTGCTTCTGATGGAGGAACTGAATCTGGAGGATACGGAGCATTTTGCCCTGGTGCTGATGAGCACGGGCGCCGCCTATGAAGGGGCAGGGAGGAAGAAAGAAGCGGAGCGCTGTTATGAACGCGCGGCACGTATCCTGGAAGGGAAAAAGAAGGAAGAAGGTCTTCTGGCGGAAGCGCTAACCCGGCAGGCGCTCCTGATCCTTTCGGATGAAAAAGAGGCGGAGCGCGCCGAAGAACTCCTCAGCCGGGCGGCAGCTCTGTATGAAGAAAACGGGAAAGACCGGACGGACGGAGAAAAGGATCCTTCGGAGGGACAGGCAGAGGTCTATTATCTCACCGCGCTTTCCGGGCTGGGAGAAGCCGCCTGGCGCAGGGGCGACTGGGAACGGGCACTTGCCTGTTATGAAAAAGCGGCGGAAAAAAGCTTTGCGCTGACGGGGGCCTCTGAGGGGACGCGGCTTTTCTGGAAAAACTGCGCCGCGGTGTGCGCCAATCTGAAGGATGCCGAAAAGGAAGCTCATTATCGGGCGCTGGCGGGAGGAAATGCTTCTTGAAACATATGTTCGACCGTGCTATAATGACGAAAGCGGATCTATTGCTGCTGGCTGCCGTTCTGGGTGCGGCATTTCTTTTTGCCCTGTTTCTGGTCCTTTTGGGCAGAAAGGGAAACAGCGTGGAGGTTGTCTGTGACGGAAGGATTCTAGGAGAATATTCCCTGACGGAAGACAGGAGGGTACCGATCCGCGTGGAAAACGGAGAGAATCTCCTCGTCATACAGGACGGACAGGCATGGGTGGAAGAAGCAGACTGCCCGGACGGGCTCTGCATCAGGCAGGGCAGGATCAGCCGGGTGGGAGAAAGCATTATCTGCCTGCCGCACCGGCTGGCGATCACGATAACTGGCGGGCAAGGGACGGAAGACGGCGTGGATGCCGTTGCGGGAGGAATGGGATGAAGGAAGGGAATGCGGCCAGAACGGCGAGACTGGGACTTCTTTTAGCCTTTGCGCTGATCCTCGGATATGTGGAGACGCTGATCCCGTTTCCCTTAGGCATTCCGGGAATGAAGCTTGGGCTTCCAAATCTGGCGGTCCTTTTGACGCTGTATCTGTACGGGAGCCGGCAGGCTCTGGCGGTCAATGCGGCCAGGGTTCTTCTGTCGGCATTTCTGTTTGGGAACTTTTTTTCTCTCCTGTACAGTCTTGCCGGCGCGCTTTTCAGCTTTCTTGTCATGGCGCTTCTGAAAAAGAATCCCGCTTTTTCGGTGACGGGGATAAGCTGCGCGGGAGGAATTGCCCACAACGCGGCTCAGCTTCTGGTCGCTGTTCTGGTCACGGAAACGGTCCGGATTCTTTATTATATCCCGCCTCTTTTGATCTGTGGCTGTCTGACCGGCTTTTGTCTCGGCCTGGTCTGCCGGATGGTCTTATCCCATCTTCCGGACGGCTTTGCAGCAAGAGACTGAAAAACGGAGGAAAAGGAATGTTTGCATATCTGATCGGACGTGTCGCCGGGGTGACGGAGGACAATCTGGTGCTCGAGGTGGGACAGATCGGCTTCAATGTGAAGATCCCGGCGAGCCTGCCGGCTCTTTTGCCGCCGCCCGGGGAAGAAGTGAAGATTTATACCTATACCTGTGTGCGGGAGGATGCGTTTTTGCTGTACGGGTTTCTCAGCCAGGACGAGCTTGATATGTTCCGGCTGCTGATCACGGTGAGCGGCATCGGCCCGAAAGGAGGGCTCGCCATCCTTTCCGTGATGAGCGCGGACGATGTGCGGCTGGCCGTGCTGACGCAGGATGCGAAGGCGATCGCAAGGGCCCCGGGAGTGGGTCCGAAAACAGCGCAGCGCGTGATCCTGGATTTGAAGGATAAGGTTTCCATGGAAGAGACATTTGTATCCAAGGAAAGTGAAGCCTATGCCGCCGGAACGGGCCTGAGCGATGCGAAACGGGAGGCTGCCGAAGCGCTGACAGCGCTGGGATATTCTTCCTCGGAAGCGGCCAGAGCTGTCAGGAAGGTGGAAAATGCGGATGAGATGGATGTGGAAGAACTTTTGAAGGCGGCACTGAAGCACCTGTTTTGATCGTCCGCAGCGGTACGGGATTTTTAAGTTCGTCTGACGACGAATCTCCCTTAAAAAGGAAAAAGATCGAAAAAGGCCGGATTGGAGTGGAAAATGCCAAGAGTCATCGAGACGAGTGTAACGGAAGAAGATATCAGGATAGAGAGCACGCTGAGGCCTCAAACGCTGGATGATTATATCGGGCAGAAGAAGGCAAAGGAAAATCTCAAAGTATACATTGAAGCGGCGAAACGGCGCGGAGACGCGCTGGATCATGTGCTCCTGTACGGGCCGCCCGGACTGGGAAAGACCACCCTTGCGGGCATCATCGCGAATGAGATGGGCGTCCATATGAGGGTTACCAGCGGCCCGGCCATTGAGAAGCCGGGAGAGATGGCGGCTATTCTCAACAACCTGCAGGAGGGAGACCTTCTGTTCGTGGATGAGATCCACCGCTTGAACCGTCAGGTGGAAGAAGTGCTGTATCCGGCTATGGAGGATTATGCTATCGACATCATGATCGGGAAAGGCGCTTCCGCCCACTCCATCCGTCTGGATCTGCCCCATTTTACCCTGGTGGGAGCGACGACACGCGCGGGGCTTCTGACCGCGCCGCTTAGGGACCGCTTCGGCGTGATCCACAGGCTGGAATTTTATACGGTGGAGGAGCTGACCCGGATCATCATCCATTCTGCGGCTGTCCTTGGCGTGGAGATTGATGCTGAGGGAGCAGGGGAGCTTGCCAGAAGAAGCCGAGGGACGCCCCGGCTTGCCAATCGTCTGTTAAAGCGGGTGAGGGATTTTGCCCAAGTGCGTTTCGACGGGACGATCACCTTTGAGGTGGCGCAGAAAGCGCTGGACCTTCTGGATGTGGACCGGATGGGGCTGGATCATGTGGACCGGAACATGCTGGATACCATGATCTATAAGTTTAACGGCGGGCCGGTGGGGCTGGATACCCTGGCGGCAGCAATCGGTGAGGATGCGGGCACCATTGAGGATGTCTATGAGCCGTACCTTTTGCAGAACGGGTTCATCAACCGCACTCCGCGCGGAAGGGTGGTGACGGAGGCAGCCTACCGCCATTTGGGACTTGAATTTCCGCATCCATCGGGTGTATAATGGATTCCGTGTAACAGGCTACCCGAAAACGGTATGAAGGAGAGCGGCATGGCTGTTAAAACAGATACGGAAGTGATCATTGGCGGAAAGGTTTTCACGCTGAGCGGATACGAGAGCGAGGAATACCTGCAGAGGGTCGCCTCCTATATCAACAATAAAATGACGGAATACAGTAAAATGGAAAGCTTCACCAGACAGCCGTTGGACCGGCAGAATATCCTGATGCAGTTGAACATCGCAGATGATTATTTTAAAGCGAGAAAGCAGATCGCCATCCAGGAAGAAGAACTCCAGGCCAAGGAAAAGGAGCTTTATGATCTGAAGCATGAACTGATCGCTTCCCAGATCAAGCTGGAAAACACGGAGAAAACCTTAAAGGGCGTTCAGAAGGAGCTGAACGAAAGCTCCAAAAAGATCGTCCGCCTGGAAACTGAGCTGGCGGACAAAAACGACAGGAATAAAAAAGCATAGCGATCGGGACGGGCTGTCTTTTGCGGGACAGCCCCTTTTCATATAATGCTGCCTGTGAGCGGCATGAAATGAGGTAGAGAGAATGAAGAAACCGGAACTTCTTGCGCCCGCCGGGGATTACGGCTGTTTTCAGGCGGCGCTGAAAGCGGGGGCGGATGCGGTATACATAGGTGGACAGCAATACGGGGCGAGGGCATATGCCGGAAATTTCAGCCGGGATGAGGTGCTTTCGGCGCTGGATGAGGCTCACTTTTTCGGAAAAAAGATTTATCTGACGGTCAATACGCTCATGAAGCAGGAGGAGCTGGACCGGCTCGCGGACTTTATAGCCCCGTTTTATGAGGCGGGGCTGGATGGCGTGATCGTGCAGGACGTGGGTGCGCTTTTGGTGCTTGGAGAGAATTTCCCTCATCTTTCCCTGCACGCGAGCACGCAGATGACGGTTACAGATGCGGCGGGAGTAGAGGCCCTGAAACGGCTCGGCATTGTCCGGGTGGTTCCGGCGAGGGAGCTTTCCCTGGAGGAAGCCGTGCTTCTGAAAAAAGAGAGCGGCCTAGAGGTGGAGGTGTTCATCCACGGCGCCATGTGTTACTGCTATTCGGGACAGTGTCTGTTCAGCAGCATGCTGGGCGGGCGCAGCGGAAACCGTGGACGGTGCGCCCAGCCCTGCCGCCAGCCTTACCGCATCCGATCGAAGAAGACCGGAAAAGCATGTTATCCGTTAAGCCTGAAGGATCTGTGTACCATCGATCTGATCCCGGAACTGGTGGACGCCGGCATTGATTCCTTCAAGATCGAAGGAAGGATGAAGCGGGCGGAATATGTGGCGGGCGTGACGGACGCCTACCGGCGCAGGATAGATGAGTATCTGGCCTGCCCGGAAAAGAGGGAAGCGCTTCCTGCGGATAAAAAGCTGCTTTCCTCCCTGTATGTGCGCAGCGGGCTGGGAGGCGGATATCTGAAAAAGCATAATGGCCGCGATATGGTCACCCTGGATCAGCCGGGATACGCGGGCTGCAGCGAGGAACTGCTGCAGGAGATCCGCAGCCGGATCCTGGAAAGGACGATCGCGTTCCCTGTTTCCATGACGGCAGAGCTTCAGGCAGGAAGGCCGGTCCGCCTGACGGCGCAGGCGGGAGAGGAAACTGTCTGTCTGGAAGGGGAGATGGTGCAGCAGGCGCAGAAAAGGCCGCTGACGGAAGAAGAAGTAAGGAAGCAGCTCGCCAGAACGGGCGGGAGCGGTTTCCTGGCTGAGAGGATCGAGATTTTCATGGAGGGGGATGTGTTCCTTCCTGTGAAAGCGCTCAATGAGCTGCGAAGAAGCGTGCTGGAAGAACTGCGTGCCCGCAGGATTGCCGCGTATCACAACGATGGAAAAAAGAGAGAGGCAGGAAAGAAGAGGCATGCCGGAAGCGGGGATGCGGCTGCCGCTGTGGGCTGCAGGACAGGCATGCCGGAACTGTCGGCGTCCGTGATCACGCCTTCTCAGTTGGAAGCCTGCCTGGAAGCTGGCGTTTCCCGGATCTATGTGCCGGAGGCTGCCATAAACGCCGGAATGGGAAAACGGCTGAGGAAGGCAGGAGAACAGATGCCCTCCTGTGAGTTTTTCCTGTCCCTTCCCTTGATCTTCCGGTCGGAAACCAGGGAACAGATGGGCAGGGTGAAGACGCTTCTGGACACGGGGCTTTTTGCGGGAGCTCAGATTGCTTCTCCCTCCGGCCTGGTGTGGCTGAAAGAGAACGGCTGGAAAGGAAAGATCGCTTTCGACCACAGGATTTATGTCTGGAACCGTCAGACTTGGGAGTACTGGCGGCAGGACATGGATACCTACTGCGCGCCTCTGGAGCTGAACGGGAGGGATGTATATGCCCTGCCGTCGCCCGGGCAGGGGCAGCCGGGCCGGAAGGAAATCCTGGTTTATGGCAGGATCCCTATGATGGTGACTGCCAACTGTATCCAGAAAACGGCGGGGGAGTGCCTGAGGGATGCGGCTCCCGGGAAGGCAGGACTGTTCTTGATCGACCGGTATCAGGCGGCTTTTCCTGTCGTTACCGACTGCCGCTTCTGCTATAATGTCATCTATAATTCCGTGCCGCTTTCCCTGCATACATTCCTGGGAGAAATGCCGGAAAGCGGGGCGGCTTTTGTACGGTTCGACTTCCTTCAGGAAAGCGGGGAGAAGGCGAAGGAAATCCTTGGGCTGTTTCAGGAAGGGCTTTCCGGGGAAAAGATACAGCCGGAATATGGTTTTACCACAGGGCATTTCAGGAAAGGGGCGCAGTAGGGGACATGGAACAGTTCATCGTGATTTATTCCAGATATATCATAGCGCTCCTGGCGGTTTTGTATGCGGTCCTGTCCCTGGTGCGCTCCTTTCTTTCTCCCAGGAAAGGAAGGGCTGTGGATACGGCGCAATCCGTTTGTATCTTTATCTGGCAGTTTGTGGGTTTTCTAGCGCTCTGCGTGGAAACAGGAGACTTGGATATGTTGTTTTTCTATGCTTTTTCCCAGATCACCCTGTTTGCTTCCATGACGCTGTTCCTCATGATCTATCCGGGGATGGACCGGGCTGTTCTCAACCATATGTGTTTCCTCCTGGGAACCGGCTTCCTGATCCTGGGCAGGCTGAACCTGCAGCAGGCGGTCCGGCAGCTTATCATCGCAGCGATCTCCCTGGTTTTATCCATGGCGGTCCCTCAGGTGGTCAGGACCTGCGGCCATCTGCTGAAGAAGCTGACCCTTCTGTATGCCGGGGCCGGGCTTCTGGCACTGCTCGCCGTGCTCATCCTGGGGCAGGTGACACACGGCTCCAGACTAACTTATACGGTGGCGGGAGTTACCTTCCAGCCTTCCGAATTTGTCAAACTCCTGTTCGTCTTTTTCCTGGCTGCGCTTCTGTGGGAGGACGCTTCCCTGAAGCGGGTGGCGGTCGCTGCGGCTGTTGCGGCGGGGCATGTTCTGGTGCTGGTTTTATCCAGAGACCTGGGAAGCGCGCTCATTTTCTTTCTGGCATTCGTTTTCCTGGTTTTCTTTGCCACCGGAAAATACCGTTATCTCGCGATCGGAGCGGCGGGGGGCTGCGCGGCGGCCTTTGTTGCCTACCGCCTGTTTTCCCATGTACAGGTCCGGGTGCAGGCATGGCGTGATCCCTGGAGTGTGATCGACAGCCAGGGCTATCAGATCACCCAGTCGCTTTTTGCCCTCTCCCGGGGAGGCTGGTTCGGTCTCGGGATCGGTCAGGGGACGCCGCAGGATATCCCATATGTGGAGACGGACTTTATTTTCGCGGCGGTCACAGAGGAACTGGGCCTTTTGTTCGCGGTCAGCCTGCTCGTGGTGTGCGTATGCTGTTTTCTGCAGTTCCTGCGCATTGCAATGGCGCAGCAGGACTGTTTTTACAGGCTGCTTGCGGCAGGATTCGGTGTGTTGTATATTTTTCAGGTTTTTCTGACCGTTGGCGGCGGGATCAAATTTATTCCGCTCACCGGCGTGACGCTCCCGCTGGTCAGCTACGGCGGAAGCAGCGTGATGACCACGATCCTTCTGTTTGCGGTGGTCCAGGGAGCCGGACTGAAACGGCGCGCGCTGTCCGGCGGGGAAGAGGATCACGATGACGAAGCGGATTATGATGACGAAGCGGATTATGATGACGAAGCGGATTATGATGATGAAGCGGATTACGGCGATGACGAGGATTACGATGACGAAGCCGATTACGACGGGGAATCTGGTTATGATGACGAAGCCGGTTACGACGTAGAAGATGGTTACGACGACGACGCATCCCGCGGGAAAAACGACAGAAAGCGGACGCACTCCGGGCGGAAAGGATGGTAAGGTCTCACGATGGGAAAAAGAAGAACAAGAACGAGGGGGGCAGAAAAGAGGCAGGCCGGAAAAAGGCGCGGTCTGCAGCGTTACGGAGCGGACAGAGATCCAGCCGGGCTGGCGGAGGAAAAACGGATGCGCGCGCAGCTTTCCGGCTGCGCCGTGTTTTTCTGTGTCCTTTTTGCCGCCATGGCAGCTTATCTGTGCATCTATATCCCCTCCCATTCGGAAGAGCTGTTCAACAATAGCTACAACAGCAGGCAGAGCATCCTCGCTAGGCAGAATACCAGAGGGACCATATATGCGGCGGACGGGGAAGTGCTGGCGGAGACGGTGGTAGAAGACGGCGAAGAAGTGCGGCAGTACCCCTATGCGAATATGTTTTCCCATATCGTTGGTTATTCCACTAGGGGAAGGACCGGGCTGGAGAGCCTTGCCAATTATGATCTGATCAATACCTCCGTCTCTGCGGCCGAGCAGGCGGAAAACGCGGCGGACGGCCTCAAAAATCCTGGGAACGATCTGGTTACCACTCTGGATACGAAGATACAGGAGGCGGCCTATAACGCGATGGGGCTTTACACAGGAGCGATCGTGGTAATGGAGCCTTCTACGGGAAAGATCCTTGCCATGGTGTCCAAGCCGGATTTTGACCCGAATGAGATCGCGCAGGACTGGGACAGCCTGACGCAGGACGGAAGCTCTGTCCTGTTAAACAGGGCATCACAGGGGCTTTATCCGCCCGGCTCCACTTTTAAGATCATTACGGCTCTGGAATACATCAGAGAGCACCCGGACGACTGGGAAAATTACAGCTATCAGTGCAGCGGCAGCTACACCTACGGAGATACCACTATCCGCTGTTTTCACGGCAGCAGCCACGGGCAGCTGGATTTTATGCACTCCTTTGCGGAGTCCTGCAATTCTTCTTTCGCCAATATCGGAATGAGTCTGGACCGGGAAGATTTTTCTACCACCCTGCAGGAGCTCCTGTTTGATCAGGAACTCCCGGTAGACATCGCCTATTCGGAAAGCAGCGTCTCCTTAAATGAAAAAAGCAGTGATGCGGATATGATCCAGACGGCGATCGGGCAGGGAAAGACCCAAATGACTCCGCTGCATCTGTGCATGATCACGTCGGCGATCGCGAATGGCGGGGTGCTGATGAGGCCCTATGAGATGGACCGGGTCGAGAAACCGGACGGGACCGTGCTGAAACAGTACGGACCACAGGAGTACGCCAGGCTGATGACCTCAGGGGAGGCGCAGATCCTGACGGAACTCATGGAAGATGTGGTGGAGGAAGGGACGGCGTCAAAGCTTTCCGGACTTTCTTATACCGCCGCGGGTAAGACCGGGTCAGCGGAATACAGCGACAGCTCCAGCGATTCCCACGCATGGTTTACGGGCTTTGCCCCTGTGGAAAACCCGCAGGTAGCGGTCACCGTGATCATTGAGGGGATCGGCTCCGGCGGGGATTATGCGGTCCCCATCGCAAAACGGGTGTTCGACGCTTTTTTCGGGACGGTCGGATAAACCTCAGGCAGCATGCCCGCGCCGGGGGAACGGCATATGCCGGATGGGCCGTGCCGGCGGACGGAAACTTTTGCTTGCCTAAGAAGTGCATTTGGGATATACTTGAACTAGTTTAGCGGAAGGGACATGCTCCTTCGCATGGTCCGGAAAGTGCACACCTTACAGGAGGGATTGCGATGATAGAGGCAACAAGCTGTGGCGGTGTGGTTATTTTTCGTGGTAAGATACTGCTTTTGTACAAGAATTTTAAAAACAAGTATGAAGGCTGGGTCCTGCCCAAAGGAACGGTAGAGGCAGGAGAGGAGTATAAGGATACGGCGCTCCGGGAGGTGCTTGAGGAGAGCGGGGCGAGAGCTTCCATCGTCAAGTATATCGGCAGGAGCGAGTATACCTTTAACGTGCCAGAGGATACGGTGGACAAGGAAGTGCACTGGTATCTGATGATGGCCGACAGTTATTACAGCAAACCACAGCGTGAGGAATATTTTGTGGACTCGGGATTTTACAAGTACCATGAAGCCTATCATCTGCTGAAGTTCGCCAACGAGAAGCAGATCCTGGAAAAAGCATATCATGAGTATCTGGACCTGAAGAAAAGGAATCTCTGGGGAAGCAGGAAATATTTCTGAAAAATCCCGGCGCCGTGGGCTCGGGAACGGAAGGAGAGGCGGGAGCGGATGAGAAGCATCCCGCCTCTCTTTCCGGCTTGATCTCAGTAAAATGAAAAATCAGGCTAAAGGTATGAAAATGCCTGAAAATGGCAATGGTTTTAAAGAAGGCAGGGCGGCGGCCTGTGCGCCTGCCGGGAAAGGAAGACGGGACGTATCATGAAGTTCTGCAGAGATCTTTATGTGGGAGAAACCATCAGGAATCCGGAAAAGGTGAAATGGAAGCTCCGGCACAATGCGGGACAGTTTTCTGTATACGTCATCGCGCTTGCCGCGTCTTCGGATCAGTTGGAGATCATCCACAGCGGTTATCTGAAGCAGAGATGCTTTGACACGGAACATATGCTTGTGGTCGGCCTTGCATCCAGCAGGCAGGAAGCGGTGGAGATCGTTATAGGGCTCGCGCAGAAGGTGGTCCGGGAAACCGGGGACGCTGATATCAAGGGCTATATCCTCAATTCTTGCGGGAAGCCGGACGGCGGGCCGCAGCACGGACAGATGTTGCGGCGGGGATGAAGCTGCAGCGCGGACAGAAACCGTGGCAGGGAGTATTCAGGGGGCATATGGAAGTATTTCTGTTCATTCTGAAAACAGCGGGCATTATCCTGCTCATCATACTGGGGCTTTTCCTTGCCTTTGCGGCGCTTCTCCTTTTTGTCCCGGTCAGATACCGGGCGGAAGGCAGTCTTCCGGAGGAAGGGAGGCCTAAGGCGTATATCCGGTTCACCTGGCTTCTGCGCCTGGTGAGCTTCCGGGCGGAGTATGCGGAGGGACTGCATATGACGGTCCGGGTGGCCGGGATCAGGGTCAGGCCGGAAAAATGGAAGAAAAGCGGTCCTCCCAAAACTGCGGGATCGCAGGTCCCTAGAGAACCTGTCCCTGCGGGCTCCGGCCCTGTTTCTTCTGGTCCCGGCCCTGTCCCTGCGGATTCCGGTCCTGTCTCCCCAGGCTCCGGTCCTGTTTCTCCGGAACCCGGTCCCGCCTCATCAGGATCACTCCCCGTCTCCGGCGCTGAGGAAAGCCAAAATGGATTGGGAAAAAAGGGACTTGTGCTTTTAAAAAATAAGCTCTCCGGCCTCCTTCGCGGATTGCGGGATGGGAAGCGGACATTGGAAGGCTTTATGGACCGGGGGAAGCGGATATGGACGGCGGCGGCCCGTTATCTGCGGATTCTGACAGAAGAAGAGTCTCAGAGGCTCCTCCGCATGATATGGGAGCAGGGGAAAAAGCTTTTGTTCCATTTGATGCCGAAAAAGATTTCGGCTGATCTCACGGTCGGAGCCGGGGATCCAGCGGTTACGGGAAACGTGCTCGCGGTGCATGGGATCCTATACCCCTGGATCGGGGATACGGTGCATATCGTTCCGGATTTCGACGAAGAACGCCTGTGCGGAGAGTTTTGCATGTCGGGAAGAATCCGTGCCTGCACGGTTCTTTATCATATTTTAAGAGTGGTGCTGGATAAAAGGACATGGATATTTATCAGACGGCTGAAAAAGGAGGAGCTGACCAATGGCTGAAAATCATAATAACATCAATTCCGTAATGGAGTCCCTGCTGAAGGGAGCCAACACGCTGATGTCGACTAAGACTGTGGTGGGAGAGGCGACGAAGATCGATGACACCATCATCATTCCGCTCGTGGATGTGACCTTCGGCGTGGGAGCCGGGGCCAGCAGAAGCGAAAAGAAGGACGGAGGGGCAGGCGGGCTTTCCGGGAAAATGACGCCAAGCGCCGTGCTCCTGATCAAGAACGGGCAGACGAAGCTTGTCAATATCAAAAATCAGGACAGTGTGACCAAGATACTGGATATGATCCCGGATCTGGTAGACCGCTTTACCGCAAAGCCGGAGACGATGATGAGCGACGAAGAAGCGCAGAAGGCGGCGTTTCCTTCCGGGGAATAGGAGGGAAAAGAGAATCATGCCGTCGGCAGGCGCATAGAATAGCAGTAAGACGATAAAGAACGGGGTGCCTGGGAATGCGGCAGCTTTGGAAACTGATCGGGATCATCGTATTCAGCATTGCCGTCGGCATGTTTCTGACGCTTTTGATCGCAAACCGCCTGGCCGGGCTGATCGTTGCCGTGCTCCTCATGGCGGCCGGATACAATATGATCTTCTGCGACAAATAAAAAGGCTGTCCAAACCGGAAGGTTTCAACAGCCTTTTTTTATGTCCTGTTTCTCTGCAGGCGTCATTTCTTTATGCTCTCTCCACTTTGCCGGATCTGAGACAGCTGGTGCAGACATGCATCTTTCTGGAAGCACCGTTTACCAGACACTTGACGCTTTTCACATTCGAGTTCCAGATACGATTGGATCTTCTATGGGAATGGCTTACGTTGTTACCAAAATGAACGCCCTTGCCGCAAATATCACATTTTGCCATCTTCGCACCTCCTAACCCATTATATTTTTCAAACCGCAACATGTGTATGATAACAGAAAAGGAAGGAATTTGCAAGTAAAATCGCGGTGAAAATAATTTTATCTTCCATTTTTTTCAGAAAGCGGTTATAATATGCTTATATTTGTGCCGTTACGGCTGCGGCAGAGAAGAAGGAGGTACTACATGAAGGGTTCATATTTGAACACCCATATGGGCAATATATCGATTGATAAAGAAGTTATTGCAAAGTATGCGGGTATTGTCGCCATGGAATGTTTCGGCATCGTGGGGATGGGTATCACGGTCAAGGACGTGGTGAAGCTCTTGAAGAGGGACAACGTGACGAAAGGGATCCGCGTGACGGTCAATAACAACAAACTGACACTGGACTTCCATGTGATCGTTTCCTACGGCGTGAGTATTCTGGCAGTATCCAACAATCTGATCGATAATGTGAAGTATAAAGTGGAAGAATTCACCGGCATGGAAATTGAGAAGATCAACATCTTCGTCGAAGGTGTACGAGTGATTGATTAAGGAGGACTGTAGTTGTGAGTTTGCAGACGATTGACGCTGGCTGCCTGGCGAAGATGTTTTTGGCGGGAGCCAAGAGACTTGAGAGCAAGAAAGAGTGGATCAATGAGCTGAACGTATTTCCGGTACCTGACGGGGATACAGGAACGAATATGACGCTTACCATCATGTCGGCGGCAAAGGAAGTGGCCGCTATGAAGGAGCCCGATATGATGTCGTTATCTAAAGCGATCTCTTCCGGTTCCCTGAGAGGGGCGAGAGGAAATTCGGGTGTCATTCTTTCACAGCTTTTCAGAGGCTTTACCAAGGGAATCCGTGATTATGACGTGATCACGATCCCGATCATGGCCGCTGCCGGTGAGAAAGCGGTGGAAACAGCGTACAAGGCTGTCATGAAGCCTAAGGAAGGAACGATCCTTACCGTGGCAAAGGGCGCGTCCATGAAGGCGCGTGAGCTTGCAGATGCGGGCGAAGAGGATATGGAGAAGTTCTTAAAGGAGATCATCGACCAGGCGGAGTATGTGCTCAGCCAGACGCCTGAGATGCTCCCGGTGCTGAAGCAGGCCGGCGTGGTGGACTCCGGCGGACAGGGGCTTGTGGAGGTGCTCCGCGGTGCTTTTGACGCTTTTACGGGCAAGGTGTCCGCGGATTCCATGGATTTTTCGGCGGAAGAGAAGCCGGCGGCTTCCGGGACGGCCGCAAAGAGCAGCCTGGAGGCGCAGGCCGACATGGATATCAAATTCGGCTACTGCACCGAATTTATCATCATGCTGAACAAAACCTTCAATATCAAGCAGGAAATGGATTTCAAGGCTTATCTGGAATCCATCGGCGATTCCATCGTTGTGGTCGCGGATGATGACGTGGTCAAGGTACACGTACATACCAATGACCCCGGACTCGCGATCCAGAAGGCATTGAAGTATGGCGCGCTTTCCAATATGAAGATCGACAACATGCGTCTCGAACATCAGGAGAAGCTGTTCAAGCTTTCCGAGAAGGAAAAGATGCAGGAAGAAGCCGAAAAGCCTGCCGCGGAAGCGGAAAGCACAGGAGAGCATAAGGAAGCCGGATTCATCGCAGTTTCCGCAGGAGACGGCCTGGCGGAGATCTTCCGCGGCCTCGGCGTTGACTATATCATTGAAGGCGGGCAGACCATGAACCCCAGCACGGAGGATGTGGTAAACGCGATCGGTAAGGTCAATGCGGATACCGTTTATGTGCTCCCGAACAACAAGAACATCATCATGGCCGCCAACCAGGCAAAATACCTGGTAAAGGATAAAAAAGTGGTGGTCATTCCCACAAAGACGATCCCGCAGGGTATCACTGCGGTGATCAATTACGTGCCGGATATGGGACCGGAGGAGAACGAGGCTTCCATGACGGAAGAGATTGCCCATGTCAAAACCGGGGAAGTCACCTATGCAGTACGCGATACGGTCATCGATGACAAGCAGATCCGCCAGGGCGATTACATGGGGATCGGCGACGACGGCATCCTGGCTGTGGGTTCAGATATCGCCGATGTGGCCTATGATATGATCGGGGTCATGATGAGCGATGACTGCGAGCTGATCAGCATCTATTACGGAGCCGATATCAGTGAAGAAGACGCCGGGAAGCTGAAGGCCAGAGTGGAAGAACGCTATCCTTCCTGTGATATCGAGCTTCAGTACGGCGGACAGCCTATTTACTATTATATTATTTCGGCTGAATAACAGGAAACGATGAAAATTCAGACAGGATTGACATCCATTAAGGGAGTCGGCGAAAAGACAGCGGAGCTTTTCGCCAGGCTCCATATCACCGATCTGGGGGAACTTCTGGAGCATTACCCCAGGGATTACGAGAAAATGGAAGCGCCCGTAACCGTTTCGGCCCTGACGCCCGGAAGGGTGTGCGCCGTGAAGGCGGCTGTGATCGGCACGCCGCAGATCAAAAGGGTGCGTTCCCTGGTCATAGCGAGTGTACAGGCCGGAGATGAAACCGGCTTTTTTCGTATGACATTTTTCGGCATGCCCTATCTGAGGAGCATTTTAAAGCCGGGCAGCGTCCATATCTTCCGCGGCCTCTGCCAGGCGGGAAATGCGGGAAAAACAAAAGGGACGCCTGGTGGAATGACGGCTTGTGCCCTAGTCCGGATGGAACAGCCGGCCATTTTCAGCGTGGAGGATTACGCTGCCGTCCAGGATACCCTGCAGCCGAGGTACGCCCTGACGAAAGGGCTGACCAACCGCATGATGACAAGGACGATCCGGGCTGCCCTGGAGGAGCTGTCGGAGGGGAAAACTCCGGATGGCAGGGACTTCCTGGAGGAATTTCTCCCGGACGGACTGCGCAGGGAATATGGTCTGATCCCTTGGCGGGAAGCGGTGGAAAAGATCCACTGCCCTAAGAATACGGAGGAAGCCGCAGAAGCGAGGAGAAGGCTTTCCTTTAATGAATTTCTCGCCTTTTTCCTGGGGCTTTCCCGCCTGAAAAGCGAAGATCAGGTCAGGCAGGTTAGGGTGGTCCTGCGAAAGGTCCCGGATACGGATGCGCTGCTGGAAAAGCTTCCCTACCGTCTGACGGGAGCACAGCTTCGAGTCTGGGGACAGATCGAGGAGGACATGCAGAGGGAGACGGCCATGCACCGGCTGGTACAGGGGGATGTGGGAAGCGGAAAGACCATCCTAGCATTCCTTGCCCTTCTGATGTGTGCGGCGAACGGCAGGCAAGGCTGCCTGATGGCGCCTACTGAGGTGCTGGCACGCCAGCATTTTGAAGCTCTTGAAAAACTCTGCAGCCAGCAGGGGCTGTGTATCCGTCCCATCCTTTTGACCGGTTCCACCACGGCAGGTGAAAAAAGGCGGATCTATCGCGCCATAGCGGAGGGAGAATACAATGTGATCGTCGGTACGCACGCTCTCATCCAGGAAAAGGTGGAGTATCGGAATCTCGCCCTTGTGGTCACGGACGAACAGCACCGCTTCGGCGTCCGGCAGAGGGAAAGCCTGGCGGATAAAGGGGAAGGGACCCATGTGCTCGTCATGAGTGCGACCCCTATTCCGCGCACCCTTGCCATCGTCCTGTATGGGGATCTGGATGTCTCCATCCTGGACGAGATGCCTGTGGGCCGTCTGCCCATCAAAAACTGTGTAGTCGGCACCTCTTACCGGCAAAGGGCCTACTCCTTTATCGCAGGCCAGGTCCGGGCGGGGCATCAGGCCTATGTGATCTGCCCCATGGTGGAGGAAGGGGAGATGGACGGGCTGGAGAACGTGATGGATTATACGAAAAAGCTCCAGGCTGCCCTGCCGGACGGAATACGCATTGCTTTCCTGCACGGCCGGATGAAACCGGCGGAAAAGAACCGGATCATGGAGGATTTTGCGGCGGGAAAGACGGATGTGCTGGTTTCCACCACGGTGATCGAGGTGGGGATCAATGTTCCAAACGCCACAGTTATGATGGTGGAAAACGCGGAGCGTTTCGGTCTTGCTCAGCTTCATCAGCTAAGAGGACGGGTGGGAAGAGGCGGCGCGCAGAGCTATTGCATTTTCATCAGCTCCAATGAAAATGAGGAAGTGATGAAACGGCTGAAGATCCTGAACACATCCAATGATGGTTTTTTCATCGCCAATGAGGATCTGAAGCTGCGCGGGCCGGGCGATCTGTTTGGAGTGCGCCAGAGCGGCCAGCTTGATTTTAAGATCGGAGATATCTATCAGGATTCCGATCTCCTGTTGAAGGCCAGTTCCCTCGCAGAACGGATCGTTTCCGAAGATCCGCAGAGAAACAGGCTGGAGTTTGCCCCGCTTTACCGCTGGGAAGAGGAGAATCGGAACCGGGTTGACTTCAGGAGCATATAAGGGTAAATTTATACGTTAGAATATTTTGTTTTCAGAAAGGGCGGTAGTATGTCGAAGATTGCAATTGTCACGGACAGCAACAGCGGAATCACCCAGGCGGAGGCGGAAAAGCTTGGCATTTATGTGCTGCCCATGCCGTTTATGATAGGCGGGGAAACCTTTTTTGAGGGGATCAATCTGACACAGGAGGAATTTTATGAAAAGCTGAGGACGGGAGTGCCCGTTTCCACCTCCCAGCCAGCGCCGGATTCCGTGCTGCGGCTGTGGCGCAGGATCCTGCTGGATTACGATCAGATCGTGCATATTCCCATGAGCAGCGGACTTTCCGGCTCCTGTCAGACTGCGATGATGCTGTCAGAGGAATTTGACGGGCGCGTGCAGGTAGTGAACAATCAGAGGATCTCCGTTACCCAGAGACGTTCTGTGGAGGACGCCATCCGTTTGGCAGGGAAAGGGATGGATGCCGTGGAGATCAAGGAGTTCCTGGAAAAGGATAAGTTCAATTCCAGCATCTATATCATGGTGGACACCCTTTATTATCTGAAGAAGGGGGGACGTATCACCCCGGCTGCTGCTGCACTTGGGACGCTTCTGCGCCTGAAGCCGGTGCTGCAGATCCAGGGAGAAAAGCTGGATGCCTTCGCAAAGGCCAGAACGACCACATCCGCGAGGCAGATCATGCTGAACGCGGTGATAAACGATGTGACAGGCCGTTTTGGACAGCCTCTGGAAAACTGCGGGATGTGGATCGATTTTGCACATACGCAGAATGAAGAAGCGGCGGGAGATTTTCAGAAGGAAGTCCTTTCCCATTTCCCGGGAGCCCAGAGCCATATCGATCCGCTGTCTTTAAGCGTATCCTGCCATATCGGCCCCGGCGCGCTGGCGGTGGCGGTCACGAAAAGGAACGACTGAGGAGGATTCGGATATAAGAAAGGCAGAGGTAAGGCAATGAATAGTCACGATACTTATGACGCTTCCAGCATCACGGTGCTGGAAGGGCTTGAGGCTGTCCGGAAAAGACCGGGTATGTATATCGGGAGCGTTTCTACAAAAGGCTTAAACCACCTGGTTTATGAGATCGTGGATAACGCTGTTGACGAACATCTGGCAGGCGTGTGCGACAGGATCAGCGTGACGCTGGAGGCGGACGGTTCCGCTACGGTGGATGACAACGGCCGCGGGATCCCTGTGGGCATGCATGAAAAGGGGGTGAGCGCGGAGCGGCTGGTATTCACCACCCTGCATGCAGGAGGAAAATTCGACCATTCCGCGTACAAGACCAGCGGAGGCCTGCATGGCGTGGGTTCTTCCGTGGTGAACGCCCTGTCCGCCAGGCTGACCGTCCGCGTGCGGCATGACGGCAAGATCTATGAGGACCGGTATGAGCGCGGCGTTCCCACGGTAGAGCTTGTGGACGGTCTTCTTCCCGTTGTGGGAAAGGCGAAGGATACGGGGACCTGCATCAATTTCCTGCCGGACGATACCATTTTTGAAAAGACCCGTTTTAAAGAGGATGAGATCAAAAGCCGCCTGCATGAGACGGCTTATTTGAATCCGGCGCTTACCATTATTTTTACGGATAAGCGGAAGGAAAAACCGGAGGTCATCGAATATCATGAGCCTGAGGGGATCGTTGGGTTCATCCGCGATCTGAACAAGTCACGGGAAACGGTGATAGATGTGATCTATTTTTCCGGGGAAAGCGACGGGATTTCTGTAGAAGGGGCATTTCAGTATGTGAATGAGTTCCATGAAAATGTGCTGGGCTTCTGCAATAACATCTACAATGCGGAGGGCGGAACCCATCTGACCGGATTTAAGACTACTTTTACCAATATCATAAACACCTATGCCAGGCAGCTTAATATCCTGAAAGAAAAGGACCAGAATTTCACCGGCGCGGATGTGCGCAACGGCATGACGGCCGTGATCTCCATCAAGCACCCGGATCCCCGTTTTGAGGGCCAGACCAAAACCAAACTGGACAATCAGGACGCGGCAAAGGTGGTCGGCAAGGTGACGGGAGAAGAACTGGTCCGCTATTTCGACCGCAACCTGGAGACCTTAAAGAGCATTATCGGCTGCGCGGAAAAGGCGGCGAAGATACGGAAGACCGAGGAACGGGCCAAGACCAACCTGCTGTCCAAACAGAAGTTTTCCTTTGACTCCAACGGAAAGCTGGCGAACTGCGAGTCCAGGGACGCGTCCAAATGCGAGATCTTCATCGTGGAGGGAGATTCCGCTGGCGGCAGCGCCAAGATGGCGAGGGACCGTTCCTATCAGGCGATCCTTCCGATCCGGGGAAAGATCCTGAACGTGGAAAAGGCGAGCATCGACAAGGTGCTGGCAAACGCTGAGATCAAGGCCATGATCAATGCTTTCGGCTGCGGCTTTTCGGAAGGATATGGAAACGATTTCGATATCACGAAGCTGCGTTATGACAAGATCATCATCATGACAGATGCGGATGTGGACGGTTCCCATATTTCCACCCTGCTTTTGACCCTGTTTTACCGCTTCATGCCTGAGCTGATCTTTGAAGGCCATGTGTATCTCGCCATGCCGCCGCTTTATAAGGCCATGCCGGCGAAGGGAAAGGAAGAATATCTTTATGATGACAAGGCGCTGGAACGCTACCGCAAAAAGCATAAGGGGCCTTTCACCCTGCAGCGCTACAAGGGCCTGGGAGAAATGGATGCCTCCCAGCTGTGGGAGACCACGCTGAATCCGGAGACCAGGCTGCTGAAACAGGTGGAGATCGAGGACGCCAGGATGGCGTCGGAGGTCACAGAGCTTTTGATGGGAACGGATGTGCCGCCCAGACGGACCTTCATTTATGAGTATGCGCCGGACGCCCAGCTGGATATCTGACGGCATTCAACGCTTTTATAGAAAAACCGGGAGAGTGAAAATTTGGACGAGAAGATCATAAAAACAGAGTATTCTGAGGTCATGCAGAAGTCCTTCATCGACTATGCCATGAGCGTCATTGTAGCCAGGGCGCTTCCCGACGTGCGGGACGGCCTCAAGCCGGTGCAGCGCCGGACGCTTTATGATATGTATGAACTGGGCATCCGCTATGACAGGCCATACCGGAAATGCGCCCGTATCGTAGGGGATACCATGGGTAAATATCATCCCCACGGGGACAGCTCCATTTACGACGCCCTGGTGGTGATGGCCCAGGATTTCAAAAAGGGAATGCCTTTGGTGGACGGCCATGGAAATTTCGGAAACATCGAAGGAGACGGAGCCGCTGCCATGCGTTATACGGAGGCTCGCCTGGAACAGGTGACTCAGGAGACGTTCCTCGCGGACCTGGACAAGGATGTGGTGGATTTCGGGCCAAACTTTGACGAGACGGAAAAGGAGCCCACGGTCCTTCCGGTGAAGATCCCCAATCTTCTGGTCAACGGCTCGGAGGGAATCGCAGTGGGAATGGCCACCAGCATCCCGCCCCACAACCTGGGCGAGGTGATCGAGGCGGAAAAGGCTTTCATGAAAGATGAATCCATCACCACGGCGGAGCTGATGAAATATCTCGCCGGCCCGGATTTTCCCACGGGCGGGATCGTCACGAACAAGGATGACCTGCTTTCCATCTACGAAACGGGAACCGGAAAGATCCGCATCCGTGGCAGAGTGGAAGTGGAAAAGGGGAAGGGAGGAAAGACCAACGTGGTCATCACCGAGATCCCCTATCCCATGATCGGGGCGAACATCGGCAAATTCCTGTCGGATGTGGCGGCGCTTGCGGAAACGAAGAAGACCACGGATATCAGTGATATTTCCAACCAGTCCTCCAAGGAAGGCATCCGTATTGTCATCGAGCTGAAAAAAGATGCGGACGTGGATAACTTCATAAATATGCTTTATAAAAAGACCCGCCTGGAGGATACCTTAGGCGTGAACATGCTTGCCATCAAAGACGGCAGGCCAGAAACGCTAGGACTTAGGGAGATCCTGAAAGCCCATGTGGATTTCCTGTATCAGGTGACCACCAGAAAATATGAGAACCTGCTCGCCAAAGAACGGAACCGCAGGGAGATCCAGGAAGGCCTCATCAAGGCCTGCAACGTGATCGACCTGATCATTGAGATACTCCGCGGCTCCCGCGACCGTGCCATGGCGAGGGCCTGCCTGGTGGAGGGAAAAACGGACGGCATCCGTTTCAGATCCAAAGAATCCCGGGTGATGGCGGCCCAGCTTTCCTTCACGGAAAGACAGGCGGACGCCATCCTGGAGATGCGTCTGTACAAGCTCATTGGCCTGGAACTGGAAGCGCTTATCAAAGAGCATGAGGAGACGATGGCGAACATTTACCGCTACGAGGATATCCTGGAGCGCAGGGAATCCATGGCCCAGGTCATCAGGACTGAGCTGGACGAGATCAAAAAGAAGTTCGCAAGGCCCAGGAGGACGGTGATCGACAACTGCGCGGAGGCAGTATTCGAGGAAAAGAAGGCGGAAGAAGCCGATGTGATGTTCCTGATGGACCGCTTCGGCTATGCAAAGACCATCGACATGACCACCTATGAGCGGAACCGGGAAGCCGCGGATGCGGAGAACCGTTTCGTGTTCCAATGCAGGAACACTGGGAGAGTCTGCCTGTTCACCAATACCGGCCAGCTTCATACCATTAAGGTTTCCGATCTTCCCTACGGAAAATTCCGGGACAAGGGGACGCCGGTGGACAATATGAGCAATTACGATTCCGCAAAGGAAGAAATCCTCAACGTCTGCAGCCAGTCGGAGCTGAATCTGTACCGCGTGATATTTACCACTCGGATGGGCATGATCAAGGTGGTGGACGGCGGGGAATTTGACGTGACGAAACGTACTGTCGCGGCCACAAAGCTGCAGGATGGGGATGAGGTGAAGGATGTGACCGTCCAGAAGGATCAGCAGACCGTGGTGCTCCAGACCCATAAGGGCTTCTTCCTGCGCTTTTCGGTGGAGGAGATCCCGGAAAAGAAAAAAGCCGCTGTCGGAGTGCGCGCCATCCGTTTAAGCCCTGACGATTTCGTTGAAGCGGTCCATTTCACCGGGCCGGGCGGAGAGGGGAGCATTCCCTTAGGAGACAGGCAGCTAGAGCTTTCCCGCCTGAAGATCGCGAAAAGGGATGGAAAGGGCACGAGGGTGCGGGCATAGGATAAGGATGCCAAAAGGCATTGCCTTTTTGACAGTGAACAATTATAATGAAAGGCAGACAGATTCCAGGAGAGAATACAGGGAGAGGCCGGAGCAAAAAGCGCTCCGACAAGGAGGTAAAGATGAGAGTGATCGCGGGAGAGGCGAGAAGCCTGCCGTTAAAGTGTCCGGTGGGGCTGGATACAAGACCTACTACAGACAGGATCAAGGAAACCCTGTTCAATATTCTGCAGCCCTGGATCCCGGGCAGCATATTCGTGGATCTGTGCAGCGGAAGCGGGGCAATCGGGATAGAGGCCATCAGCCGCGGGGCGAAACGGGCCTATTTTGTGGAAAATGCGGCGAAAGCGGTAAAATGTATCCAGGAAAACCTGCATTTTACGAAGTTTGAAGACAGGGCCGTCCTGCTCAGACAGGATGTGGTATCGGCGCTTTCCGGCATCCATGAAAAGGAAGCGGATGTGATCTTCATGGACCCGCCCTATGGCGCAGAGCTGGAAGAACCTGTCCTGGATGCGCTTTCCGGGATGCCTTATGTGACGCAGGAGACGCTGGTCGTTTTTGAGGCGGAGAAGAGAAAAGATTTTTCCTTCGCGGAAGACTGCGGCTTTGAAGTGACGAGAGAAAAGATATACAAAACGAACAAGCATGTATTCATGAGAAAAAAGAGGGAAGAAGAGTGCTGAGGGTACGGCTGTCACCGGCACTCTGAAAGGGAGATGATTATGAAAGCAGCAATTTATCCGGGAAGCTTTGACCCGGTGACGTTCGGCCATCTTGATGTGATCAGAAGGGCAGCGTCGATTTTTGATGAATTAACGGTCAGCGTGCTGAACAATACGAGGAAGAGGCCGTTGTTTTCCGTGGAGGAACGTGTTAAAATACTGGAGGAAGCCACAAAGGACCTGCCCAATGTGAAGGTGGATTCCTTCTCCGGCCTTCTGATCGATTATGCCAGAAAGAAGGACGTGCACGTGGCGATCCGGGGGCTTCGCGCCATCACGGATTTCGAGTATGAGCTGCAGACCGCCCAGACGAACAGCATGCTGTCTCATTGGGAGCTGGATACGGTATTTCTGACCACGCGGCTGGAGTACGCTTACCTCAGTTCCTCCAGCGTGAAGGAGATCGCGGAGTTCCACGGCGATGTTTCCCAGTGCGTGCCGGATTTTGTGGCCAGGCTCCTGTATGAGAAGTTCGGGCATGCATAGACCTTTTTCGGGAAGAATATGGCCGCTGCTGCGGCGAAAACGGACGCTTCAACATAGAACACTTTGGAATGGAGGAAAAAATGAGCAGCAGGATCGAACAGTTGATCGATGAGATCGAAGAATATATTGACAGTTGTAAATATCAGCCGCTTTCCAACACCAAGATCATTGTGAATAAAGAGGAGCTTGAGGAGCTTCTGAGGGAGCTTCGCATGAAGACTCCTGATGAGATCAAGCGCTACCAGAAGATCATCAACAATAAGGAAGCGATCCTGAACGATGCCAGGGAGAAGGCGGAGGCGCTCATCAACGAAGCGACCGCGCATACAACGGAGCTGATCAATGAGCATGAGATCATGCAGCAGGCATATGCGCAGGCAAATGAGGTCGTCACCATGGCGACGCAGCAGGCGCAGGAAATCCTGGACAACGCGACTGTGGAGGCGAACAGCGTGAAGGCGTCCGCCATCCAGTATACGGATGATATTCTTGCAAACCTGGAAAGGATCATTGAGAACGGCATCAATATTGCGAATGAACATTACGGACAGCTTCTGGACGACCTGAACGGCTGTCTGAATGTGGTGCAGTCCAACCGGATGGAGCTGCGTCCGGATGAGATTGAAGATACGTCTTCCATGCCGGATGTATCGGCAGCAGATCCTAAGGAAAGCAAGAATGACGGCGATCTGGATATTATGTAAGAAACAGCGTTGCATCCGTGGGCGGGCACCGCTTGATGTGTGACGTCCCCTTGCTGAAAAAATGCTGCGGTATCTGCCAGGGCAGGATAAAATTTCCCGCCGCAGGCAAAAAGACCGCAGCATTTCCTGTTTGCGGCAGGATGTGGGGATGCATAGCAAAAGATGATGACAACGGAAATATGTCTAAGGAGGGAAAAGTTGAAAAAGGGAAAGATACGAAAGATACTCATGGCAGCGGCAGTTCTGCTTTTTTCCGTACCGGCGCTCCGGGCTCAGGCCAGTGAGCCCGTGGTCATCGTGATCGATCCGGGACACGGCGGGGAAAACCGGGGCGGAGAGGTGGCGGGGCAGTTTCTGGAAAAGGAGCTCACCTTGCAGGCGGCGCAGGCCATGAAGCAGACGCTGGAACAGTTTGAAGGGGTACAGGTCTATCTGACGCGGACGACGGACCAGGAACTGTCTTTGGAGGAGCGGGCGCAGATCGCCAAAGCTTACGGCGCGGACTTTCTTTTTTCCCTTCATTTTAACATGTCATCGGAACACAACCTGTACGGTTCAGAGGTCTGGACCTCTGCGTTCGGCCCCTATTATTCCGCGGGGCAGACGTTCGGAAGGCTGCAGCTTGCCGAAATGGCCGGCTACGGCCAGTATATCCGTGGGGTGAAAACGAGGCTGAACGGCAGAGGGACGGATTATTATGGGGTGATCCGGGCGTCCAGGGAGTTAGGCATCCCCAGCGTCATCATAGAACACTGCTATATGGATCATCCTGTTGACGCGCATCAGATCGATGCGGCCTCGAAAGTGGCGAATATGGGAATCAGTGACGCTATCGCTGCGGCAAAGTATTTTCATCTGAAATCCGACGTCCTGGGACTGGATTATACTGGCTTTGCCTATCAGACGCAGGCCGCCCCGCAGGGCGTGGCGGCTCCCGACTGCACGCCGCCTGAAAGAGTGGAGCTGAGCGTCCTTTCCGCGGATTTTGACACCGGCAGGGTAGACCTGAAGCTGGAAGCACAGGACGCTCAGTCTGGCATCCTGTATTACAGCTACAGTCTGGACGGCGGAGCGACATGGTCAACGCTGATGCCATTTGCCAATCTGGGCTCTCTGACCTTCTCCGTAACTGTGCCGGGAGGAAGCCAGCCTGCTATTTACTGCCGGGCTTATAACGGCTATGACCAGTATACGGAGAGCGCAGCCGTGACGCCGGGCGTATTTCCTGCAAGGTAACAGCTTCAGAACAGGAGTCTTCATACAGCAAACCGGAAGATCAGGGAATAATATCCGAATGCGAGGAGCGTCTGGATGCATTTGTGCAGGACATATTGTTTCAGGGACAGATCAGTCTCCCGGATCATGCTGTAGGTCTGCGCGATGCAGGAAAGCCCGCCTAAGGGGAGCAGGATAAAGCCCCAGAGGGCGTCGGAAGGGGCAAGCCGGGAAAGACCGCTGGTGATTTCCAGGATGCAGCCGCAGAGCGCCCTGGGCAGGGATGCCCGGGCAGGCAGCAGGAGATCCGGCAGGAGGTTCATCAGATTGAACAGGATCATATAGCCGCCGAGGGAAGCGATGGAGACCAGGGAAGAGGAAATGGAATCCTGCATCTGCTCCAACAGAGAAGGCTTTTGGGAACGGGCAGCGCGGGCGTAAGATTCGGAAGCCGCCCTGAGAGAAAAAGCGGCTCTGAGAGAAGAGGCCGCTGTGAGAGGACGGACTGGCGCGGCATACAGCGGAATATCCCGGTAGAGCGTATAGCGCAGGAAAAGGCCGTATAACAGAGGGAGCAGGTACATGCCCGCCCAGAAAAGCCAGGGCTTTGCGACGGGAAACAGGGTGAGGACAAAGCCGGAGAAATAGATAGGACCGATGTTGTTGCAGAAGGAAAGCAGCAGGGAAGCCTCTCTGTGGGAAAGCCTGCCTCTCTGCAGGCTTTCTGCAGTCACCCTCGCGCCCATGGGAAAACCGCACAGAAATCCGATGACTATCACGTACAGACAGGAGTCGGACAGACGGAAGACGGGGCGCAGAAGCGGGGAAAACAGGCGGGCGAAGCTGTCGGAGAGATTCATGCGGATCAGGATACCGGAAAGGATCATGAAGGGCAGGAGCGTCGGGATCATTTTTTCAAACCAGAGATTCAGCCCTGTGAGGGACAGTTCAAGAGCCTTTTCATTCTCCAGGAGCATGCACAGGGTCAGAGCAGTGAAAAGGCACAAAAGCAGAGCCTTTTTTGCGGTGCGAAGCCGTGCGCTCAGAGAAACGCTCCTGGGTCTGTAGAGCCGGTGTCCTTTCATATATGCCTCTCATCCCGCCGGGCGTAAGATCTTTATCGCCCTGTACAGCGTCTTTTTACCAGTCTATGACGGATCCCGTTTCAGGATGACCAAAAACACATCCTCCTGTTTTCAGATGCGGGAAAGCGGGCAGAAGAAAAAGACCGTAAGGGAAGATCACGATAAGAAAAGGCTCGCAGGAAAAGGTTCACAGAAGGAAGAAAGGAGACGGCGCATGATCCGTCTGGACAGATATTTGTGCGAAATGGGGGAAGGGACCCGAAGTGAAATAAAGGAAATGCTCCGAAAAGGGCGCATCAGCGTGGATGGGCTCACGGAAAAAAATCCGGCCCGGAAGGTGGAGGAAAACAGCGCGCAGGTGAGCGTGGACGGGCGGCGCATCCGTTATGCGAAGAACGTTTATTTCCTGCTAAATAAGCCTGCCGGCCTTCTGTCCGCCTCCCGGGACGGCAAAGGACAGACGGTCATTGACTGGATGCGGGACAGGGAGCCGGAAAACGCCCTGCTGAAAAGGGAGCTGTTTCCGACGGGAAGGCTGGATAAGGACACGGAAGGGCTGCTTCTGGTCACGGATGACGGCGCGCTCGCCCATCGTCTGCTTTCCCCGTCCAGACATGTGGAGAAGACCTATTACGTGGAACTTGATGGAAAGCTGACGGAGGAAGCATGCCGGAGACTGTGCGAAGGAGTACAGATCGGAGAAGGAGAGAAGACCGGACCGGCGCGGATCCGGGAAGCTGAAGCTGTGGAAGGCTGCGCAGAGGACTCCAAAGCCGCGTATTTTCTTACCATTACGGAAGGAAAGTATCATCAGGTGAAACGGATGATGCAGACGCAGGGAAGGAACGTAACCTATCTGCGCCGCGTGGCGATGGGGCCTCTCGTTCTGGATGAGCGCCTTTCCCCGGGACAGTTCCGCCCGCTTACAAAGAACGAGCTATCCGCCCTGGGAATTGGGGGAAGAGGGAAAACCGTTTCCGGGTGAGTCCCGCAGAAAAAAGGAGGAGAAATAGAGATGCTGGACGGCATGGAGGCGGTCATTTTTGACCTGGACGGTTCCCTGGTGGATTCCATGTGGGTCTGGCCGGAGATCGACGTGGAATATCTGAAAAGATACGGGATCAAACTGGATAAAAGGCTCCAGGGGGACGTGGATGGGATGAGCTTCACGGAGACCGCAGTTTATTTCAAAGAACGGTTCGGAATTCCGGATCCGGTGGAGAAGATCAAGGAAGACTGGAACCGGATGGCAGAGGAAAAATATCTGCATGAGGTTCCCCTGAAAAAAGGCGCGCGGGCGTTTATCGAAGAATGCGTGCGCAGCCATAGAAAGCTCGGCATCGCTTCCAGCAATTCCAGGCAGCTTGTGGAAGGAGTGATCGGCGCACAGGGACTGGCGGACGCCTTTTCCTGTATCCTGACAAGCTGCGAAGTCGGACGCGGAAAGCCTGCTCCGGATATCTATCTTGCCGTGGCGCAGAGACTTGGCGTGGAACCGGCGCACTGTCTGGTCTTCGAGGATATTGAGCCGGGGATCCGGGCGGGAAAGGCCGCGGGGATGAGGGTCTGCGCGGTGAAGGATGTCTGGTGCCAGACGCCGGAAGAAAGAATGCGGAAACTGGCGGACTATTATATCGAAGATTATACGCAGCTTGCATGACACCAGAAAAGGGCAGCAGGAAAGGAAAAACGAATGGCAAACGGATTTTTACCGGTAACACGGGAAGAGATGGAAGCGCGGGGGATCGAAAGACCAGATTTTGTATATGTGATCGGGGATGCCTATGTGGATCATCCCTCTTTCGGCCATGCGATCATCAGCCGCGTGCTGGAAGCGCATGGGTACAGCGTCTGTATCATCTCTCAGCCCGACTGGAAGGATGACAAAAGCATTGCCGTGTTTGGAAAGCCTAAGCTCGCCTTTCTTGTTTCTTCCGGAAACATGGATTCCATGGTCAACCATTATTATGTCTCTGGGAAAAGGCGGCCGACGGATGCCTATACGCCGGGCGGAAAGGCGGGAAAGCGGCCGGATCATGCTGCAGTGGTCTATGGGAACCTGATCCGCCGCACCTACAGGGATGTTCCGATCATCCTCGGCGGGATTGAAGCAAGCCTGCGGCGGATGGCGCATTATGACTACTGGAGCGACTCCTTCCGCCGTTCCATCCTTCTGGACAGCCAGGCGGATCTGATCTCCTATGGCATGGGGGAAAAATCCATTGTGGAGATCGCGGATGCCCTCGCCTCCGGCATTGCTGTGAAAGACATCACTTTTGTGGCGGGGACCGTTTATAAAACGAAGAAGCCGGAGGAGGTATACGGCGGAGTGACGCTTCCTTCCTATGAGGAGATGAAGGCGGATAAGAAAAAATACGCGGAAAGCTTTCTCATCCAGCATAATAACACGGATCCTATCAACGGAAACGTGCTGACAGAGGGGTATCCGGGCGGCGTGTTTGTGGTGCAGAATCCTCCGCAGAGGCCTCTTTCAATGCAGGAGATGGACGATGTGTATGCCCTCCCCTATATGCGCACCTACCATCCTTCCTACGAAAGCCTGGGCGGCGTCCCGGCGATCCGGGAGATCAAATTTTCCCTCATCAGCAACAGAGGGTGCTTCGGCGGCTGCAGCTTCTGCGCCCTTACCTTCCACCAGGGACGCACGGTACAAGTCAGAAGCCATGATTCCATTTTGGCGGAGGCAAAAGAACTGATCCATGACAGGGATTTTAAAGGGTATATCCATGATGTGGGCGGCCCTACAGCAAATTTCCGCGCGCCTTCCTGTCAGGACCAGCTTGTGAGGGGCGTATGCAAAAACAGGCAGTGTCTTTTCCCTAAGCCCTGTCCGCACCTGGACGTGGATCACAGGGATTATCTGGAGCTTCTCAGAAAGCTCCGCGCCCTGCCCGGCGTGAAAAAGGTCTTCATCCGTTCCGGGATACGGTTCGATTATCTTCTGGCCGATCCGGATGATACCTTTTTCCGGGAACTGGTGCAGTACCATGTGAGCGGACAGCTCAAGGTGGCTCCGGAGCACATCTGCGACGCGGTGCTCAAAAGGATGGGAAAGCCGGAAAACGCGGTCTATGAGAAATTCCGCAGAAAATACGCGAAGCTGAACGAAGAACTGGGGCTGAAACAATATCTGGTGCCCTATCTGATGAGTTCCCATCCCGGCTCCACCCTGAAAGAAGCCGTGGAACTGGCGGAATATCTGCGGGATCTGGGATATATGCCGGAGCAGGTGCAGGATTTTTACCCTACGCCTTCCACCATGTCCACGGTCATGTATTATACGGAGATCGATCCGAGGGACGGAAAACCGGTATATGTCTGCAAAAATCCCCATGAAAAGGCCATGCAGAGGGCATTGATCCAGTATCGGAATCCTAAGAATTACGATCTGGTGCATGAAGCGCTCGTAAAGGCCGGCCGTGAGGACCTGATCGGCTTCGGCCCGAAATGCCTGATCCGGCCCCGGAAAGAGGAAAGGGGCCGGGAAGAATATCGGAAGATGTCGGAGAAGGGCAGGCATCCGGACAACCGCAGGATGGAAGGCGTAAGGCATCCGGACAGCCGTCGGATAGAAGGCGGCCGTCCGGAAAACCGTCGGAAAAAGACCATTCGGAATGTACATCCTAAGAAAAAATAGGAAAAGCCCTTCGCCTTCAGACGTCTGCTCCCTGCGTTCTGGCGGAAGATGCTTTCATACGGCTTTTCATTTCCTTCTGAAATCTTTTCAGGAGAAAAGCGGACAGGACGGCGGCCAGCAGTGCGGTTCCGGCGAAATTCAGCCAGATCCCCGTAAGACCGAGAGGCCAGAGCGCCGCAATGAGGATCACAGGGAAAAGCAGGGCAGTGGAAACCGAAATGATGGAGGCGAAAACCGGTTTTTCCACCGCGAGCATATAGCTCTGAGAGGCAAAGGAAAACCATCTGGTGACATACGTGGCCGCAAATAGGCGCAGAGCGCCCTCCGCCATCAGGAGAAGCTCCGTGCTGTCCCCTCCTACGAAGAGATGGGTGATCTGTCCCGGGAAAAGGAACAGGACAACGGCGGACAGGGCGGAGAGGATGCCGCTGGCTGTGAAACAGCAGCGTTCGATCGCGCTCACCCGGTGATAATTGCCCGCGCCCCAGTTGAACCCGACAGCGGGCTGCAGGGAATCGCACATCCCGTAAAGCAGAGGCTGGATGAAGCCGTCCGCGTACATCAGGATGCCATAGACGGACACCGCATTTTCCCCTCCGATGCGAAGCAGAATGGCGTTCATCAGGATGGATGTGATACGCCCAGCTATGTTATTCAGAAAGTTCGGACTGCCGCAGGCAATGATCTGCCGGATCAGGCGCAGCGAAAAACGGGGACGTCTGAAATGCAGCAGAAACTTTCCGCGAAGGAAGGGGTACAGGGCGATGAGCGCGCAGACCATCATCCCCAGACAGGTCGCCAGCGCGGCGCCCCAGATGCCGAATCCCAGCACGCCGAGGAAGAGAAATTCCAGCCCGGCGCTCAACGCGGACATGAGGATATTCAGATACATGCTGCCCCGGATCTGCCCGCAGATGCGCAGGTAATTGTCCATGGCGAAGACGATCGTGGTAACAGGGGAACAGATCGCATAAACGCGCAGATACTGGACCGCGAAGGATGCGAATTCCCCCTCCGCCCCCATCAGGCGGATCAGGAGCGGAGCCGCCGCGAACAGGATCAGCCCGATCATGATGCCTGCTCCGACGATCAGAAGGACCGCGCAGGTAAAGATATTGTTGGCTTCTTCATCCTCTTTTTTTCCGAGGCTGATGGAAATGGGGACGGAGGAGCCCACACCGATCAGATCGGCCAGGGCAAAATTGATGATGACAAAGGGCATGGCCAGATTCAGCGCTGCAAAAGCAGTATCGCCCAGGATCCGTCCGACAAAAATGCCATCCAGAAGCTGGTACAGAGCTGAAGCCAGCATGCTGACCGCACCGGGAAGGGCGGCGATAAAAAACAGTTTTGTCGGCGCTACTTTTGAAAACAGATACTTTGAGTCCATGTTGGATCGCTCACTTTCTTCATTCATATCGATGAAAAATATTTTTCAAAACTTTTCTTCAGGTTTTCCGCAAAATCGGCAAATGCTTGGATAAAAGCAGGACCATGTTCCGCCAGGGTTTCCTGCATGGCTTCTTGTTCCATCCGGTAAAGCTTCTCGAGCTTCGCTGCGGCATATTTCCTGCCTTTCGCGGTGAGGCTGATCTTTTTTTCCCTCGTGTGTGCCTCGATGTGCAGCGTCAGATACCCTCCCGCGGACAGTTCCTTTACGATCGTGTTGATCGTGGTTTTCGGAATCAGCCATTCTTCACACAGCTGCTTCTGGGAGTGGGGCTGCCCGTCATCAAGGGCATAAAGTATGGCCAGCGTATTGTCTTTGATGCCAAGCATTCTGGCAGTCTGATAGTAAAGGCCGTCAATCCGGTTTTCCGCCAGGGTCAGTTTTCTGATCAGTTCCTGATAGTCCTCCATCCTTACCTCCAATCCTGCGCTGCGTCCGCATCCGATATCACACAGCGGAAATTATAGTACGAATTCGTATTAAAGTCAAGCGTTTGCTATTTCGGATATCTGATGGTAAAATCAGAAGTATTGAAGATAGCACTCAAATAAAAAGCACAGGAGGTAGGAACATGAAAGTTTTACTGATCAACGGAAGCCCTCACGCGAACGGCTGTACTTATACGGCGCTGAGTGAAGTGGCAAAGACACTGGAAGCAGAAGGAATCGAAACACAGATCTTCCAGATCGGCAAAGGGCCTGTCCGCGGCTGTATTGCCTGCGGCGCGTGCGGGAAGCTCGGAAAATGCGCATTTGATGATGACCCGGCAAACGAAATGCTGCAGCTCATGCGGGAAGCGGACGGCATCGTGGTCGGTTCGCCCGTATACTACGCAGGACCGAACGGCGCTCTGTGCGCATTGCTGGACCGGGCGTTTTATGCCGGCAGCGGTTTTGCCTTCAAGCCGGCGGCTGCGGTAGTCAGCGCGAGACGGAGCGGCACGACGGCGACCTTCGACCGCCTGAACAAGTATTTTACCATGAACCGGATGCCCATTGTTTCTTCCCAGTACTGGAACGGTGTCCACGGATTTACGCCGGATGACGTGAGAAAAGATGAGGAAGGCCTCCAGACCATGCGCACTCTCGGCCGGAATATGGCGTGGATGCTGAAAAGCATTGCGGCGGGAAATCAGCCCGCGCCTGAGATAGAGCCATGGAAGCCTACCAATTTCATCAGAGAACAGTAGCGGAGCTGCCTCCGGGCTGATGATGGACAGAAGGCGATTCTCCCCCGTAAAAGGATATCTGACGGACGGCATACGTTGCTTATGGGGCCGCCAGTATCCTGTGCATCCGGGGGCTTTCCTGCCATCCGGCATGCCCCGGCAGGAAAATATTTTCACAGTCTTTTCTTATAAAACTTCTCCACTCCCTGGATCACCTGATACAGCCCCATGGCGATCACGCAGAGGATGAGGATGGAGGTGAT
>DWYY01000171.1 GCA_019118445.1 Candidatus Eisenbergiella merdipullorum | reverse complement strand
TTTGCTTGCAAAATGCGAAGACTTATACTAAAATCAATATAAAAGTGGCGGAAAGTGGTTCAAAGTGGTTTAAAGTGGGGACAAGCCCCCGCAACGCTGCTTTTTCAGGGCGGTGATTGTCATGTTTATGGGTGAATACAATCATACGATCGACGCGAAAGGCAGGCTGATCATACCCTCCAAATTCAGAGAGAGTCTGGGCGATGAATTTGTGATCACAAAAGGGTTGGATGGCTGCTTATTTGTGTATGACAATCAGGAATGGAACGCCTTTGAAGAAAAGCTGAAGGCCCTTCCGTTAAGCAGGAAGGACAACCGTCAGTTTGCCAGATTCTTCCTGGCGGGCGCCGCCCAGGTGGAGGTGGACAAGCAGGGCAGGATCCTGATCCCATCCAACCTCCGGGAATTTGCCGGGCTCTTAAAGGACGTGGTCATGGTCGGCGTGGCCAGCCGTATAGAAATCTGGAGCCGGGAGAAATGGGAAGCCATGCAGGAAGACGAGGATGAGGCCATGGAGGATATCGCAGAGCGCATGTCCGAGCTTGGACTTGGAATCTGATCGGAACCGGGAATGGGTGAGCCCCCGGAAACTGAAGCGGAAAGGAAGCGGCCGGGATGGAGTTCAGGCACAGATCAGTACTTTTGGATGAGACAATCGAAGGACTCAGGATCAGGCCGGACGGTATCTATCTGGACGGAACGCTGGGCGGCGGAGGCCACAGCAGCGAGATCCTGCGCCGCCTGGACGGCGGGCGGCTGATCGGCATCGACCAGGACGACGAGGCCCTTGCGGCGGCAGAGGAGAGGCTTTCCCCCTATCAGGGGAAATTTACGCTGATCCGGGACAACTACTGCAACGCTGCGGAGGAGGTCCAGGCCCTCGGGATAGCGGGCGTGGACGGCATCGTTCTGGATCTGGGGGTATCTTCCTACCAGCTTGACAATGCGGAGCGCGGTTTTTCCTACCGGTACGACGCGCCTCTTGACATGCGGATGGATACCAGACAGACGCTCACCGCGAAGGATATCGCGAACGGCTATACGGAATCGGAGCTTTACCGCGTCATCCGGGATTACGGAGAGGACCCGTTTGCGAAAAACATTGCAAAACATATCGTTCAGGCGAGAAAAAACGGGCCGATCGAGACAACGGGCCAGTTGAACGCGCTGATCGGCGCAGCGATACCGGCGAAAATACAGAAAAAGGGCGGACACCCTTCAAAGCGGACATTTCAGGCGCTCCGCATTGAATGCAACCGGGAGCTGGAGGTTTTGAAAAACTCCATTGACGGTCTGATCGAGCTTCTGAATCCGGGCGGAAGGTTCTGCGTCATCACCTTCCATTCTCTTGAAGACCGGATCGTGAAGACTGCTTTCCGGAGAAATGAAAATCCATGCACCTGCCCGCCGGATTTTCCGGTCTGTGTATGCGGAAAGAAACCGACAGGCAGAGTGATCACCAGAAAACCGATCCTTCCGTCTGAAAAAGAGATGGAAGAAAATCCGCGTTCCAAGAGCGCCAAACTCAGAATTTTTGAAAAGCGGGGAGAATAGCCATGGCACAGAGAGCACAGAAAAGCGGATACAGAAGAACCGGGAAAAGAGAATACGAAAGAACCGGAAGGCGGAGTGCCTATGGCGCGATGACTGACGGCAATACGGCAAGGCAGCTTGATGTGGTGACGGAGCTTCAGAAGCCCCGCCGTCCCAGAGAACTGGATCATACGGTAAAGAAGAACCGCGACCGGGCGATCTATATGAATTTCGGTTACGTGCTGTTCCTGACGCTGTCTCTGATGGTGGCGGGTTTCATCCTGATCGGCTATATCCGCCTGCAGTCGGAGATCACGGCAAGCGTGAAGCGGATCGCGTCGATGGAGAGCACCTTAAACAGCATGAAGGTCGCAAACGACGAGGAATACAGCAGGATCGAAAGCTCGGTAGACCTGGACGAGATCCGCAGGATCGCCATCACCGAGCTGGGAATGGTATATCCGGATGAGGATCAGATCGTGACCGTGCCGGACGAGGGAAACGATTATGTAAGGCAGGTCGCGGACATCGACGGATGACCCGGTTCGGAGGATTGTTTTGGACAGAGATAGAAAAGAAAAGAAAAGCAACAGATTTACAACAAAAATGCAGAAAAAGCTGGTGGTACTGTATCTGTGCGTACTGCTGGCTTTTGCCGGATTAAGCGCCCGTCTGATCCTGATCAACCGGGACAACGGGGAGCAGTACGAAAAGCAGGTCCTTTCTCAGCAGCAGTATTCCAGCCGCACCATCCCCTTCAAGCGGGGAGAGATCACGGACCGTAAGGGAACGAAGCTGGCGGTGAGCGAGAAGGTTTATAACCTGATCCTGGACTGCAAGCTGATGAACGAGAAGGAAGAATATGTGGACGCCACGATCTCCGCCCTGACCCAGTGCTTTGATGTGGACGAGGGGGAGATCAGGAGATATAACGAAGCAAATCCCGATTCCCAGTATTATGTTTTGGCAAAACAGCTTACCTATGACGAGATCGCTCCTTTTCAGGAGCTGGAAAGCGATGAGGAGACGGGAAAATATATCCAGGGCGTGTGGTTCGAAGAGGAGTACCGCCGGGTCTATCCGCTGGGGACGCTCGCCAGCGACGTGATCGGTTTCACCAGCAGCGACAACGTGGGAAATTACGGGCTGGAAGAATATTATAACGATATCCTGAGCGGGACCAACGGCAGGGAATACGGTTATATGAACGACGACGCCAATCTGGAGCGGACGACGAAAGCTGCCGTGGACGGCAATAACCTCGTGAGCACGATAGACGTGAACATCCAGAGCATCGTGGAGGATAAGCTCCGGGAGTTCAACGACACCTACAAAGACGCGGTCCGCGAGGGAAACGGCGCAAGAAATGTGGGCTGTATCATCATGGATGTGGACAGCGGCGAGGTGCTCTCCATGGCGAGCTATCCCAATTTTGACCTGAACGATCCGCGTAATACGGACGCGCTGATCGGGCAGAATATGGTGGATGCGGATGGGACGGTGCTTTCGGACGTCATCAATGAGGCGGCGCTCGAAACCATGGATGACGAAACCCTGTACCGCCAGTTGAATTATCTCTGGAGAAATTACTGCATTTCCAATACCTATGAGCCAGGCTCCACCATGAAGCCCTTTACGGCGGCCGCGGGGCTGGAAAGCGGGGCGCTGACGGGAAATGAAACCTATGAATGCACCGGAAGCCTTACGGTGGTGGCGGGGGAGAAGCCCATCAAATGCCATAACGTATACGGCGACGGCATCCTGACGATCTCACAGGCCATTGAAAGATCCTGTAACGTGGCGCTGATGAAGATGGGACAGACCATGGGAAAGACCACCCTCCTGAAATACATGCAGGAGTTCAACTTCGGGCTGAAGACGAACGTCGATCTGGCGGGTGAAGCGAGGACAGCGTCCCTGGTGTTCACGGAGGATACCATGGGGCCCACGGAGCTGGCGACTTCCACCTTCGGCCAGGGCTTCAACGTGACGATGATCCAGATGATCACGGGCTTCTGTTCTCTGATCAATGGGGGCTATTATTATGAGCCTCACCTGGTGAGCCAGATCACCTCATCGGACGGCTCCGTGGTGAGAAACATCGAGCCCAGGCTATTAAAGCAGGTGATTTCTGAAGAAACCTCCGCGAAGATACGTGATTACTGCCTGCAGGTCGTGATCGGAGAAAAAGGAACGGGCCATACGGCAAGGCCGGCAGGATATCTGATCGGCGGCAAGACCGGAACGGCGGAAACCCAGCCGCGGGGAAACGATGAATATGTGGTTTCCTTTATGGGATATGCCCCGGCGGACGACCCGGAGATCGCCATCTACGTGGTGGTGGACCGGCCAAACGCGGAAACGCAGGACGACGCGAAATTTGCGACCAGGATCGTGAGAAGCATCCTGACCGAAGTGCTCCCCTATCTGGATATTTTCATGACCGAGCCTTTGAGCGAGGAAGAGCAGCAGGAGCTGGAGGAAGCGCAGATCGCCTATCAGCAGGCGCTGGTGAGCGGAAATGATGTGAGCGAAAACGATGCGGCCGGAAGCGATGCAGCCGACGATACGGCCGGCACAGAAGGCGGCGGGACAGAAGACGGAGGCGCTTCGGCAGGAGAAGGATCGGCCGGGGCGGACACAGGACCGGATACCGGACCGGACGGCTCCGGAACGGAAGGAGAAGAGGACAACGGCGGTTATACGCGGGACGACATCGAGATCGATCCGGAAACCGGGGAAGGCGTCCTGCCGGACGGGACCAGGGTGGATCCCGAGACCGGACAGCCGATCGGCAATACGGAGCTGAATCTTCCAGAACCGAACCTGCCCCTGGATGAGCCGGATGAGGAGGATTCCCCTTTCTGAGGCTGACGCTGAAAGACGCCCTCGAAAGCAGGCAGGATGGTGTCTTTTGAAGAAAGGCAAAAAGAAGACAAAAGAGAATAACCTCATAAATCCGGTAATAGATTGTAATAAATACCGCTTTATGAGGTTTTCCGATGGAGGAGAAGCATAAAACCTTCCACAGGAAGAAGACATTCTGGGCCTTTATGGTCTGCCTGGCGGCTTTCGTGGGACTCGCCGGACGGCTTGTCTATCTGATGGTCTACAGCTCCGCTTATTATTCGGAGGCGGCCGATGAACTGCATCAGAGGGAGAGAAGCATCAAGGCGAAGCGTGGCAGGATCCTGGATGCTTCCGGAAATGTGCTCGCGGATAACCGGACTGTATGCACGGTCTCTGTCATCCATAACCAGATCACAGATCCGGACGCTGTGGTGGAAGTCCTGGCAAGGGAGCTGGAACTGGAAGAAGAATATGTAAGGGAGCGCGTGGAAAAGTATTCCGCTATTGAACGGATCAAAAGCAACGTGGATAAGGAGACCGGAGATGCAGTCCGTTCTTATCAGCTCGACGGCGTGAAGGTAGATGAGGACTACAGGCGCTACTACCCCTTTGACAGCCTGGCTTCCAGGGTGCTGGGCTTTACGGGGGCAGACAACCAGGGCATTGTGGGACTGGAGGTGAAATATGATGAATATCTGCAGGGCGATCCGGGGACCATCCTGACGGTGACGGACGCAAGAGGAATAGAAGTGGATGAACAGGGCGAATCACGCCTGGAGCCGGTGGACGGAGATGACCTGTACATCAGCATGGACGTGAACATCCAGCAGTATGCAGCCCAGCTTGCAGAACAGGTGATGGCGGCAAAAGAGGCGGAAGGCGTTTCCATTCTCGTCATGAAGCCTGACAACGGGGAAATCCTCGCTATGGTAAATGTGCCGGAATTCAATTTGAACGATCCCTTTACGCTGCCGGAAGGGACAGATACCGCCGGGCTTTCCGAGGAGGAACAGCAGGAGCTTTTGAACCGGATGTGGCGGAATCCCTGCGTCAGCGATACCTATGAGCCGGGGTCCGTTTTCAAGATCATCACGGCTGCTGCCGCCCTGGAGGAAGGGGTGGTGACTATGGAGGATACCTTCAACTGCCCGGGTTACGTGATGGTGGAAGACCGGAGGATCCGCTGCCACAAAACGACCGGTCACGGTACGCAGACTTTCGTGCAGGCCACCATGAATTCCTGCAATCCGGTGTTCGTCACGGTCGGCCTAAGGCTCGGCGCGCAGAACTATTACCGCTATTTCAAGCAGTTCGGCCTTTTGGAAAAAACGGGGGTGGACCTGCCAGGAGAGGCGGGAACGATCATGCACAAACTGGAAGACATCGGCGCGGTGGAGCTGGCGACCATATCCTTTGGCCAGTCCTTCCAGGTGACGCCGATCCGGCTCGCGGCCACGGTTTCCTCCCTCATTAACGGGGGAAATGCCATCACGCCCCATTTCGGAGTGAAGACCGTGGACGCGGACGGAAATGTGACCAACCAGTTTGAATATCCAGTCACGGAAGGCGTCATTTCTGAGGATACCGTGGAAAAACTGCGGTATATGCTGGAACAGGTAGTGGAAAACGGCGGCGGGCATAACGGTTATGTGGAAGGCTACCGGGTGGGCGGAAAAACGGCCACCAGCCAGACTCTCCCAAGAGGGACCGGGCGGTATATCGCTTCCTTCCTGGGATTTGCCCCGGCGGATGACCCTAAGGTGCTGGCTATGGCGATCATCACCAATCCGCAGGGTACCTATTATGGCGGGCAGGTAGCCGCACCGGTGGTGAGGCAGCTTTTTGAGAACATCCTTCCTTATTTGGAAAACCTGGATTATAATACAGCGTGAGGCTAAGCGGCGAAAGGAAAGGTCAGATGAGCTTATCCATTTATCTGCCGGTCCTGATATCCTTTTTCGTGAGCGTATCACTGGGGCCGGTGATCATCCCTTTTCTAAAGAGACTCAAGGCTGGGCAGACCGTCAGGGGAGAAGGGCCCAGAAGCCATTTGAAGAAAAACGGCACGCCCACCATGGGAGGGATCCTGATCCTGTCCGCGGTTGTGGCCGCTTCCCTGTTTTATGTGAAGGATTATCCCCAGATCATGCCTGTTCTGCTCCTTACGCTGGGTTTCGGCCTGATCGGTTTTCTGGATGATCTTCTGAAGGTAGTGCTGCGGCGTTCCATGGGGCTTACGCCGTTGCAGAAATTTTCCGCGCAGATAGTGGTCACGGGACTTTTCATCTATTACCTTTTGAAGGAAACTGATATCGGCCTTGCCGCGAGGATCCCTTTCTTCCCGGACAGGATGCTGGATCTGGGCTGGATGAATATTCCGCTCGCCTTTTTTATCATCCTGGGAACGGTGAACGGAGCCAATTTCACCGATGGGCTGGACGGACTGGCGGCAAGCGTCACCGTGATGACAGCCACGTTCCTCGCGGCGGCGTCCATCGGGACCGGCGCCAGGATCGAACCCGTTGCCTGCGCGGTGGCGGGTGCGCTTCTGGGATTCCTTCTTTTTAATGTGTATCCTGCCAGCGTGTTCATGGGGGATACGGGATCCCTGGCGCTGGGAGGATTCGTCGCCGCTTCAGCCTATATGATGCGGATGCAGCTGTTCATCCCTATCATCAGCTTCATCTATCTGGCAGAGGTGGTTTCGGTCATCCTTCAGGTGGCCTATTTTAAACTGACCGGAGGAAAGCGGCTGTTCCGGATGGCTCCGCTGCATCATCACTTTGAACTGTGCGGCTGGTCGGAGACGCGCATTGTGGCCGTCTTTTCCATCCTTACGGCGATCCTCTGCCTGGCGGCTCTCATCGCCATCTGACGGGAAGGCCCTGCATGCGAGATCAATATCAAAAAAACGCCGCCTGGGGCGGCAAAAGATGAGGAAGACTATGGACGTAGAAGGAAAAAAGATTCTGGTAATAGGTACGGGAAAGAGCGGGATTGCGGCGGCAGAACTGCTCCTTGCCAAAAAGGCGGTCCCGGTGCTTTTCGACGGGAATGAGAAAACAGACCCGGAAGAAGTGAAAAAAAAGCTTCCGGAGGGAGCCGACGTGAGGATCCTGGTCGGAGAGCTTCCGGAAGAGACGCTTTCGGACGTCTCCCTGGCGGTGTTCAGTCCGGGGGTGCCTGTGGACACGCCCTTTGCCGGGCGCATCCGGGACAAGGGTATTCCAATCTGGGGTGAGCTGGAGCTGGGATACGCTTTCCTGAAGGGAAAGGTGATCGCGATCACGGGAACCAACGGAAAGACCACGACCACGGCGCTGACGGGCCAGATCATGCGGGATCATTATGATTCCGTGTTCGTGGTGGGAAATATCGGCGATCCCATCACCGCAGAAGCGTTGAAAACGCGGGAGGACAGCGTGACGGTGGCGGAGGTCAGCTCCTTCCAGCTGGAGACGACGGTTGATTTCCACCCGCAGATCTCCGCCGTTTTGAACGTCACGCCGGATCACCTGAACAGGCATCATACCATGGAAAATTACGCGGCGGTCAAGGAGTCTATCACAAAAAACCAGACGAGGGAGGATACCTGCGTCCTGAATTACAGCGACCCTTACACGAGAGCCATGGGAGAGAGATGCCCTGTCCGTGTCGTCTGGTTTTCCTCGAAGGAACAGCCTCCGGAAGGGCTGTATCTGGATGGAGAAGAGATCATGCGGATATCGGGCGGGAAAAAAGAGCATGTGATGAACATCCACGAGATGCAGCTCCTCGGCGTTCACAACGTGGAGAATGTGATGGCCGCGATCGCCATGTCCCTGGCATTTGGAGTACCCATGGAGAATATACTGGATACGGTAAGGCGCTTTCGAGCTGTGGAACACAGGATCGAATTTGTGGATGAAGTAAACGGCGTTGCTTACTACAACGATTCCAAGGGAACCAACCCGGACGCCGCCATCCGCGGGATCCGAGCGATGACCCGTCCCACCATCCTGATCGGCGGCGGCTACGATAAGCAGAATGAATATGATGAGTGGATCGAGGCCTTTGACGGAAAGGTGAAAAAGCTGGTGCTGATCGGGCAGACCAGGGAAAAGATCGCAGCCTGCGCAAAGCGCCACGGGTTTACGGATTATGTCTTTGCCGATTCTTTTGAGGAATGCATGGATATCTGCGTAAAGAGCGCCGGACCGGGAGACGCCGTCCTGCTTTCCCCGGCGTGTGCGAGCTGGGGAATGTTTCCCAACTATGAGGTGAGAGGAAACATGTTCAAGGAGTATGTGAGAAAGCTGAAGGAGTGAAAAGCGTGGCGATCCTAAGAAGGAAGAAGCAATCCGAATATTTCTTTGACTACACCTTGCTGTTCATTGTTCTGTTCCTGCTGGGCTTCGGGTTGATCATGGTTTATTCCACCAGCTCCTACGAAGCGTCGGTAACGGCAAGTCTGAACTATGACGAGGCCTATTATCTGAAGCATCAGGCGATGGCCGCGGCTCTGGGGCTGGTGGCGATGATGGTGGTATCGAGGATCCCGTATCATTTCTGGGAACCGTTCGCCCTCCTGGGCTATCTGATCTCCGCCGTGCTGATCGCGCTCGTTCTGTCTCCGCTGGGCATCACGGCAAATGGAGCGACCCGCTGGCTGAACCTGGGCGTTTCCGTGCAGCCGGCCGAGATCGCGAAGCTGTGCATGATCCTGTTCCTTGCCAGTTTTATCTGCAAGATGGGAAAGGGGATCCGCACATTAAGGGGATTCCTGCTGGTGCTGCTGGCGCCTCTGCCGATCTGCATCATGGTCTGGAAGATCACGGATAATTTGAGCTCCGCGATCATCATCTTTGGAATCGCCTTCCTGATGCTGTTCGTGGCTAGCCCGGAATACAAGCGCTTCCTTCTTATGGGGGCTGCGGGAGTGGCGGGAGCTGCCCTGATCGTTTTCGTCATCCTGCAGATGGACAGTTCCTCCCTGGATTTCCGCGGAAACCGCATCCTGGCATGGCTGAATCCAGAACAGTACGCGACAGGGACTGGATTCCAGACGCTGCAGTCTCTGTATGCCATCGGTTCCGGAGGCATTTTTGGCAAAGGTCTGGGGCAGTCCATCCAGAAGCTGGGTTTTCTGCCGGAAGCGCAGAACGACATGATCTTTTCCATCATCTGTGAGGAACTGGGGCTGTTCGGAGGGATTGCCGTCATCCTGCTGTTCGTCCTTTTGTGCTGGCGCTTCATGGTCATCGCCAACAATGCCCCTGATCTCTTCGGCGCCCTTCTCGTGGTGGGGGTGATGGGGCATATCGCCATCCAGGTCATCTTAAATATCGCGGTGGTGACCAATACCATACCCAACACGGGGATTTCCCTGCCGTTTATCAGCTACGGAGGTTCGTCGGTCATGTTCCTGCTCATCGAGATCGGCCTGGTGCTGAGCGTCGCCAGAGGGATCCGGCTGAAATCCGTCTGATATTCCCTAAGCCGCCTCCGGAACCGTCAGGCGGGCTGCGTAAGCCGACGGACGGTCTGACACACGCCGGGCCTGGCCCCGGCATAGGATAGAATAGTTCTATCTTGAATAAACCGGGAAGGTGGACATTTGAAGTCTGTTTATATCCGCGGAAACGCGTCTTTGTACGGCGAAGTGACGATCCAGGGCTCCAAGAACGCGGCTCTGCCGATTATGGCAGCCGCTCTTCTGGTGCCGGGAATGTGTGTACTTAGGAACTGTCCCTGCATAACGGATGTGGAATACATGTGCCGGATCTTAACGAGCATCGGATGCCGGATCGAAAGGCGGGGAAGGGAGATCAGGATCGACGCCGGAGCGCTGACGGACAGCCGCCTGCCGGAAAAATATGTGACAAGGATGCGGTCCTCCGTCATGCTGATGGGGCCCCTTCTGGGCAGGATCGGCGAGGTATCTTTAAGTCATCCGGGAGGCTGTGTGATCGGAGACCGGCCGATCGATCTGCACATCAAGGCGCTCTCCCGGATGGGAGCGGCCTGCCGGGACGAAGGTGACAGGCTGTCGGCAGTCTCCTGCGGCCTGCGCGGGACGCTGGTGCGGCTGGATTATCCCAGCGTGGGAGCCACGGAAAACGTGATCATGGCGGCCGTGGCGGCGGATGGCGTAACCTGTCTGGAAAACTGTGCACAGGAGCCGGAGATTGGCTGGCTGTGCGATTTTCTGACTGCATGCGGGGCTTCGATCACCAAAAAAGGACCGGGCAGGCTCCTGATCTGCGGGCAGAAAAAACTGCATCCCTGCGCCTACACGATCCCTGCGGACCGTATCGTGGCGGGAACCTATCTTTGCGCCTGCCTTGCCGCGGGCGGGGAGGCGCTTTTGCGGGGAGCTCCGGAGGGAGAAAATGAGGCTCTGGAACAGACGGCGCTCAGGATGGGGGCAGGGCTGAAGCGGAGCAAAGACGCCCTTTGGATAAAGCGGACAGGGACGCTCCTTACGCCCGGCAGGGTGGAGACGGGCAGCTACCCCGCTTTTCCCACAGACCTTCAGTCCCCGCTCCTAGTGGCGATGGCGCAGGCGGAAGGGGAGAGCAGTATGAAGGAAACAGTCTTCAACGGGCGCTTCGGCGTGGTGGAGGAGCTGAACCGGATGGGAGCTGGGATCGAGGTTAAAAAAAATACGGCAAGAGTCCCCGGAGCGAGAAGACTGAAAGGAAAACATGTCAGGGCGGCCGAACTGAGAGGCGGGGCAGCCCTTGTGATCGCAGGCCTGTGCGCGGACGGGGAGACCATCGTGGAAAACCGCTTCTATGTGGACAGGGGTTATGAAGACATCTGCCGGGATCTGCGGTTGTTGGGAGCATGCGTGCAGGACGGATAGACGGATCGAAGAGAAGGATAAACAGGTATGGACAGAAAAACGGCAAAAAAGAAATTGAGGGCAGGGACAGGCGTGCTGCCTGCGGTATCGGGAAGAGGACGATTCCGGGTCGTTTACGGCGGACACCGTGAACTGTCAGTCGGGCGCGCATCCGCCAAAAGGCGCGGCGGGCTGGAAAGCCTGGAGAGAAGGCGCGGCAGAAGGGGGATCCTCGCCCTGTCGATGCTCCTCGGGACCGCCGCAGTCCTGACTGCCGCTTTTTTGTTCATCCTGAAATACTTCCATGTGAATCATATATATGTGGAAGGAAATCTACACTACACAAGTGATGAGATCATACAGATGGTGACCGGAGGGCGGTTCGGGGATAATTCACTCTTTCTGTCCCTAAAATACCGCGACCGGGGCATGGAGGGGATTCCTTTCATCGAGACTATGGACGTGGAGGTGCTGGCGCCTGATACAATACGGATCATCGTATACGAAAAGTCTGTGGCAGGTTACGTAAAATACCTGGACCGGTATATGTATTTTGACAGGGACGGCATTGTAGTGGAGGTTTCCGAGACCAAAACGGAAGGGATCCCGGAAATTACGGGGATCGACTTCAGCCAGGTGGTCCTGTATGAGCCGCTTCCCGTGGAAAACCAGAATGTTTTCCGGGAAATCCTCTCCATCACGCAGATCCTTTCTAAATACGGGCTCAGCGCGGACAAGATATATTTTGACAATGCCGGGGAAATGACCCTGTATTTCGGACAGGTCAGGGCAAAACTGGGAAACAGCGGCAACGTGGAGGAAAAGGTGGCCAGGCTGCAGCAGCTTCTGCCCAGCGCGGAAGGGAAAAAGGGCGTGTTCCGGCTGGAAAATTATTCCGGAAGCGGGGAAAATGTTTCCTTTGAACTGGACGATCAAAACTGAAAAAAAGAGGTTGCTTTATCCGCAAAATAATTATATGATAAGAATTGTGAAGTTTATTTGAATATCAGAAGGAGGATATACCTTTGCTGGAAATCAAGTCAAACGATGCTGAGTCTTCCGCAAGGATCATTGTGATCGGCGTTGGCGGAGCGGGCAATAATGCTGTGAATAGAATGATCGATGAGAAGATCGACGGTGTGGAATTTATCGGAGTTAATACGGACAGGCAGGCCCTTCAGCTGTGTAAGGCTCCCAAGCTTCTGCAGATCGGTGAGAAGCTGACGAAGGGGCTTGGCGCCGGGGCGAAGCCGGAGGTGGGCCAGAAAGCAGCGGAAGAGAGCACGGATGAGATCACGAATGCGCTGTCTGGAGCGGACATGGTGTTCGTGACCTGCGGCATGGGCGGCGGGACCGGAACGGGAGCCGCGCCCGTGATCGCCGGGATCGCGAAGGATATGGGGATCCTGACAGTCGGAGTCGTGACGAAGCCTTTCCGTTTTGAGGCAAGGACCCGCATGACCAACGCGCTGGCGGGAATCGAACGGCTGAAGAACAATGTGGACACGCTGATCGTTATACCGAATGACAAGATACTTGAAATAGTAGATCGCAGGACGACCATGCCGGAGGCACTGAAGAAGGCGGACGAAGTCCTGCAGCAGGGCGTGCAGGGGATCACGGACCTGATCAATGTGCCTGCCGTCATCAACCTGGACTTCGCGGATGTGCAGACGGTCATGAAGGACAAGGGGATCGCCCACATCGGCATCGGCCACGGCAAGGGCGACGACAAAGCGTCCGAGGCGGTCAAGATGGCTGTGGAGAGCCCGCTTCTGGAGACTACGATCGCGGGAGCGACGGATGTGATCATCAACGTCAGCGGAGATATTTCCATGTACGATGCGGACGATGCTGCAAGCTATGTACAGCAGCTTACCGGAGATGACGTGAATATCATCTTTGGCGCGATGTATGATGATACCACGCCGGATACCTGTACGATCACGGTGATCGCGACCGGCCTGGAGGACAAGGCCCTGACCCAGCCGCAGACGGGCAGGATCGGTTCTTCCTTCAGCGTGAAGCCCCAGATGGGCGGCGTGAAGCAGGTTCAGCCGAACGCGGCGAGAACATACAATCCTGCGGCCGGGACGGCATCATCCCAGTCCCGTCCTGCTCAGCAGCCCCATCCTGCAGCCCAGCCCCAGCAGGGCCAGGGACTGACCGGAATCCGCAGGCCCGGAAATCTGAGAAGCAACGTAGAAGAGAAGACGCTGAAGATTCCGGATTTCCTTCAGAAAAAATAAGACAAAAATACGACAGCATTTGTTTGACAGAATTTCCCAAAATAGAGACAACATACATAGAGCGGAGCTGCTTTTGGGCTCCGCTCATTTTTCAAGGATGGCTGCCGCCATTCTTCACCAATCAAATGCCGTCTCGGCGGCGGGAAGGGGAAGGAACATGTACAGAGACCATACGAAGAAGATCCGGATCGGGGACCGCGTGATCGGCGGCGGAAGCCCCATTTTGATCCAGTCCATGACGAATACGCGGACGGAGGATGTGGAAGGAACGGTGGAGCAGATCCTGCGGCTGGAGGAGGCGGGCTGCGATATCATCCGGTGTACAGTGCCAGATCAGGAGGCGGCGCAGGCCATCGGAGAGATCAAAAAAAGGATCCACATCCCGCTTGTGGCGGATATCCATTTTGATCACAGAATGGCGATCGCGGCGATAGAGAACGGTGCGGACAAGATCCGCATCAATCCGGGCAATATCGGTTCCCCGGACAAGGTGGCTGCTGTGGTGAAGGCGGCAAAGGAACGGAATGTCCCCATCCGTGTCGGCGTCAACAGCGGATCTCTGGAAAAGGATATCCTGGAAAAATACGGCGGAGTCACGGCTGAGGGCATTGTGGAGAGCGCCCTGGACAAGGTGAAGATGATCGAGGATATGGGCTATGACAACCTGGTGATCAGCATCAAGTCTTCCGATGTGCTCATGTGCGTGAAGGCGCATGAGATCCTGGCGGAGCGGACGGCGTATCCCCTGCATGTTGGCATCACCGAATCCGGGACGCTCTGGAGCGGCAACATCAAGTCATCTGTGGGTCTGGGGATCATTTTGTACGAAGGGATCGGGGATACCATCCGGGTGTCCCTCACCGGCGACCCTGTGGAGGAGGTGCGCACGGCGAAGCTGATCCTGAAAACGCTGGGGCTCAAAAAGGGCGGCATCGAGGTGGTGAGTTGTCCCACCTGCGGCAGGACGAAGATAGACCTGATCGGCCTGGCCAACCAGGTAGAAAAGATGGTGGCGGACATCCCGCTCGACGGCATAAAGGTAGCGGTCATGGGATGCGCGGTGAACGGCCCCGGCGAAGCCAGAGAAGCGGATATCGGAATCGCGGGCGGCGTGGGAGAAGGACTCCTGATCAAAAAGGGCGAGATCATCCGGAAGGTGCCGGAAAGCGAGCTCCTTGGCGTGCTTAGGGAGGAGCTTCTTCATTGGAATGATTGAGGAACGGAGGCAGAGATGGCAAAGGCTTTTTTTGATGTATTTCCGAGCCTGAAGCTGGAAGGAAAAAGAAAGGATCTGTTCGCACAGACGCAGGTGGAGCGGGTGACCGCCACACGGGCGAAGGACTTCGTGCGCGTTTATTTTGGAAGCGATCGCCTGATCCTGAAGGAGGATGTGTACGCCGTGGAAAAGGAGATCAAAAGGCAGCTTTTCGGCGGCATGAACATCACGGTCCGGCTTTATGAGAGATTTCATCTTTCTTCGCAGTACAGCCGTAAGGCGCTGCTGGAGGTCTACCGGGAAAGCATCCTGCTGGAGCTGTCCCAGTACAGCCATCTGTTATACAGCATGTTCAAAAATGCGGAGATCAGTTTTCCCGAGGAGGACAGGATGCATCTTCTGATCGAGGATACGGTCCTGGCCCGTTCCAAAAGCGATGAGCTGGGCAGGATCTTGGAGAAGATCTTCGGAGAACGCTGCGGCCTGCCGGTGATCGTGTTTTTTGAATATAAGGAAGCGAAATCGGGACGGTTCCGCGAAGAAGATGAGATGCTCCTGTCCCGCCGGGTGGAGGAGATCGCGTCCCGTTACCGGGGAGACGGCGGGCGACGGCTTTCTTCAGGTGAGGCGGCTGCCCAGAACGCAGGCGGCTCTTCCAATGTCCACCCGTTTCCGGGGAACAAAAAAGGCGCAGGGCCAGCGGTGGAAGCCGGTCAGGCAGGACGGGCCGGATCCGAAGGGGTGTCTGCGGGTCCATCCGGCGTGCCGGTCAGCCCGCAGGCGGATACCGCGTATGAGGCTTACCTTGCCGGAAAGGCACAGGATGCGGCAAAGGGCGGCTTCTCCAGAAGAAAGGGCGGATCGGACGACGATTTTCACCGTTCTCCGAAGCGGTCTGACAATCCGGATGTGATCTACGGCAGAGATTTTGAGGACGAAGCCATTCCCATGGAAGAGATCGTGGGAGAGATGGGCGAGGTGACGGTGCGCGGCCGTATCCTGAAGCTGGACAAGCGGGAGATCAAGAACGAGCGTACCATCCTGATCTTTGACGTGACGGACTATACGGATACCTTTACCATCAAAATGTTTGCCAAAAACGATCAGGTTGCGGAGCTCTGTGAGGGAATTAAGCCGGGCGCCTTTGTGAAACTCAAGGGCATTACCATGATCGACCGGTTTGACGGAGAACTGACCATCGGCTCATTGGTGGGTCTGAAAAAGATCAGCGATTTCACCCACAGCCGCCAGGACCACAGTCTGCGCAAGCGGGTGGAGCTGCACTGCCATACCAAGATGAGCGA
>DWYY01000170.1 GCA_019118445.1 Candidatus Eisenbergiella merdipullorum | reverse complement strand
AGGGTTGCATTACTGTTTATTTGTCAAGGTACTTTTTGCCCTGGTTTCTCAGGGCTGCTCCTTATGAGAAGCTTTCCTTTCAGGAGCCCTGCAGCTTTCCTGCCGCCAGTCCTTTCAGGCTTGGGCGCTTTCCTCAGCCGCAACAGGTGATATCTTATCACATGGCATTCACTAAGTCAAGCACTTTTTTCATCTTTTTATTTTTGTAAAAATTTAATAAAAAGAAGCCACCATCTCGCGGTGGAGCTTTAGTATAACACCAGTTTTCTCCATATGTCAACTATTTTTTGCAGCTTCTTTTCCTCTTTTTTTCAGATTCTTTGACACATACTACATTTTGTGTTTTCCAAACTATATCTTGTATTTTTCGGAAATGCAACGGTTCTCTTTGCATGTGTCAGCAAAAATCCCATAAAGCAACAGCGCTTTCAACGCTAAAAATTTTCTGTTAAAAATTTTTCTTATAACGGCTAATCAAAAACAGAATGAAACCACTGTGAAATGAGGTTTGCATCATAAAGCTTTGTCAGCCATTCGCTTTCCTGTGTCCATGCCATGATCTGCGCGCCAAATTGGCCGGTGGGAAACGTAAGGATGATACAGTACAAGGTCCACAACCCGACGACCACTTCCGCGATTCCCGCCGCCAGGCCGAGCAGGCTGTTCAGAATGCTGAGCAGCGGAAGCTTCGCGATCGCTTTGAGAGATTTCATGATGATTCCAAACAGATGAAGAATGATCCCGGTGATCAGAAGCAGGACGACTGCTATTATGCCGTTTTTCGTCTCATCCTTCCGAAAACTTGCGACAGCCATCAGCACCAGAGCCAGAACAAACAGGACGGCGATCAGCGAGATCAAGCGGTTGACTTCATTCACAAGTCCGTTTTTAAAACCTCTCCAGGCGCGCCAGAGAGCCATAAGCAGAAGCGCCGGAAGCAGGAGGTTGATATTCATTGGTAAATCCTCTCTTATTTCATTTCAATCGTATCAATGCTTTCTTGAGAAACGGCGAGATACCGATTCCCGCGGAGAGGAGAAAACAGAAGATAAGGCGTTTCAAAATCACCATTAAACCGCTCCACACCGTTCATATTGGCAAGAAGGCACTGCGTTTCATTATAAATTACAATATTATCATTCCGGATAATAATATCCTTATAATCCATATCAAAGAACAGGGAGGTTTCAACCATCCCCGAGGTATTATAGATATCCAGCCGGTATTTTCCCTGTCCTGTCGTATCCAGAAAAACAAGGCCGATATGGCTGTTATCATAAAAAACGCTCTGTATTTCTTCATTTAGCAGAACATCCGCCGCACTTTTGGGTCTCTGTCCGCCGCTGTAGATGACAAGCCTGTTGTCTGCGACGGCAAATGAGGTATCGTCATTCAAGAAGGCAAGAAACGGAATGACCGCGTCAGCGTAATCAGAACCGCTGACGAAATTGTCCACATAATTCTGCCCCACAGAACTGAAATTGTAAAAGGCAACGCTGCTTTTTGGGGCGCCATTATCCACGGTGAGATAGGAGACTGCCAGCAGGGCGCCGTCAGGAGACAGCGCCAGAGCGGAAGGATACCCGCTGTTCTGCATGGTCGTCCTGATATAGGCGATCGTCTCTCCCAGTGAGCTGTAGAGATAAATCCAGGTGATATTGGTATCCTCCAGCACAGCCGCTACTGTTCCGCTTTCAGATACAGCGATTTCCCGGATGGGTAGATTGGTATCGATCTCTATATAGGTTCCGTCCTGACTGATACTGTATATGATATGTCCATTGTAATCTGCAGCCGCCACCCTGCTCCCGGCGATCCGGACCATGGGTTCCTGCATCTCATAGGCCTGATTCCATACCGCATTTCCTTTCGCATCCGTATAGCTGATGCCGTCTCCGCTGTAGGAAAGGAAACCGTTTCCATAACTAAGGCAGACGGAACCGTCATACTGCCGCCGGGAAATGGAGGAAAGGATCACATAACTCGTATATACCTGATTCTTCAACTGCACGTAAACCAGCGAGCCTAGAACCGCAAAGAAAAGAATGATGAACAGCACTCTGGCAAACACAGCCAGCCGGTGTTTCTGAATCAGCGCGCCAAAATCACGCGCTTCAGCTTCACCGGCTTTCCGTTCCGCTTTTTTCTGCAGATAAGTCCGTACATTGATCATGGATTTCCCTTCTTGTGTTTTCCGCCGTCATTGAATGTCCCAAAAAGATATCTACGATAGTATATCACAAACTTCCGTATTTGGCGACCACTCCATTTTTCCACTGCGGCAAAAATGACAGCTTTCTTTATTCCGGAAGAAGGATTTTCTGCCCCGGTATGAGATGGTTCGGGTCGCTGATCTGATTCAATGCTGCAATCTCATTTACCCTATCCGCATTTCCATACTGGCGTCTGCAGATTGCTGCAAGACTGTCGCCCCGCTGTACCGTATAGCTCACCGTTTTGGTATCAGCCTGAGCGTCAGCTTCTGCCGATTCTGGCGGAAGCGCCTCATCTGACGGCTGGGATGAGAGCGTTTCATCAGTCGGCTGAGATGGAAGGGGCTCGGCTGACGGCTGCAAAGAAGGCGCTTCTTCCGCTGCATTTCCCTCCGTCTGTGAAACTGCTGAAGAAATGACCGGAAGGGTTTCCTCCTGAAGGCTGTCCTCCGGCACAGCGGCTTCTTCTCCTGCAGATTCTTCTCCTGAAACTTCTGCTCCCGCGGCTTCTGCTCCCGCGCTTTCAGTCTGCGCGGCAAACCGGGTTTCTTCCACCACAAGCCCTCCGTCTCCGGGAGCTTCAGACGGAGCCTGCTGTTCTGTATTGTCCCCTTTCATTTCAGCCATCGCCTGAGCAAAGAAATTTCCGGCCTTCTCCACGTCCTGATATCCGTTTACGGAAGTCACTGCATACGCACAGAGGCCGAGCAGGACGGCAAGGGCCGCCACCTTAACAGGAAATGCCTTCCGCCTTCCGGACGCTGCCCTTTCGGCCGCTCTGATCCTTTCTGACGTTCTGCCCCTTTCTGATGCCCTATACTTTTCTGATGTTCTGGACTTCTCCACTCCTCTGCGGCCTGTCTGCGCGGCATGAAGCACTTTTTCTTCCTCTGGCCGTTCCTGTCTGGCATTTTCCTGTTTTCCGTCATTCACAGACTCTTTTTTCAGATCATATACGGCAGGACGCCGCCTGATCCTGCGCGGTTCAGGCAGAATTCCTGAAGAAGGCCGGCGGTTTTCCCCAGCGCCAGGGGAAGCCGCCTCCACCGATGCCTGTCCCGCAGCCCATCCTGTCATCTGTCCTGCCGGCTGTTCTACCTTCTTTCCTGCCGCCCTCGGACGCACTTCCACTGTTTTTTCGCCGGGCTGATTCTGATGCATGGCGATCAGATAGGACTGCATGTCCTCATTTTGCTCATAAAAAATAAAATAACTGTCCAGCGGCACGGAATAACCATCTTCAAAAAATGCCCATGCCTCTTTTTCATCAAAGGTCACTTCACCGATCCTTTTTTGAAGGGCGAAATACCTGCTCTCCATAATCTCCCAGCCTGCTTCCTCTTTTGCTGCTCCATAGATAAAATAATATGTAATTTCCCCCTCCTGCTCTATTTTCCCGTAAAGGCAGAAATCCGATTCATTTTCCCGGTACTGGGTGAGAAAGGTATGTACATAATCTTCCATGTAAATTTTATGACAGGAGTCCGTTTCGCCCGTCTGTATCACGTTTTTAGGAATCTGCATGCCGCCACCGCCTTTTTTTCTTTCAATATAGCAGATGCAGCGCGCACATTTTATCACAACCTGCGTCGGATGCTCTTTTTTCTTCGACCAAAAAAGAAACGTAACGACATAAAAGCCCGATATGGAAGATTCCACATCGGGCTTTTATGTCGTTCGGGGTTTATTCAAACCGGAAAATGGTCGTGGTATGATATGTCCTGTCAGGTCCGAAAACGGAGGAAGGGAAATCAGGCTCATTTGGCGTATCAGGATAATACTGGGTTTCCAGACAGAACGCGCCTCTATGCCCGTAATTCGCGCCGCCCTTTCCGGTGCGCTCGGTCAGGCTATTTGCCGTATAGAACTGCACGCCTGGAAGATCCGTATAAACCTTCATCGTCCTACTGCCGGAAGGATTCTTGGCGCAGGCCACAAGACGAACGCTGCCATCAAAATCATTCAGACACCAGTTATGATCGTAACCACCCACCATGGTAAGCTGTTCCCATTCGCTGTCGATCTCCTCTCCAATCCTTTTCGGGGTTCCAAAATCCATGGGCGTTCCTTTTACGGGAAGTATTTTCCCGGTAGGAATGGCTCCTGGCAGGATTTCCGTAAAGGAATCCGCATACAGGGTTACTACATGATCTGAGATATCTCCCGCATCATGTCCGTCCAGATTGAAATAAGAGTGATTTGTCATGTTCAGGATCGTCTTTTTATCGCTGGTTCCGGCATATTCCAGCTTCAGCTCGTTTTCTTCGGTCAGAGTATACGTGATCTTCAGCTCTCTGTTTCCGGGAAAGCCCAGCTCTCCGTCCGCCATCTCAAGGGAAAAAGTGATGCTGCTTTCCCCTTCGGCAACGTCCCAGACCCTTTTATGGCCTCCCAGCTCCTTGTGGCTGTGGAGATTGTTTGGGCCATCGTTCGCATCGAGGTAATATTCCACGCCGTCAATAGAAAAACAGGCGTTTGCGATCCGGTTAGCGTTGGGTGCGACTACAGCTCCAAGAAAGCCATCCTTTTCATAATATTCCTCTAATGTGTCATAACCCATCACCACATCTGTACATTTTCCTTCCGCGTCCGGCACGATGAGACGCACAAGGATAGCGCCTAAGTTTGACACCACCGCCTGCATTCCCCGGCTGTTTTCCAGAGTATAGAGAAAAACCTCTTTTCCATCTTTTGACACTCCGAATTTTTCTTTCCGCATTTTTAAAAGCCCTCCTTTTTATCTGTCTCCCTTTTTTCGCACTTGGGATGAGCGCGTTTCACAGATTCTTTGCGGCTGCTTTTTGTCAGCCGCCCGCGTTTTTCGTCCTACATTTCCGTCCTGCCCTCCAGCGCACGCAGAAGAGTAACTTCATCGATATATTCCAAATCTCCGCCGACAGGGACGCCGCTCGCGATCCTCGTCACTTTGATCCCGGTGGGCTTGATCAGCTTCCCGATGTACATGGCGGTCGTCTCGCCTTCCAGGCTGGAATTAGTGGCAATGATCACTTCCTTCACGTCTCCCTTCAGACGGTGCATCAGCTCTTTGAGCCGGATGTCATTCGGACCGATGCCTAGCATAGGAGAAATGGCGCCGTGCAGGACATGATAGACGCCTTCATATTTTCCCGTTTTTTCATATGCAGCCAGATCCCTTGTGTTTTCCACCACCATGATCGTGGAATGATCCCGCCGCTCATCAGAGCAGATCGGGCATTTTTCAGAATCCGTCAGGGTAAAGCATTCCTCACAGTAGCGCACGTGTTCCTTTGCATCCGTCATGGAACGCGCCAGTTTCTCCACCCTGGCCTTGGGCATGTTAATGATGTGAAAAGCAAGCCGCTGGGCAGATTTATTCCCGATTCCAGGAAGGGCGGCCAGCTCTTCGATCAGTTGGTTGATATATCCGCTGTAAAGGTCCATCAGAACGGAAAACCTCCGCCCAGGCCGCCGGTCATCTTGTTCATCATCTCCGCATTGGCTTCATCTGCCTGACGCAGCGCTTCATTCGTTGCGGCAACGATCAGATCCTCCAGCATCTCAATATCCTCCGGGTCAACCACCTCTTCGGTCAGTTTCACCTTCACGATCTCTTTCTTTCCGGTGACAGTAACTTCCACGGCGCCGCCGCCCGCCTTCGCCGTAAACTCCTTTGTCTCCAGCTCTTTCTGGTTTTCTTCCATCTGACGCTGCATTCTCTGCGCCTGTTTCATCAGATTATTCATGCTTCCGGGCATTCCGCCTCCTGGAAATCCACCTCTTTTTGCCATTTTTCCTCCATTCCGGGGCGTCTATGGCTGATGCCGCACGCTCCTTCTGTCTAAAATGATTCTTCTTCAATATTCATATGAATGATCCTGGTCAGATCCACATGATTTTCCTCAAAATCCCTGTCGCCTCTGCTGACCTGAAAATCGACCTCAACAGTCTTCTGGACAAATTCGGAAAGCAGCTTTTCCAGTTCTTCCCGGTTTTCCTCCTGTTTCAGAAAATAATCTGATGCGAGACCGTCCTCCAGGACGATCATGAGGCGGTTGTCCCCGCCCAGGCTGAGCCTGGCTTTTTTCAGATAAAGCTTCATGGGCATGGCGGTCTGGCCCACCAGACCCGGCCAGTTCTCCACGATTTTTTTCACATCCTCCGGAATCGCTTTGGGAAGCTCGGGACGCTTCCGGATGGCCGCAGACTGTGCTGCGCCTCCCGACGCCCCCGCCGGGCTGCCAGAAGATGGCGGAAAGGGCTGCATAACAATTCCCTCTTCCACGCGCTGTTCCAGCGCGCGGATCCGATCAAGCAGGGATTCCGGATCAGATTCCATCTGGGGCCGGCAGAGCCGGATCAGGGCGATCTCTATCTGAATCCGCTTCTGAGTCGCGTATCGAAGCCTTCCGGCCAATTCTGACAGCTCCCTGATGTAACGGATGATGGCATCCACATCAACCATACCCGCTTCTTCGGAAAGCCTGGCCAGATTGTCGCTTGACATATCGATCACGTCCTCCATCCCTTCCCCGTCGGAGGTTTTGATGAGAAGGAGATTTCTCAGATACCAGGTGAAATCCGAAATAAACTGGCCGAGCTCACGTCCCTGCATCACCACTTCCTCCAGGAGTTTGATGCAGTCCGTCACATTCCGTGCCAGCACCGCGCGAAGCAGCCGGCTGAACACATCCGTATCCACTGCTCCGAGCACATCCAGAGCGTCATCATAGGTGAGCTTTTTCCCATAATGGAAAGCGATGCACTGATCCAGCAGGCTCAGGGCATCTCTCATGGAACCGTCCGCCGCCCTGGCAATATAGCGGAGCGCCTTTTCTTCCACCTGCTGCCCTTCCTGATCCATCAGTTCCCGCATCCGGTCCGCGATGGTCTCAATGGAGATCCGTTTGAAATCATACCGCTGACAGCGGGACAGGATGGTTACTGGTATCTTGTGCACCTCCGTGGTCGCCAGAATGAATATCACGTAGGACGGCGGCTCCTCCAGGGTTTTCAGGAGCGCATTAAAGGCTCCTATGGAGAGCATATGAACTTCATCGATGATATAAACCTTATATTTCCCCTCCGCGGGGGAATAGGACACCTCATCCACGATCTCCCGGATGTTGTCCACACCGTTATTGGAAGCCGCATCGATCTCGATCACGTTCATGCTGGCTCCCGCAGCGATGGTCCGGCAGCTTCGGCACTCTCCGCAGGGAGAGCCGTCCACAGGATGCTCACAGTTGACGGCTTTCGCAAAAATTTTCGCGATGGTTGTCTTTCCGGTTCCTCTTGTTCCGCAGAACAGATAGGCATGTCCGATCCTTTCCGCCTCTATCTGGTTCTTGAGTGTCGTAACAATGTGGTCCTGCCCTTTCACGTCCTCAAAACGTTCCGGGCGAAATTTACGGTAAAGAGCTGTATAAGACATGTTTTCTCCCGTTCTGACCGGTCCCCGGCCTTAATCGCCGAAGCTGATCCCCAGCATTTTAGCTTCCTTTACAATAGAAGAGTTGGGGTCCACCATTTTCAGCTTTCCTGCCACATCCTCCAGCGGCACCTTCACGATCTCTCGGTTCTTGTAGCCGACCATGAAGCCATACTCGCCCTTCAGGATCAGACTGCCCGCCTCAGAGCCAAGACGGCTGGCAAAAACTCTGTCGTAAGGGCAGGGAGACCCGCCCCTCTGGGTATGGCCCGGCACAGTGACACGTACCTCCAGGCCGCTCTTCTGCTGAATCTGATCTGCGATCTCGTAGGAGACGGAAGGATAGATATAATTTTCCAGCTTTTTCTTGTATTCCTTTTTGGACAGCTTCGCATCCTCTGTGGAAATCGCGCCTTCCGCCACCGCCAGGATGGTAAATCGGCTGCCGCGGTCATGACGCTTCCGGATCGCTTCGATCACCTTGTCAATATCATACGGGATCTCCGGGATCAGGATGATGTCCGCTCCACCCGCCATACCGGCGTTCAGCGTCAGGAAACCCACCTTGTGTCCCATCACCTCTACAATAAACACCCTGCCATGGGATGCCGCCGTGGTATGGATATTGTCGATCGCTGTCGTCGCGATGTCCACCGCGCTTTGGAAGCCAAAAGTCATATCCGTTCCCCAGAGATCGTTATCAATGGTCTTGGGAAGCGTGATCACGTTCAGTCCTTCCTCCTTCAGCAGATTCGCCGTTTTATGCGTTCCGTTTCCGCCGAGGATCACCAGACAGTCAAGCTGCAGCTTATAATAATTCTGCTTCATCGCCTCGACCTTGTTCAATCCGTTTTCATCCGGATCACGCATCTGTTTGAACGGCATCCTGCTGCTTCCCAGGATTGTTCCTCCTTTTGTCAGAATTCCTGAAAAATCAGACGCGGAAAGCATACGGAACTTTCCATAGATCAAACCTTTATATCCATCCAGGAAGCCATAGATCTCTACATCCTCGCTGGCATTGAACAACGTCTTTGCAACACCCCTCATCGCCGCGTTCAGCGCCTGACAATCCCCACCGCTGGTCAGCATACCTATTCTTTTCATGATTTCCTCTCCTTCTGCCGCCGCAGGCGGCATTTCTTCCTGAGGAATGGAACGAACCTTCCGTTCTGCCTCACCTTTATCCGTTTCCAATACACCCGGACCGCAGCCTCAAATCATTCCACACACTTTGCAGCATGAAACCAAAATCCGAACACATTCATACAAATTATATAATATTTTGTTCTGAATGTACAATCTTTTTTCGTCGCGTGACGAAAGTGAGAGGGCAATCTGAAAAATGGATTTTCCCTTGACAAAAAGCCCATTTTCGATACAATTATCTTAGATTTGTGTGTGATGTACATTTTGAGTGACGCCACAAATAATGTCAGCGCTGGCATTATTTGTGGTTTTTTTGTTACATTAACACCACAGTCAATACCTGCTCAAGGAGGATGGATATGGACTATAGCAGAAAAATCTCAGAAAGAATGTGGAACTTACCGGATAAGGGCGAGCTGGAAGCACAGCGGGAACAGTCATTTATTGATGACATCGTTCAAAAGGCGCATATCGAAAAAGAACTTCTCCAGAATCTGGATGGTATCAGCACCGCCTTTGATGGCGGCGCAGGAAGCGGCCGGTTTTCTATTTTGTTGGCTAAAATGGGTATTCATGTGACGCATTTTGATATATCTCAGCCGATGATCGACAAGGCCAGAAAGCTTGCGGAAGCGGAAGGGGTTCTTGAAAAAATAGCATTTATCAAAGGCGCATTGGAAGATTTGTCAGATTATGTCGATCGATCCTTTGATCTGGTTCTGTCATTTGATGCTCCGATTTCTTATACATATCCAAAACAGGAAGAAGTCATAAGGAATCTGGTAAGAATTGCCCGCAAGAGAATCATGATCAGCGTGTCAAGCAGATTAGGGGCATTACCCTATCTGGCAAATCCACTGCAGAAACATCAATTCATTCTGGATAAGAACAGCAGCGATAGGTGGATACAATGGTGTCTTGAAAACAAAGATAAAATGACCGATTCGTTCAAATTCAGTAAGGAAGCCTGCGAAAAGGCTCTTGCCACAGGGTTTATGGGAGATGTAGAAGAAGCAAAACAGGCATATGACAGAGGAGAAGCGCCCTGGTGTATAACCTATCATTTTATGCCCGATGAACTTTTACATATTCTGCAGCAAAATGGCGTCAAAAATATCAAACTGGCAGGTCCCGGGGCTTTTGCCAGAACAATCCCCAATGAGATTCTGGTAAAAATCATGAAAGACCCTGAGCAAAAAAATGACTTCCTGGATTTCTGCCATGAATATGACAGCAATCCCTATGTCTGCGGCATGGGTAAGGATAACCTGTTTGCGAAGGGCGAGATCTTGTGATTATATGAAAAAGGACAACAGCCGCTGCATATGCAGCGGCCTCGTTGTTTTGCCTTACAATAAGGCTATTGTATATACAGTTCAAGGGAATAGATAGATGTTTTCCTAAAATGCATCCGTAACCTTTCCGCCTCTCCCATCATCGAAAAGGTAGACGGAGTATCCCTTCTCTTTCTGTTCGTAATCATTCGGCAGATACCGGTCAGGAAACCGAATTTCCTCTTTCGGAACAAACTGCAAAAAAACATATGCGATCCTGTTGTCTCCCCGCAGAAGCGCGTATTCATAATGATATCCTCGCCGAATAGGATAAAAACACTGCCCTTTTTGAGGAGTGCAAATGGACGAATGAGAAAGTCGATCTCGGCGTTTTGGAAACCCTCGTAAAGCGCAGCGAGCTCTTTTCCTATCGAAATGTCCACTACTATCTCTTTGCTAAAAGCTGTTAAGTAAGGAAAGGACAGCCTAAAACCGGATGATTTTGGGAGCAGGCCAAAAAAGAAAAACCCAGAAGCCCGCATGGTTACTGGATTTTTCGATAGCGGAGAGTGTGGGATTCGAACCCACGTGCCCTTGCGGACAACCGCATTTCGAGTGCGGCTCGTTACGACCACTTCGATAACTCTCCCTCTATGTTCAGCGTTGCCGTGAACAACACCTATATTCTATAAGAAACGGCGCGTTTGCGCAAGTCCCAATTTTATTTCTTCATCTGTCGGCTTTAAGAGGCTTTGAGAAGTAAAAATTTTACCTTTTTTGGTCACACGCCCTTTTCCTTCCGGTACAACGCAATGCCTTCCTTCAGTCGATGCAGGCCGTCCTCCAGGACCGAGCGGGAGCAGGCATCGTTCAGGCGCAGGAACCATTTGCCCTGGCCGCCGTACTGTTCACCGGAGGAAAGGTAGAGACCGGTCTTTTCCCGGATGAAAGCCGCCAGTGCTTCCGCAGGCGCGGACAGGGCTGTGCAATCCAGCCAGGAAAGATAAGTAGCCTGCGAAGGCACTGCCGTCACATTGGGAATCTCTTTTGCCACATATTCCTCCACGAGACGCTTGTTTTCAAACAGATAGGCGCACAGCGCATCCAGCCATTCGCCGCCTTCGGTAAAGGCGGCAACGGCTGCATCTATGGCAAACGCGTTCGGCTCCGCCACCTCATCGGTGTTCAGGCCGCGCCATACCTTGTGCCTGAGGACAGGATCAGGGACGACGACCGCCGCCGTCTGCAGTCCTGCAAGGTTAAACGCTTTCGTAGGCGCAATGCAGGTGATGCTATTTTCCCGGCATTTTTGCGAGACGGAAGCGAATGGGACATAGGAGCAGCCAGGCGCGGTGATATCGCAGTGGATCTCATCGGAAAGTACGCATACATGATGTTTCCAGCACAGTTCGCCGATCCGCTCCAGCGTCTTTACATCCCATATCTTTCCAACCGGGTTGTGAGGATTGCACAGGATCATGAGCGTGGTCTGGGGATCAGCAAGCTTTTCCTCCAGGTCGTCAAAATCAATCTGATAAGCACCGCTTTCATAGGCGAGCGGGCTTTCCAGCACCACCCTGCCGTTGTTCAGGATCGAATTGAAAAAAATATTATAAACTGGGGTCTGGATCAGCACCTTTTCCGCCGGAGTGGTGAGCTTTCTGACAATGCTGGAGATTGCCGGAACCACCCCAGTGCAGAAGATCAGCCAATCCTTCTCTATCTCAAAATCATGGCGCGCCTTCCACCATGTCCTGTATGCCTCATACCAGGCATCCGGCACGATAGTATAACCGAATACGCCATGCTCCGCCCTCTTTAAAATCGCCTGCCTGACCGCAGGGGCGGTCTGGAAATCCATATCCGCCACCCACATGGGCAGTTCATTTTCTTCTACATCCCACTTCAGGGAGTTGGTCCCGCGCCTGTCAACCGGTCTGTCGAAATCAAAATTGTTCATCGTCCATCCCTGCTCCCCGTCAATCGTTCTGCGTCACATCAGTGCAAAAATACTGCTCGCTTAGTTCAGCGAGCTTCCCAGATTCGCGCATGGAATCCAGGGCGTCATTCACTGCCGCAAGGAAACGTTCATTTCCTTTCGGGATCGGAACCAGGGAGGACGTGGTGGAATCCGTCTCCGCCACGATCTTCACCGGCGCGTCCGGATGTTCTTTCATATATGCGGCAAAAGCGGTTTCCGCGTTCAGGGTAGCGTCCACGCGGCCGGAGGTAAGCAGGTCCACGCATTGGCTCACGGAATCCACGCTCACCAGCTCCGCGCCATAGCTTTCCGCCATCTGGCCCCAGCTGCTGGTCAGATTCTGTGCCGCGCGCTTGCCGTCCAGATCATCAAAGCTGGTAATATCTGTATTGGACTCCGCCACCATCAGAGCACCGTGGACATAAGTATAAGGCTCTGAAAAATCATACTTCTCCGCACGTTCATCCGAATATTCCACTTCATTGATCACCGTATCCACACGGCCTGAATCCATGGCTGCGAACAGGGAATCCCATTCCGCCTCCATGAACTGGATGTCCACGCCGAGATACTCCGCAATGCCTCTCGCCACATCCACATCGAAACCGACGAGTTCGCCGCTTTCATCATGATAGCTGTTGGGGGTATAGGTCCCTTCCGTACCGACGATCAGCGTTCCTCTTTCCTGGATCGTATCCAGCAGGTCAGTTCCGTCGGAAGTTTCTTCTGCAGACGCGGAAGCCATCTCGCCTGCCGCCTCACTCTCTGCCGCTGTCTGTGCGGTCTGCGTTCCTTCTGCGCTCTGGCCGCAGGCGCACAGGCTTACTGCCGCCATCAAAGCTGCCAGAAACAATGCTGTCACTTTCTTTTTTCTGCTTTTCATAACTCGTTCTCCTCTTTCTATAATCAAAATGATCGGTCATTCCATTCCTGTCCGGGAAGGTTCTTTTTCACGGAACAGACGCAGGAACTCCTTCGTGCGTTCTTCTTTCGGATGCTCAAAGAAATCGGCAGAGGCGGCTTCTTCCACCACAACTCCGTTTTCCATAAAGATCACCCGGTTGGAAACATTCCGGGCAAAACCCATCTCATGGGTGACCACCAGCATGGTCCTCCCCTCTTCCGCCAGGCTGCGCATGACAGCGAGCACCTCTCCGGTCAGTTCCGGGTCGAGGGCGGAGGTGGGCTCATCAAAAAAGATGATCTCCGGGTCCGTTACCATGGCACGGGCGATCGCTACGCGCTGCTGCTGGCCGCCGGAAAGCTGGGACGGATAATAGTCATACCGGTCGGAAAGCCCAACCTTGTCAAGGGCCTCCTTTCCCGTCCGCACCGCCTGTTCCTTAGGGATCTTCCGGGCGACGATCAGCCCCTCCGTCACATTCTGCAGGGCGGTCTTGTTGGCAAACAGATTGTAATTCTGAAAAACAAAGCCCGTGCGCCTACGCAGTCCGGCCATCTCCCTGCGGGTCACATGGCCGAAATGATAGACCTGCCCGTCAAAGGTCATGGTTCCTGCATCCGCGATCTCCAGGAAATTCAGGCAGCGCAGCAGCGTCGTTTTTCCGGAGCCGCTGGGTCCCACGATGGCGATCACATCGCCGCGGTTCACCGTCAGATCCACGCCTTTTAACACTTCCAGGCTGCCGAAGGATTTGCGGATTCCATTTACATCCAGTATCTTGTCCTTTTCCATCCCGTCACCTCCGTTTCCCGCCATAGGAATTGAGCTTTTTCTCCCCGATGCTCTGCAGCTTCGTCAGTACCGTACAGAACAGCAGATAGATCAGCCCCACTTCTATGTAAAGGGCAAGTGACTCGAAGGTACGCGCCACGATCCTCTGAGTTGCCATGAACATCTCCACCACCGTGATATTGGCGGCAAGGGAGGTATCCTTGACCAGGCCGATGAGGGAATTGGACAGGGGCGGGAACGCGGTGCGCATGGCCTGCGGAAGGATGATCCTGCGGATGATCTGCAGATAGCCCATTCCCACGCACTGACCCGCTTCCATCTGGCCGGCAGGAACCGATTCCAGAGCCGCCCGTATGGTTTCAGAGCAGTAAGCGCCCTGGTTGATGGAAAACACCAGCACCGCTGACGGAAAGGGGTCGATGAGGATGCCCACATTGGGCAGCCCGTAGAACACTACGAAAAGCTGCACCAGCAGAGGCGTCCCTCGGATCACCCAGACATAGAAGCGGGCGATCTGCTTTAACCCATTTATATTCGCAAACTGCACCAGAGCGGTGACAACAGCGATCAAAAGCCCAATGGCAAAGGAAATAACTGTCAGGGGCAGCGTCATTGTCAGTCCCGGTACAAGGATCGTCCCGAAGGAATCTATCATCAAATCTATTACCCTGTTGCCGGTCATTTTATCTGTTCACTTCCTTCCATCCATCTCTTCTCACTTAGTATTTAGTATAAAACGCCTTTTGGAAAATAGCAAATATTTATCACGAATGGTTTTCCATAGCAAACGGTTATACAGAAATTTTTTCATCCTATACCCACAAAAACGATTCCCTTCAAAGCTTCCGCCCTGAAGGGAATCGTTTCACCATTATTATTTAGAGGGGGATGCCGCGGCGGACTAGGCCGCGACACGGTAATTCTTCACTGCATTCAGCACGTCCGCCTCTTCTTCTCTCGGATTCACGAAGATCAGTTCAAACTCTTTTCCGATGCCGAGGGCAAAGACGCCAAGAATGGATTTCGCATCCACGGTAATACTTCCCAGTGTCAGATCATATTCTCCTTCGAACTGTCTCATGGTCTGAACGAAATTCTCCGCTTCTTCCGGAGTTTTCAAATAGATTTTTACAGATTCCATTTTGTAATTCCTCCGATTCCCAAATACATAATTCCCTTTTTCGACATAATCATACAAAAAAATTTTTCTTCCGTCAGGAGTAAATTTTTAAGAAAAGGGGAATTTTTTGTACCTGTCAGGTACTCATCTTCCTGTACTCGGCAGGCAGGACTCCCACTTCCTCCCGAAAGACCTTGCTCATATATTTAGGATCAGAAAAGCCTGTCATCGCGGCAATCTTGGTCAGATTCAGGGTGGTTCCCACAAGAAGCGTCTTGACCTTTTCCACCTTCAGCCGTCTCAGATCCTCTGAAAAGGAAATCCCTGTCTCCTTTTTGTACTGACGGCTCAGATACTCTGGCGATACAGAAAGCCGTCTGGCCGCTTCCTCCAGGGTGATCTGGCTTCCATAGTATTCATGGATCAGCCGCTTCGCCTTTTGGATCAGGGGGGACAGTTTCCTGAGACTGTCCTTCTTTTCCCGGATGACAAATACGAACAGAGTCTGCAGGATGTCCTCCACCTTTTCCCAGGTGAAGGCGTTCATTACTTCAGAAAGCACGCTCTGCAGCTTCATGCCGCTTTCCTCCAGAGCCATATACTCTCTGGCTGTATTCACGATCGTCCAAAGGAAGATCAGGATATTTTCCTTGATCTCCTTGGGATCATGGTATCCATTCTGGCAGGCTGTCATCAGCTCCTTCATGCAGTCAGCGAAATCGTCCGCGCTCCTGCGGATCACGGCGCGCTTGAGGCGCACGTTCATTTCCGGCGGATATCCCAGAGGATAGACCTGCACCGAGCGGAGCAAACGCTCAGATACCATCACGCCGGGCCCCAGCGTCAGATGCCAGTCTAGGATTTTATAAAGCCGTTTTCCGGCTTCTGCCAGCTCGAAAATGCCGCCGCAGTCCATCCAGGCGCAGATGGCCTGATTTCCCGTGTTGGACTCCAGCATGGGAACCACCACAGAGGCAAAGTATTCTTCCCAGTCCTTTCCCTTCTTCATGTGGTAAAGAAGCATGGAAAAGTGGAAACGCTCTTCAAAGCTGGTCACCACGCTGTCAAACCCCTCCGCATGGCCTGACACCTCGTTGAGGATCCGGGCCGTGATGCCCTTATTCTTTTCAAAATGCGTGCCGAGCCACACCACAAAAAGCCCCAACGTCTCTTTTTCTCCGATCTGATAGCTCTTTTCAAGCGCGTTTATCGTTTCCTCCGACCGGATCAGGATTCCCGTCATCGCGCCGCGCACCATACTCTCTCTGTTCAAAAGGACATCCCTTTTTTCATCCTGAGAAAGCTTTTCTTCCACCGCAGCCATCGCACGGCTCAGCTCTCCCACACGGACAGGTTTAAGCAGATAGCTCCGCACGCCGAGCTCCAGCGCCTTTTTCGCATAGCTGAAATCTGAATAGGCGGTCAGGATCAGCGCCTGACAGGCAATCCCTTCCTTTCTCAGCTCACTCAGCATGGCCAGACCGTCCATGTCCGGCATCCGGATGTCTAAAAGGATCACGTCCGGCTTCAGGTTTCTGATCAAGTCAAGCCCTTCCTGTCCGTCGGCCGCCTTTCCGATCACCTCATAAGAAGGGCTCAGCTTCTTCAGGATCCCCTCCATCCCTTCCCGAATGGCCGCTTCGTCTTCCACAATAATTATCCTCAATATTTTCCCCTTCCATAACAGGGAGCCTGAGAGTTACTCTGGTATACTGACCCTTTTCGCTTTCAAAGGAAATCCCCGCTGCTTCCCCATAGTAGAGCGTCAGTCTTTTCCTGACGTTTTCAATTCCGAAATGGTTCCTCCTGTGGTAGTCTTTGTCGTTCAAAGTCCTCGTCATTTCCGGCTCCATTCCTCTGCCGTTGTCCCCGATGGTGACAAGGAGCATGCCCTTGCTGACAACTCCCGTGATCACAAGGATCGGCTGCCGCAGCTTCGCCTCCAGCCCGTGCCGGATGCTGTTTTCCACAAGAGGCTGCAGAAGCATCTTGTGCATTCCGCAGCCTGCCGCCTCCGGAGAAATATCACAGAAAATCTGAATCTCATAGCCCAGTTTTTCCTGCTGGAGGCGGACATATTTTTTCAGCCATGCGATTTCCCGTCCCAATGTGGTGTTCCCGCCAGCATCTTTGATGGCATATCGGAGGATATCCCCCAGATCCCCGACCATCTCGCTGATCTCGTATTCTTCTCTCGCGATCGCCTTCCAGTTTATGGTGTCCAGCGTATTATAAAGAAAATGGGGATCGATCTGCGCTTCCAGAGCGGAAATCTCCGCGTTCTTCTGCTCCTCGGCAGCCTCCCTCACCCGGACGAAAAGCCGCTCCGTCTGATCGGTCACGGAATTAAAGCCCTCCATGATCTCCTGCATTTCCGTCGGCATTCCTCTGTTTTTCGTCAGACGGACAGAATAATCGCCGTTTTCCACACGCTTCATCCCATCCAGGATCTTATCCACAGAAACGGTCAGGGGCCGCGTCACAAAAAGAATAAAGCCGACCACCAAGAGGATGACAGCAAATGTCATTGCCAGGAACAAAACACGCAGCTCCCACAGCTTCTTCCGGTATTCCTCCAGAGGATACCGTTCGATCATGGTCCATCCCGTCCGCTCATTGAGGGCAGTGCGGACGGCATGGTTTTGATCGATGTCCCCAGCGTCACTTCCAATCAATGAGGCGTCAGGCGCGCTGATCAGCACGCCATCTTTTTCCAGAAAAAAGCTTTCGCTGCCCATCCCTTCCATCATTTCCTGAAGGTAGCGTTCATCCACATAGACAAAGACCGCCGGCACCGCTTTATCTGCCGGCACTGCTTTATCTGCCGGCACTGCTTCAACCTCCGGGATCGGTTCAGCCGCAGACAGGAACATGCCGATAACGAAATAGTGCAGCTTTTCTCCCTCCGGATTCTGAAATGAGGCGACCGGGCCGTAAAACGGCTCTTCCGCGGCCTGTTCCGCTCCCCACTCTGCTGCATCTGCCTCAGCGCCATTCGTTCCATAGGGACCGTCACCAAGCCATGGGCTGTCCGACGATGTTCCATAGACTGCGTCGTAATACACCCACTCTCCGTCAGCCATCCAGGCGGCCATACCGAAAAGCCCCTGTCCTCTCTCGCACACATGCCGGAACTGCATCTCCAACGTGGCACGGTCTTCTTTTGAAAGTTCCTGACCGCTCCACTGAACCTGCAAAATCTCCGAATCCGTACAAAAGATATGCAGCAAAGAAGCAAGGCCATCCAATTCACGCGTCAGGCTCCTGTTGGATCTCTCCAGACCTGCCTCCATCTGCTCTGCCAAGGTTTTCCGCATGAACCCGATCAGCCTGTTTTGAAAGATAATGGTAAAAAGAATTAACGGCGCCATCGTCAGGATGACCAGAAATATGATCAGTCTGCCCCGCAGCCCCCAAAGTCGTTTCATCCCCTTTAATCACCGTCCCCGTCCGTGCTCTTCAGCCTTCTTCCATCTGTGTCGCGATCTTTTCAGCCAGCCTGCGGCATTTTTCTTTCTCATCCGCCTCTACGATCAGGCGGATGACCGGCTCCGTTCCGCTCTTTCTGATGAGCACCCGTCCAGTGTCTGCCAGCTCCGTTTCGGCATCCTGGACCGCCTGCTTCACTTCCTCCCGTTCCAGCACAGCGGCGGCATCCTTTACCCGTTTATTGATCTGCACCTTAGGAAACAGCTTTACGCCCGCAGTGAGGAAAGAAGGCATCGTCTTTTTCTCCACAATGATCTCCATCACTCGTATCGCAGTGAGGATTCCATCCCCTGTTGTGCTGTATTTGTTAAAAATGATGTGGCCTGACTCCTCCCCACCAATGCTGTACCCTCCCTCCTGCATTCTGGCAGATACATATTTATCGCCGACAGGAGTGCGTTCCATGCGGATACCCTCTTTTTCCAGAGCCTTTTCAACGCCCATGTTGGAAGCGACGGTGGACACCACCGTATTGTCGATAAGAGCGCCTTCCTCTTTCATCTGCACTGCGCAGATGTACATGATCAGATCTCCGTCCAGGACGTTTCCTTTTTCATCCACGGCAAAGCATCTGTCCGCATCTCCGTCAAAGGCAAAACCCACATCCAATCCCTGCTCCACGACAAAGCGCTGCAGAGATTCAATGTGGGTCGAACCGCATTCAACATTGATGTTCAGGCCGTTCGGCTCATTATGGATCATGTATGTCCTCGCTCCCAGCATCTCAAACACCGTCTTGGCGATGCTGCTGGCCGCGCCGTTGGCGCAGTCCAGTCCCACGCGGTAGCCGCGGAAAGAATGGATCGTCGTGGAAGTCAGATAGCTGATATACTGATTCCTGCCCTGGATGAAATCCGTGATCCTGCCGATCCGGTCGTTTCTGGCAGCCGTGATCTCCACTTTGCCGTCCAGATACTCCTCCACCTTTTCCAGGACAGAGTCCTCCATTTTGAAGCCGTCCTTGTCAATGATCTTGATTCCATTGTCATAATAGGGATTATGGCTTGCCGTGATCATAATGCCAAAGTCAAAATCCCCGCTTTTCGTCACATAGGATACGCTGGGCGTCGTGGTCACATGAAGCAGATACACATCGGTCCCGCCCCAGCTTAAACCTGCTGCCAGCGCATATTCAAACATATAGCTGGAACGTCTGGTATCCTTTCCGATCACACATCTCGCATTTTTATGCGCGCCATCCGTAAAGTACCATCCCAGAAACTTTCCGATCTGAAATGCGTGATCCGCTGTCAGCGCCTCGTTTGCCTTTCCGCGGAAGCCATCCGTCCCAAAATATTTCATATTTTTGTTTTCCTCATGTCTTTCTGTCTGTTTTAAGTTCCCGTTTCTGTCTCCATATTTCTTTATATATGAGATTTGGGGCCAAAATATTTTGGCCCCTGCTTGTCTCCATATTTCTACTCTAACTCATTATCTGCGTTTTTGCAAGAAAAATCCGGAGGCTCAAAAACTCAGCGGTACATCGCCATGTATTCTCCATGAGCCTCGATCAGCTCGTCGCACATGCTGCGGATATCGTCCACGCTCAGCTCGGCCGCAGTATGAGGGTCAAGCATGGCCGCCTGGTAGATATGATTTCTGTCCCTGGTGCGCGCCGCTTCTATGGTCAGAAGCTGCACGTTGATATTGGTCTGGTTCATGGCCGCAAGCTGCACGGGAAGCCGTCCCACATGGCAGGGATTGATCCCGTGGGCGTTCACCAGACAGGGGACCTCCACGCAGGCGTCAGAGGGCAGATTATCGATCAGGCCGGTATTCAGCACGTTTCCGCCGATCTGATAAGGCTTGTTGGTCACCACAGCCTCCATGATGTAGGAAGCATATTCGCGGGACCGCTCATGGGTCACTTTGCCATCGTTCAGGATATTTTTCTTTTCCTCCTCCCAGTCCGCGATCTGTTTGACGCAGCGTCTGGGATACTCGTCCAGAGGGATGTTATAGCGGTCGATCAGCTCCGGATAGCGGCTCTTGATGTAGAAAGCATTATACTCGGAATTGTGCTCGCTGGATTCCGTGCAGTAATAGCCAAGGTTACGGATATACTCGTATCGGATCATGTCCTTATGCTTTTCCGTCGCGTTCTTTTCCAGCGCGCGTTTCCTGATTTCCGGATACAGATCGTTTCCATCCTTATCCCGCACATCCAGAAGCCATGCCATATGATTGATACCTGCGATGAAGTCCGTCGCACCCTCCAGCTTATCCTCCATGCCGAGCCCCTTTAAGAGCCCTTCGGTGCAGACCTGAACGCTATGGCAGAGGCCTACGGTGCGTATCTTCGTATATCTCTGCATGTAGCCGGTGAGGATGGCCATGGGGTTGGTGTAGTTTAAGAACAGGGTATTCGGGCAGACCTCTTCCATATCCCGCGCAAAATCCTCCATCACAGGAATAGTGCGCAGGCCCCTCATGATGCCGCCAATCCCCAGTGTATCCCCGATGGTCTGCCTGAGGCCATACTTCTTGGGAATCTCAAAATCCGTCACTGTACAAGGCTCATAACCGCCTACCTGAATGGCGTTCACCACAAAATCCGCATCCTTCAGCGCCGCCTTCCGGTTCTCCACGCCCAGATAGGTAGCAATCTGCGCCCGGCCTTCATTCACATTGTCGTTGATGGCGCGCAGGATGATCTCTGATTCCTCCAGACGCTTCGCATCAATGTCATAAAGCGCGATCTCAGCATCCCTGAGCACCGGCGTGCACATGCAGTCCCCCAGCACGTTTCTCGCAAACACCGTGCTTCCTGCTCCCATAAAAGTGATCTTTACCATGGTTCCCTCCATTTCTGCCGCCCTGCGGCATATGATTTACTTGCATTTGCTTTTTGATTCCATTAAAATGGTTTTGATGGCTCTTATTTTAGAAATACATAGAATTTTCTTCTATATTTTTTGTTGCCAGTGATTGCATTTTTGTTTCCTGTTATCAAAAAGGGAAACCGTTGCTTACAGCTGGATTCTTGCAGAAAGGCGGTTATGATCTATCATGGAAAACGTACAGACGCAGAGGGGCATTCAGAGGGAAACGCGCAGAGAACTGACGGGGCCGGAATCGGAAAACGCTATCCGGCTGTATTACTGCGGCAGTGAATCCTGCACACCGGGACATTTTTTCGGGCCGGCGGTGCGGCCCCATTATCTGATCCATTTCATCCGGAGTGGAAAGGGAACCTATCTGAGACGGGATGAAGTACATGAGCTGTCCCGGGGTGATGCCTTTCTGATCCTTCCGGGAGAGACGACCAAATATATTGCAGATGAAAAGGAGCCATGGGACTATACCTGGGTGGCTTTCGACGGCACGAATGCGGAAGCGCTGCTGCGCTGCTGCGGCTTTCTGTCCGGAAATCTGGTTTACCGTTCGCCGGATGAGGAAACGAGGAAGCGTCTTCTCCGGCAAGCGGATGCCTTTGAGAACTGTTTTCAGGATGAGAAAAGAAATGTGCTGGAGCTTCTGGGGAATTTTTATCTGCTGTTTTCCTGCATGTATCCGGAAGGAGCAGGACAGGGCGGTTTTTCTTTTACGGACAGGCTGAACAGGGACTGGACCATGCAGATGGCAGGGCAAAGCGGCCCCTTTTTGGCAGACGGCGCGCCATCCCCTTCCGGGCAGGAGCTGTATTTCCGACAGGCGGTTTCCTATCTGCAGCATAATTTCAGCTATCCGGTGCGGATCGAACAACTGGCGCGTCAGATCGGGGTGAGCCGTTCCTATCTGTATAAGACGTTTTTAAGCTGCAGCGGCAAAAGCGTGCAGCAATATCTGCGTGACCTGCGGCTGAAAGAGGCCTGCCGCCTGCTGGCAGATACGCAAAGGGCGGTGACGGATATCGCCTATTCCTGCGGCTTTCCTGATTCGCCTTCCTTCTGTCGGACGTTTCACAATGTGTATGGAAGAACACCGCTGCAGTTCCGCCGGAGAATGGCAAAAGGAAAGACCTGTATTTAAAGCTTTTTTTCCTTCTTCAGCCAGTCCAGAAAGGCTTCACAGCCTTCCACGATATCGTTCCAGGCGGTATCAAAGTCACCGGTATACCAGGGATCAGCGATGTCACGGGGACGGTCTGAAAAATCCAGCAGGCGCTGGATCTTATGATCCGGATCTCCGCCCGTAATGCGCAGGATGTTCCGGATATTGTACTGTTCAGCCGCGAGAATATAGTCATAGTCCTCATAGTCCCGCCGTGTCATCTGGCGGGCTGTTTTACCGGAAGGGTCGATGCCGTGCTCCAGCAGCTTGCGCCTGGCAGGCGGATAGACCGGATTTCCGATTTCCTCGCGGCTGGTGGCCGCGGAGGCGATCTGGAACCGGTCGGAGATGCCGCGTTTTGTGACCATGTCCTTCAGGATGAATTCGGACATGGGGGAGCGGCAGATGTTGCCGTGGCAGATAAAAAGCACGCTAAGCATATAAAAAACTCCTTTCACAAGGCAATATAATGCCGTATTTTGCCTCAATTTGCGCTCTCTTTCAGCCGTACCTAAATTGTTAAATCCATCACAAGATAAGCAAAACGTGGCAAATCGCGGCAAATTAATGATATCAATTGTGGTAAAAACGTAGTAGAAATCCTGCGATTATTTGCAGTTATTATTTACTTACATATTTATTTACAATTTTTAAATTGGATTGTGCCGAAAATATAATCGCATCATTTTTGGCATCCATCTTCTCAAATCTACTTATAAATCTTTGTTGAGATTCCGGACTCCAATTTATTTTCAGATTAGTTCTAGCCCTTGTACTAGCCGTATAAAAAAAATATTGTGTATGATCATTTCATCAATATCTTTTGTAATGACCAACTTAACTGATTCATATTCCATACCCTGTGCCTTATGAATAGAAACTGCATAGGCAATTTGAAAGGGAACTACGGCATCAATTTCTGTATCATAATCTTCCTCAGAATCATGATTTTTATTTCCATTAAATTAAATATCTAACAATATTGCTGCCATTCTCATATGCCTTTACAGCAATATGCTCCACAAGATTTCTTGATTGTGCTAAAAGATTTTGAGATATGAAACCTCTTGTTACTCCAGCAAATAGTATTGTTATCATATCTCTTATATCCTTTCAAAAGCCTTCAAACCTTGATATGATCGAACATTTGCAGTTGATCGTCATGTATTACGGGTTTTCCGGCAGTCGTCAAATTCCGCTGCAGGCAGCAAATTTTCCTCGTTACTCGTTCAAATCAATGATTTTCGCCATCTGCTCCGCCGCCCGGTCATAGCTCTTACTTCGTCTTTCTGTCTTTTTAATGTTCCGGTATAGTCTCTGCAGATATAGACGATATCAACGTTAGAGACCTCATCACCGTTCGGATATACGTAATGTAACTCTTTTCCGGAAAATACTCCGAACAATTCCAGACTGTTTGCGGTCAGTCCCGTTTCTTCCAGAAGTTCCCGTTTTGCTGCGTCCTCCACGTTTTCATCCAGTTCAACAGAACCGCCGGCGTATCCCCAGCAGTTATTGTCGCTTCTTTTCTGCAGAAGAATCCTTCCCGTTTCATCCTCGACAATTACACTGGCGCCAACCTGCAACAACGGTCTGTGGCCGACGATCTTTCTTAAATCCATTATATAATCAGACATAGGGCATTCCTCCGAAATCATTTTGACGAATAAGCTATTGAGAGACTTCATTTCCCAAATTGTTCCATCTCTTATCCGGGAGCCGCCATGGTTGCTTTATATTTTATATTTGAAACGAATATCCTTGCAAGCAACGTATGATCAGTATAGTACAGGTCTGCATTATTACTCTTTGAATACCTCTAACGCTTTTTCTTATACTGTCAAAATGGATCTATTATCAAATGTGGCTCTCTTATGAATCACACTGATGTTTTCCCCGAACTTCACAATATCAATTCCCGGAAAATGATTCTTATCTGCCAAAATACCAGCCGCATTATTGTATCCAATGGTACTGTTTCAAAATTCATAAAGCGGTACCCTTCTTTGGGATGAAAAAGGATCTTATATCCGCCTTTTCCAGCTGCAGCAATTTAATCTTTTTATCAATTCCTCCGGCATAGCCTGTCAGACTGCCATCTGCGCCTACAACACGATGGCAGGGGACAATGATTGAAATTTCATTGTGCCCTACCGCGCCGCCTACGGCCTGTGCCGACATATGCGGCAATCCTTTTCTGACGGCGATCTGCTTTGCTATCTCGCCGTATGTCTCAGTCTGTCCATATGGAATCGTGCAGAGTATTTTCCATACTTCATTTTGAAAAGCTGTTCCAGTGAAATGAAGCGGTATGGTAAAATCCGGATCTTTTCCGGAAAAGTAAATATCAAGCCACTGCTTTACCCTTTCAAA
>DWYY01000169.1 GCA_019118445.1 Candidatus Eisenbergiella merdipullorum | reverse complement strand
TCGGAAACGTATGCATTGGAACCGGAGTGGGGGACTACAGGCATTACTGTGAACGCCCGGTTTCCGTCAACGATCTGCACGGTGTCGGAGCCTTTCTGCTGATGTGCGCGCAGGTGGAGATGTGCGCGCAGACAGAGATGGGCGCGCAGGTAGAAAAAAGTTCGCAGGAAGAATGATGCGCGCCGCCAGATCCTGAAAGGATGAGCAGGCTTCTTTTTCAGCAGTTCCAGCGGATGGAAACGGGGTGGGATTCATCCGGTACAGCAATCTCCCTGAGAGATTGAAGCGCCTTCTTCAGTTCTTCCTCCGCCAGCCTGTCACAGATATCCGCAGGAGCAGAGATGCCGGCACTGTGATAGGCGCAGGCGGCCGCTCCATAAAACAGGAAGCCAAGCGCGTTGGAAGGAGTCTGTGCCACAGCGCAGGCGGTGGAAACGGCACGAGCCGCCGCGAGAGTAACGGGATCAGCCGTTTGACTGTCTGCAAGCCGCTTCACCTCGCTTCTCGCCTCGGTGAGGACAGGCTTCAGTTCTTTTTGTGTCAATTCCTTTTTCAGAAAGCTTTCCACGGCGGAAAGCGTGCGATCCATCGAAGCAAAAATATCGGTATCTTTTGGAATCAGCGGCAGATACCGTTCTTGTGCCCGGGCTGCTGCCCAGCGGGTAAGGGTCCCTTTGCTCTGTGTCTCGATCAGGCGCATGAGGGCCGTCGTGGTGGGGCTGTTGATATCTCCGAGCATTTTTCTGGGAGCGGACATGGCAGATACCTCCTTTTTTTACTGAAACTGCATTTCATAGTAATGCGCATAGATCCCCTTTTTCTGAAGCAGTTCTTCATGGGTGCCGCGTTCTGCGATCCCGTTGTCCGCAACGACCAGGATTTCGTCCGCGCCATGGATGGTGGACAGCCTGTGGGCGATCGTGATGGTGGTGCGGTCTTTGGCGAGCTCCTCCAGGCTTTGCTGGATCCAGCGTTCGCTTTCGTTATCAAGAGCGCTGGTGGCCTCATCCAAAATCAGGATGGGTGGGTTTTTCAGGAACACGCGTGCGATGGAAATACGTTGCTTCTGACCGCCCGACAGCCTGGTCCCGCGTTCTCCTACAAAGGTATCATATCCATCGGGAAGAGACTGAATGAAATCGTGGATATTGGCCTTTTTTGCGGCTTCCATGATTTCTTCCATGGATGCGCCGGGCTTGCCGTAGGCGATATTTTCCCGGACTGTGCCGCAGAACAGGTATACGTCCTGCTGGACAATGCCGATCTGGCGGCGAAGGGACTGCAGGGTCAGCGTGCGCACATCCTTTCCGTCGATGGTGATCCTTCCGCCTGTTACGTCATAGAACCGGGGCAGCAGGTTGCAGATAGTGCTTTTGCCGCTGCCGGATGGCCCTACCAGGGCGATGGATCTTCCTGCCGGGATCTGGAAAGAAACGTTGGAAAGCACCGGAGTATCATCATCGCTGTAATGGAAGGAGACGTTTTCGTAGGAAACCAGCCCCTTTACATCCGTAAGAGGATGGGCATCAGGCGCGTCCTTGATGTCGGGTTCCGTTTCCATAACGGCGATGAAACGGTTAAAGCCGGACAGACCCTTCTGGATCATTTCCGTCAGTTCTACCAGTATCTGGATCGGGCTGATGAAGATCCCGATATAAAGGGCGTACATGGTGAGGTCTGCCACCTGCATCTCGCCTTTGGCGATCAGGTAGCCGCCGAACACCAGAGTAACGAGATACATCATCCCCTGAAAGAAAAGATTGCTTCCCATGAAGGTTCCCATGCATTTATAATTGGCGTCCTTGGAGAGCAGGAAGCCCTGATTGCTTTTCCGAAATTTTTTCCGTTCTACCTCTTCGTTGGCAAAGGACTGAACCACGCGGATACCGGCCAGCGTATCCTGCAGGCTGGCGTTGACATCCCCGATCTTTCTCCGGTTATCCATAAAGGTGACCTGCATCCTCTGGTTCTGGCTCAGGGAAAAAATGAACATGATCACTACCAGTATGGCCATGGGAATGGCAAGCCGCCAGTTGATGATAAATAGAAAAATGAAAGCGCCGATGACCTTGATCAGAGAGATGAAGAAATTTTCCGGGCCGTGATGGGCGCACTCCGCAATATCGAACAGGTCGGAAACAAGCTTGCTCATCATCTGTCCCGAGTTATTCTGATCGTAATAGGAAAAAGAGAGCTTTTCGTAGTGGTCGAACAGCTGCTGGCGCATGTCCCGTTCCATATTTGCGCCCATCATGTGACCCTGGTAGCTGACATAATATTTACACAGACTCTGGATGACATACATGAGAAAAAGCCCGATCCCGAGAGGAACGAGCGCGCGCAGGATGATGGAGCTTTCCCGCGTGAAAAGCGTTGCTGCGAGAGTGCGCAGAAGCTGCGGATAGATCAGATCCACCACGCTGATAATGGCGGCGCAGATCAGATCCAGAAAGAAAACGGTCTTATAGGGTGCATAGTAACGGATGAATTTTTTTAGTGTTTCCATGATTCCTCCCGGTTTTTAAAGCATTTTCCATAAAGTTGATGTCAAGAATCATACTAACATAATCTGTTGTGAGAGACAAGCGGGGCACGATAAAGCGAGTGCCGCACGATAAAGCGAGTGCCTTTCAAAAGCAGGGTATGGACTTTTGGGAGTGCGGCAAATATAATGAGGACAAAAAGGAGAATCGAAGAATGAGATCACTGGTGCTATGCGATAACGCAGAACCGGAAAAAGTCATAGCTTTATGCAGAAAATATCATCTTGGAATTGAGATCCAGGGCTTTTATGATCCCAACACAACGGAGGATGCAGAGGAACTGATCGCAGTATATGAAGGGCTTCTGCCGAAAGAAATTGAAAAGCACTTTCATGCACCTTTTTGGGATCTCTGTCTCGGAAGCAGCAATCGAAAGATTGTGGAGATAACCAGATATTATTTTGACTATGCATACGAAATAGCAGAAAAACTTGGTGCCATGAGTATAACAGTTCATGAGGGTTTTATCCCCTTTACCTCGTATCCAGAGGGCTGGATCAGAAGAGCAACTGTCTTCTGGAAAGAATTCTTTGAGACACATCCCGGAAATATTCAGATGTACATGGAAAACCAGGTGGAAACTGACCCGGAAACGTTGATAGGCACTGTTGATAGCCTTGAAAACAGCAGGTTGGGTGTAAATCTGGATATCGGTCATGCGCATTGTGTGAGCGGGCTTCCTGTGCTGAAATGGATCGAGAAGCTGGAGGGAAGAATCAGATATGTCCATTTGCATCAGAATTATGGAAAAAGGGATGAACATCTGGGACTGAGAGAGGGAAATATGCCAATCCGCGAGATACTGGATGCGTTAAACGAATATTCGCCTGATGCAATCTGGGCACTGGAGCCGAACAGGCCGGAAGATATCGAAGATTCCATCCTGTTTTTAAGGGAATGCGGATATTTGAAATAAAAAAGAAGAAATATGGCAAAAGAAGTCCGAAAGCAGAGAACGCAGGGAAGCTGCGGAATGCGTTTACAGAATGGTTCGGGGCAGAATGCAGAGTGAAGATATTGTTTTCGCATCTGTAGGGAAAGATATGGACTGGAGAAAAAGATGGATCTGAAAGTGATGAGGGCAACGGAAACCTGGCAGCAGGCGGGCGCATATTATGTGCGCGTCCAGGCGATGGCAAGGAAGTATCATATTACGCTCCGGGAGGAATTTGATGAGCACGACACGCCCTCCACGAAGTATATTGTACTGCTGGACGGCGAATTTCCCGTCGCGACCTGTCGGCTGTATGAGATGCAGGTAAGGGATGGAGAGGCTCCGTCCATGATGCTCGGCAGGGTCGTGGTGCTCCCCGAATACAGAAAGCAGGGGCTGGGAAGCCATGCAGTGACAGAGGCTGAAAAATGGGCGCGAGAGCTGGGAAGCCGGACGGCGGTGCTCGACAGCCGCGATGTCGCCGTCGGCTTTTATGAAAAGCTGGGCTATGTGCCGGACCCGGACAGGCGCGCGCAGGAGGACACCTTCCCGTGCATTCCCATGAAAAAGGCGCTGGATTGAAAGAAAAGACTGAGATTTCCAGCCACTGTCAGACAGGAGAAAATGAGTATGACAGAGGTATATTATGCAGAAGATGATGAAGCGATCGCAAAGTTTGTAAAGGAGTATCTGGATCAGCAGGGGTTCAGGGTCGCTGTTTTTGGAACGGCTGCGGATGTAAAGAGGGCATTGCGGAGCCATATCCCTGCGATCGTTCTGATAGACTGGAATCTGCCGGACGGACGGGGAAGCGACCTGTGCCGCTGGATCCGAGCGAAATCGGCGGATCTGCCGATCCTCTTTTTGACTGTACGGGGAGATCCTCATGATATTGTAGCCGGATTTCAGTATGGTGCAGATGACTATGTCGTAAAACCGTTTGAACTCGCTGTCCTGCATTCCCGCATGCTCGCATTGCTGCGCAGATCCCAAAGGGCGGAAGAAACGAAGCTGTTTTGCGATGACATCATGCTGGACAAAGAAAAAACTGCCGTTTTCTGCCGGCAGGAGGAGATTGCCGTAAGCTGGCCGGAATACCATCTTCTTTTGCTCTTAATGGAGAACAAGGGGAAAACCATAACAAGAAAGCAGCTTTTGGAACAGGTTTGGGACAATAACGGGAATTATGTAAACGACAACACATTGACGGTAGCCATGAAGCGGTTAAGGGAAAAGCTGCATCATCCGCCCTGCCTGAAAACGATCCGCAGTTTTGGCTACCGCATGGAGGATACCATATGAGTGAGAAAAGAAAACAGGAAATGCTCTTGTTTTTTCCGATATTGGTCCTCTTTCTTTGTATGTCTTTTTTATCCGTTTTGTGTCTGCACGTCTATCGGCAGACAGCATTTGAACATATTTCAGCATTTTGTGAAACTGTCATCGAAAACTCTCCTGAAGCCGAACCGCAGATATTAGCTGCCCTGAAAGAGTATCACTCTCTGACGGAACAGGAAGTGAACGGAAATCATTATCTGTTAAAGTACGGATATCGTCCGGATGGGTTTTGCAGGGGGCTTTCCCTTCGTATCAACCTTCTTTTCGGCGCGCTGTTTCTGATCACTGCCTGTGCTTTTGTCTGCGGGGCAGGGATGATCCGCCGGAAAAATCAGAGACGCATCGACGATCTGACCGGGTATCTGGAACAGGTCAACACAGGGGCCGGCGGAACGCTGATGCAGACGAAGGAAGATGATTTTGCCCATTTACAGGATGAAATATATAAGACGGTCACTGCACTTGTTCAGACCAAAGAAAGTGCGGTCGCCGCAAAGAAAAGATTCGCTGAAAATCTGGCAAATATCGCCCATCAGCTGAAAACGCCGATCACAGCGGCGTTCCTCTCTTTGCAGATGATGAAAAAAGAGGCTCCAAAAGCTCATGCGGAGCAGATCAAAAAGCAGCTGGAACGGCTGAACCGTCTGGAAGAATCCCTGCTCACGCTTTCCGGCATAGATGCCGGTACCCTGCCGATGAAATGCGGGGAAGTGGATATTTATACGGCATTAAATCTGGCAGCGGAAAACCTGAGTGATCTCCTGCAGAAGGAAAAGGTTTCTGTTGAGATACCGGACAAAGGATGCATCGTCTTTTGGGGCGATCTGGAATGGACGATGGAAGCTCTTCTGAATCTCATGAAAAACTGCCTGGAGCATTCTCCCTCCGGCGGGCGGCTCCATTGTGATTATTCGGGAAATCCTTTGTATGCTCAGATCCTGATATGGGATGAGGGCAGGGGGTTCGATCCGGCAGACATGCCGCATCTGTTTGAGCGGTTTTACCGGGGCAGGAATGCTGCCCCAAATGGGATCGGGATCGGACTGGCGCTTGCCCGGTCTGTCTTTGAACTGCAAAACGGAACGATCACCGCCCGAAATCTGCCAAATGGAGGCGCCTGTTTTGAAATCAGGATATACAGTCACTGAGATGTCACTTTACTCTGTTATACTGGAACCATGCCAAACAGACGGAAACGCGGCGGAAAGGGGAAAGCGACATGGAAATACTGAGGTGTGAAGGCGTCCGGAAAGTATATGGTTCCGGGAATAATCAGGTGGTGGCTTTGGACCGCATTGATCTATCCGTGCAAAAAGGGGAATTTGTGGCGGTCACAGGGGCTTCCGGTTCAGGAAAGTCCACGCTTCTGCATATCCTTGGCAGTGTGGACAGGCCGACAGAAGGAAAAGCCCTGATAGAGGGAACGGATATTTCGACAATGAATCCGACGCAGGCGGCGATCTTCAGGCGCAGGAAAGTAGGGCTGGTTTACCAGTTTTATAATCTGATCCCGACGCTCAGCGTCCGAAAAAACATCCTCATGCCGCTCCTGCTGGACAAGAGAAAACCTGACCGGGAATATTTTGAACGGATCGTCCATGCGCTGGGACTTGCCGATAAGCTGGATTTTCTTCCCGGACAGCTATCGGGAGGGCAGCAGCAGAGGGCGGCGATCGCTCGGTCTGTGATCTACCGTCCGGCTCTTTTGCTCGCGGATGAACCGACCGGAAACCTGGACCGAAAAAATGGAAAAGAGATCATAGATCTTCTGAAATTATCAAACCGCAGCCTGAACCAGACCATCCTTCTGATCACCCATGATGAGAGGATCGCTTTGGAAGCCGACCGTATCATAACCATAGAGGATGGAAAGATCGTTAGCGATCAGAAGCGGAGGTGAGCGATATGTGGAAAGATTATTCGGAAGGATTTATCAAAAGGAACCGGGCTTTCGGCATATCCATTTTTGCAGCGGCTTTTATTTCCGCTCTGTTCCTGTCTTTGCTGTGCAGCCTGTTTTATAATCTCTGGCGTTATGAGACAGAAGCGGTCATCCTGGAGGAAGGCGGCTGGCAGGCGCGTATTACCGGAATATTTGAGAAAGGCATTCTGTCAGACATTGAAAATTTTGCAAATGTGAAAACGGCTGAGGTCAATGAGCGATTATCTGAGGGACGGGAGCTCGTGATCGATATCTGCTTTCAGGATATGCGGACAATCTATCGGGATATGCCGCTCCTGGCAGATCTTCTTGGGATCCCCGGCAGCGCGGTCTCTTATCACGAGCGGCTTCTGTCAAGATATCTCATCCATGACCCGCAGGATCCGGCCCCGCCTCTGTTGCTGGTGTTTTATCTGACGGTCCTGCTCATCGTATCCGTGTCTTTGGTCCTGATCATTCACAATTCCTTTGCAGTATCCATGAACGCCCGTGTCCGTCAGTTCGGGATCTTTTCCAGCATAGGAGCGACACCGGCACAGATACGCTCCTGTTTATTGCAGGAGGCGGCGGCTCTTTGCACCTTTCCGATCCTGCTTGGAAGTTTTATCGGGATTGCGATAACCTTTGGAACGATACAGATCGTCAACATCCTTGCGGAGAATATCGCGGGCAGGCATAAAGCGGTTTTTACTTATCATCCGCTCGTATTTGCCGTCACGCTCATCGCAGCCTTCCTGACCGTATTGATATCCGCGTGGATGCCGGCCTTCAGGCTGAGCAGATCAACGCCGCTGGAAGCTATAAAAAACACAGGTGAATTGCGACTGAAACGCAGAAAGAATTCCCCTATTCTCGCACTTCTGTTTGGAATAGAAGGAGAATTGGCGGGGAATGCGCTGAAAGCGCAGAGAAAAGCCCTGCGGACTTCTACGCTCTCGTTGACGCTTTCTTTTCTGGGCTTTACGCTGATGCTGTGTTTTTTCACCCTTTCGGGAATCAGTACGGAACACACATATTTTGAACGCTACCAGGACGCATGGGATATCATGGTAACGGTAAAAGATACGAACATGGAAAATTTCCCGCTGAAAGATGAAATCCTGGCTTTAAACGGCATAGACAGCGTGATCTACCAGAAAGCGGAGGCTTCCTGCTCTGTCCCGAAAGCCGATATCAGTAAGGAGATAAAGAAACTGGGCGGGCTGGAAGCCGTGGCAGGAGGCTCTGTCAGCGCGTCCGATGGCTCCTATTCTGTCCGGGCTCCTATTGTTATCATGGATGACGACAGCTTTGAAAAGTATTACAGACAGGCTGGCGTCGGACCGGAGGAAGCAGGACGTGATATTTCCGGGGAAAGCGGTCCCGGAAGTATTGTCCTGAACCGTATCTGGGACAGTGTCGACAGCAATTTCAGATATAAAGAATATGTCCCGTTTCTGTCGGAAAAGCCGGAAACGGTGGTTTTGCAGAACGCGGATCAGACGGCAGATGCCGTCGAAATCCCTGTTCTTGCCTGTACCCAGGAGCCCCCTGTCCTAAGAGAAGAATACGAGAATTACGCTCTGGTCCAGTTCATTTCTCTTTCCACATGGAAGCAGATCGAGGATGTGATCGGAAATGCCGGGCCGGATACCTATATCCGTGTATTATCGGAGAGCGGACGGACGCTGTCGGAACTGAATACGATAGAAACAGAACTGTCAGGGATCATGGGGCATGGGTTTTCCTATGAGACGGAAAACCGCATTCAGGAAAAAATGGACAATGATGCCATGCTGAACGGATATAAGCTGATGATCGGCGCGTTGTGCGCTTTGCTGGCTTTCATTGGAATCGCAAATGTATTTTCCAATACTTTGGGCTTTGTACAGCAAAGGAAAAGAGAATTCGCAAGATATATGTCCATCGGCATGACGCCTGGAGGGATGCGGAAAATGTTCTGCATAGAAGCCCTTGTGATCGCAGGCCGTCCGCTTCTGGTCACGCTTCCGCTTACAGGGGCGGCCGTGGGATTTATGATTACGGCGAGCGATCTGGATGCGGAGGAATTCCTGGCAGCGGCCCCGGTCGTCCCGGTCACAATATTTATCTCAGCCATTTTCGGGTTTGTGGCGCTTGCGTATTACCTGGGCGGGAGAAAAATGCTGAAATGCAGCCTGGCTGAAGCTCTGAGAGGTTTGATCTGATCTGACAAAATAATTGCAATTGCGGAAAACTCGGCTATTATCCGTGGGAGAAGAGCCTTTATTATAAGCAATAGTATGTCATATAAAAAATATGATGAAAATATGCTGGAGAATTATCTGCAATATTTAAGGGAAATTAAGCCCAGGAAGGTTGTATTATCATTTGCAGAGGATATAGGCACCTTAAATGAAATAAGCGGATGTATTAAAAATCTCCTTCCACATGTTGAGATCATTCCTAAAATCGAGACACAAACTGGTGTAGATAATTGTAAAAATATAATGGAATCATTTAAAACAATCATGCTTGGCAGGGGGGACTTAGCATTATTCAGTGAAATAAGTTCTTTTGGTTATAATCAAAATTACGTGCTGGATATGGGAGAAAAGAATAATGCTAACGTTATAGTCGCAACGGATATTTTAACTTCTTTATACGAAAACATGATACCTGCGAGAGGCGACTTAACTGATATTTATTACCTCAAAGGAAAAAAAGTAAAAGATATTGTTGTATCTGCCGGAATTTCAATCCAGCCGGAGCTGTTTGGGCGTTTCTGTAATTTAGTCGAAGATGATTTTAAGTAACAAAAGGGAGATAATTTGGAACAGCGAACAGCATTGATATTGCACATTTCCGAGAGCCGGTCAGCGGCCAAGCTGCGGTCTTCCCTTGTTGTGTTGATACGCTTTCCTAATCCGTTCTTTTTCATAATCTACACTCGCCTAGTTGCCCCGCAGAAAGCGGATGATCCTACTATATTTCTTCTTGCAGATGAAGTATAATGGGATCATCGTCATATTGCAAGTATTTGCTAATTTATGATGTTAGAGATGCATCATCGAGAAAAAAAGCCAACAGGAAAATGGGTTTATTGGAGGTGATCACGCAGAATGGATAATTGGTTTACCGTTGAGCAAATAGATCGTGATACATTCTCCATCAGCGAATATAAGCACTGGGAAGAAACGCATTGCTATCTGTTATGCGGAGAAAAATATGCGGTTCTCATTGATACGGGTTTGGGCGTTTCCAACATCAGAAAAATAGTGGACAGCCTGACAGAACTGCCTGTTATAGCGGTCACCACTCACGTTCATTGGGATCATATCGGCGGCCATAAGTATTTTGATGATATCGCGGTACATGAGGCGGAAAAGGACTGGTTGTCAGTCAGGTTTCCGATACCGCTGAAAGTCGTCAGAAAGAATCTGACAAAACTTCCCTGTGATTTCCCAACCGGTTTTGATATTAACGCTTATCAGATTTTTCAGGGTATGCCGCAAAGGATCCTGCATGACGGCGATTCCCTGGATTTGGGAAAGAGGGAAATTCAGGTCATTCACACCCCGGGACATTCTCCCGGACATTGCTGCTTTTATGAGCCGGAACGAAACTATCTGTATTCGGGGGATTTGATATATAAGGGAAGCCTTGACGCGTTTTACCCGACTACCGACCCGCAGTTGTTCTACCAGTCCGTAAGGCGGATACGAAAATACAGGATCAGGAAGGTCCTGCCAGGACATCATCAGTTGGATATCCCGGTTTCTTTGATAGATGATATTGAAGCCGGATTCGCACAATTAGCAGAAGCTGGAAAACTCAGACAGGGAAATGGATTGTTTGAGTTTCGCGATTTCCAGATCCATATATAATATAAAGATTTCCGTGGCAGGCACATTGCTCATACGATATAAGCATTTCGGCTTCGCTTTTGCATGGCGGGAACAAGGACATTGGAAATGGATTATAAAACCTTACGCTTTTACAGAGCTTGCCAGAAGGAACGGCTGTTATGGGAAAAACGATCAAAGTAGATGTTGAACAAATTCGCAGTTACCGTCTTTACGTCCACAATTTAGATAAAAAGAATTCCATATCTGAAATGCTTTCGGTTTCTGGGACATGCGGCATACAAAATTCGCCCCCCGGAGCATGGGAAACTTCTATGTTTAACCGGATTGAAAATTGCACGCTCAGTATCCTGTACAATGCATTATATGAGCAAAAAAATTTATTGCAGGCATGGAGTTACCGGGGAGCGCCAGTTGTTTTCCCTACCGCGCAAAGCGATATTTTTCTTTCTTCGTTAATTGCACAGGAAGGCGAGCAGCCATGGATTTACACACGGGGAATTACGCTTGCGCTTGAATTTTTACAAATGTCATTTGAGGAATTGCTGCCTCTGGTAAAAAATGCTTTAAAATATTTGGATACTCATACAATTTCAAGCAAGGAAAGTTTGGATAATGTGCTGGCAGATATCATATCGGACAATCTTCCCAAAGAGAAACAGAATCTATGGAATTTTCCATCTATGTATGGACATCCGGACAAACAAACTGTTGGCGGCGCTGTTGTTTCTTTTTTACTGCGCCCCTGCTCCTTTTTGGGTTTAGTTGTTTTTGGACAAAGGGATGGTATCAGCCCGACCTTTACTTCATTCAAAAATTGGACGGGGCATGAAATAATGCATTTGCCAAACGCAGAAAAAGAACTTGTAAAAAAATATTTACACTGTTATGGCCCAACTACTTTGACAGCCTTCCAGAATTGGCTTGGATGTTCCCCAAAACAGGCAAAAAGGCTTTGGGATAATGTTATAGATGAGATGGAGCAGGTTTCTGTAAATGGGAAAATCCGTTATATGTTATCCATGGATATTGATTGTCTGATACATTCCAAGACCAATGACAGGCAAATCCTTCTCTTAGGGGCACATGACCCATATCTTGAATTAAAAGACCGGCCAACGATTTTGCCTGATCCGGCACTACATAAGATAGTCTGGAAAACTGTTGGGAATCCAGGGGCGGTATTGAAAGATGGAAGAATTGTCGGTATTTGGAAAGCAAAAACGATCAAGGATAAGTTAGACATAATCATTACACTTTTTGAAGAAATCCAACAATCGGAAAAACAGACAATGTCTGATCGGGCGGAAGAATATACTTTGTTCCGCAAACTTAATTTGAGAAAGGTTATAATAGAAAGCTAAAAATGGACACAGAAGGTTCATAAAAGATCAGCACTCACATTTTTCTTTATATGGCGCTGCCGTTGATGATAAATACGAAGTGTATATTAAAGGAGCAGTGACAAAATATCTTACGATCCATGTGAAAAATGATTTGGCGATATTTGGAGCGAGCATTTCGGGACGGAGATGGTGATAGATATCATATTTCTGCCAGTGGCGTTTCTGCTTACAAGAGAGAAAAAGCCATATAAAAATCTGGACGCAGCGCAGATAGTGTCCGCTAAAGTATCCTTAACGCCGCCAGGAAAAACAGTTGAAATCGACGATATCCATAAGTTGGCAGATTATCTGAATGATGTTGTTATCTATAACGAAGATAATTCCTACACAGAATATGCCGGACAAGCGGTTGTTTTTACTCTGACTATGGCAGACGGCACACAGACTGAGATCATGGAATAGCTGTCCGTCTGGACAAAGGGATCGGCGCCGGCACGATCCAGGCTCTGCAGGATCCTGTGGTAGACGAGAAAATAGAAGTCAAACAGGCTGCCGTTCCAGTCGTCCGTGCGGGAAGAGAGCCGGTAAACAAGGCGGCCGGAGCCGTCAATCTCCTGATATTCCAGCAGATAGTCCGGAAATTCCCGCACGATCTCCCCGCCTTTTTCCAAACATGAGAAGGCCGGCCGCCGTGGGATGCCACAGTCCGTCCCTCCCGCGGGCGAGAGCGCCGATGCAGGGCAGGAAACGGATGGAAATGGAACGCTGCCACACGGGTTCCGGGTGAAGATCGGACAGACGGAGCCGGTAACGCTCCACACAGCCGCGCTCGAAGCTTTCCGGCGTCATTTCTTCCAGGACAAGGGCGTCCCGGGGCTCATCCGCCCGGTCGCGCAGCATGGCGCGCACTTCATCGGGGCTGCAGCGGTAATCCTCATCTCTGTCCTGTTATCCCTGCGCCTTCCGGTATTGGGAAGGAGACTGGCCAAAGTGTTTCTTAAACAGCTTGCTGAAATGGTATGCATCGTCATAACCCACGCATAAGGCGATATCCTGGATGCTCGCGTCTTTTTTCTGATCCAGCAGTTCCTTGGCTTTCTCCATTCGCACCCGGATCAGGTGGTTGATCGGTGTGTCGCCGGTCTCACTTTTAAAGATCTTGGAGATATAAAAAGGGCTCAGGTACATATTTTTTGCAATCTGGTCCAGGGATATTTTTTCGTTGTAATGAGCGTCCAGATAATCGATGATCTGTTCCACCACGTACCGCTTGTTGGTGGATTCAAATTCATAGCCTTCTTCCACCGCAGAAGGGGAAGCCGCCTGTTCCCTGTACAGAAGCAGGATCATCTGGGTGACATAGGCCTTCAGCATGAAATAGCGTCCCGGCTGGCGTCCCTGGCTTTCGGCACGGATCTGGGAGCAGAGCCGGGAGAGGAGCACGAAGGTTTTTTCCCCGGGGTGCAGCAGGAGATCCCGTCCAGAAAAACGGATCTGATTGCGTTCCAGGCCGCGAAGCTGGATGCCGGTGAAGGAAACGTAGAATTCCACCAGAGGCGCGTCGGGAGAGCTGTAGGTACACTGATGGACGGTGCCGGGGTTGAGCAGGAGCACGTCCCCTTTTTTTACCTCCCGCCACTTGCCGTCCACCACAAAATGGCCTTCTCCCGAAAGAATGAGGGCAATCTCGCAGAAATCATGGCTGTGCGCCGCCTCCGGCTTGCTGCGGGAAAGCTGGCAGGCAAAGAGAAAAGTGGGATTCAGGTCTTCATATGTGATATCGTACTGAATTTCGCACATAGGCTTTGTTACCTCGCTTTATGTATACATACAGGGAAGCATGCATTTTGTATCCGGGATGTGCGCAACGCATAAAATGCGTGCATAAAATGCGTGCATATTATGCGCACACATACTCTCAAGATCATTATAGCACCGCCGGCCGGAAAGAAACAGGAAAAGAAAGTTTCTTTCAAAAAGTTTTCTTCCTGAAAGATTGAATTTTTTCTTAATTCGTCTGGTTAAGGTTGCATAACAGGGAAAAGTTTAGTACACTGTACTTTGAATGATTCCCGTTTGATAAGTGGTATTTTTTAAAGGGAAAGCCCATAAAATGAAGATGCGGCTGCTCTTAGGCGGGAAGCTTTTTGGAACATACGGAAGCGGGCCGGGGATTCGGCTGTAAAGGAGGAAGAAAAGTGGCACAGGTTGGTATTGTAATGGGAAGCGATTCAGATATGCCTGTTATGGCGAAGGCTGCCGACATTCTGGAGGAGCTGGGAATATCCTATGAGATGAGGATCATTTCTGCCCACAGGGAGCCGGACGTTTTTTTTGAGTATGCGAAAAATGCGGAAGATGCAGGATACAAGGTGATCATTGCGGGCGCGGGAATGGCGGCGCATCTTCCTGGCATGTGCGCGGCGATCTTCCCCATGCCGGTGATCGGTGTGCCGATGCCCACCACTTCCCTGGGAGGAAGGGATTCCCTTTATTCCATCGTGCAGATGCCCAGCGGGATCCCGGTCGCTACGGTCGCGATAGGCGGCGGCGCGAATGCCGGCCTGCTTGCGGCCAAGATCCTTGCCACATCGGATGAAGCGCTGCTGGAAAGGCTGAAGAAGTACAGCCAGGGCCTGAAGGAGAGCGTCCAGAAAAAGGACGCGCATCTGCAGGAGACCGGGTATAAAAATTACGCGAAATAACGGCGGATGAAAAGCGAGGATGAAAGGAACAGGTAGGAAGATGGATTATAAGAATGCCGGAGTGGATATCGAAGCTGGTTATAAATCAGTGGAATTGATGAAAAAATATGTGAAGGAGACCATGAGGCCCGAGGTCCTCGGGGGCCTGGGCGGATTTTCCGGGGCTTTCTCCATGGAAAGCTTTAAAGGCATGGAAAATCCCACCCTGGTTTCCGGAACGGACGGCGTGGGCACGAAGCTGAAGCTGGCTTTTCTGATGGACAGGCATGATACAGTCGGGATCGACTGCGTAGCGATGTGTGTCAACGATATTGCATGCGCGGGAGGAGAGCCGCTTTTCTTTTTGGATTATATCGCCTGCGGGAAGAATTATCCGGAGAAGATCGCTTCCATCGTTAAGGGCGTGGCGGACGGCTGCATGCAGGCCGGGGCGGCCCTGATCGGCGGAGAGACGGCGGAGATGCCGGGCTTCTATCCGGAGGATGAGTACGACCTGGCGGGCTTTGCCGTTGGGATCGTGGACGAAAAGAAGATGATCACGGGAGCGGATCTGAAGGAAGGCGACGTGCTGATCGGCCTTTCCAGCTCCGGCGTCCACAGCAATGGTTTTTCCCTGGTCCGCAAGGTCTTTGAGATGACGAAGGAATCCCTGGAGACGTATTATGAGGAGCTGGGGACCACGCTGGGAGAGGCGCTGCTTAAACCTACGAAGATTTATGTGAAGGCGCTCCGTGCAGTAAAGGAAGCGGGCGTGACCGTAAAGGCATGCAGCCACATCACCGGGGGCGGCTTCTATGAAAACATCCCCAGGATGCTTCCCGAAGGGATGAAGGCCGTCGTGGAGAAGAACAGCTACGAGGTTCCCGCCATTTTCCGGCTTCTTGCGAAAAAGGGGAACATTGAAGAAAAAGTGATGTACAATACCTACAACATGGGAATCGGCATGGTGCTTGCCGTAGACCCTGCGGATGTGGATAAGGCGGTAGAAGCGGCCCGGACTGCGGGAGAGACCCCTCATGTGATCGGCCGGATCTGTGCAGGAGAAAAAGGAGTGGAATTATGCTGAATATTCTCGTCTGCGTATCAGGCGGAGGGACCAACCTTCAGGCGGTCATCGACGCGGTAAAGGATGGGCGTATCCGCAATACGGCGATCGCAGGCGTGATCAGCAACAACCGTTCTGCCTATGCGCTTCAAAGGGCGAGGCAGAACGGAATAGATGCAATATGCCTCTCGCCTAAGGACTTTCCGGACCGGGCGGCATTTAACCGGGCTTTTCTGGAAAAGGTGGACAGTTACGCGCCGGACCTGATCGTGCTGGCGGGTTTCCTGGTGAACATCCCGCCGGAAATGATCCGTGCTTACCCGAACCGGATCATCAATATCCATCCTTCCCTGATCCCTTCCTTCTGCGGGACCGGCTATTATGGGCTGAAGGTGCATGAAGCCGCGCTGGCAAGGGGCGTAAAGGTGACGGGAGCCACCGTGCATTTCGTGGATGAGGGAACGGATACGGGCCCGATCCTTCTGCAGAAAAGCGTTGAAGTGCTGCCATCTGATACGCCGCAGAGCCTGCAGAGGCGTGTGATGGAAGAAGCGGAGTGGCTCCTCCTTCCTGAGGCGATCGACCTGATCGCGGCGGGAAAAGTGGAGGTCGCGGACGGGAAGGCCCGGATCGTGTGAAACGGAGGAACGAAGATGAAGATTCTGATCGTAGGAAGCGGAGGGCGGGAGCACGCCATTGCTGCTGCCGCAGCCAGAAGCCCGAAAGCGGAAAAGATATACTGTGCGCCCGGCAATGCGGGGATCGCCGCCATTGCGGAGTGCGTGCCGATAAAAGTGGATGAATTTGAAAAACTCGCATCCTTTGCAAAGGAGAAAGCGGTGGATCTGGTCATCGTAGGACCAGACGATCCGCTGGCAGAAGGGCTTGTAGACGTTCTGGAGGAAGCGGGCCTGCGGGCGTTCGGCCCCAGAAAGAACGCGGCCATCCTGGAAGCGAGCAAGGCGTTTGCTAAAGACCTGATGAAGAAATATCACATTCCCACAGCGGCCTATGAAACATTTGAGGATGCGAAGGCGGCTGAGGAATATCTGGAAGGAGCGGACTATCCCATCGTCCTGAAGGCGGACGGCCTGGCGCTGGGGAAGGGTGTCCTGATCTGTAAAACAAAGGAAGAAGCACTTGCCGGCGTGAAAGAGATCATGCTGGATAAGCATTTCGGAGCGGCAGGAAACCGCATGGTGGTGGAAGAATTCCTCACCGGACGCGAAGTTTCCGTGCTTTCTTTCGTGGACGGGAAGACGATCCGGATCATGACCTCCGCGCAGGACCACAAACGTGCCTGCGACGGCGATACAGGGCTGAATACTGGAGGCATGGGAACCTTTTCTCCTTCCCCGTTCTATACGGAGGAAGTGGATGAATTCTGCCGGAAATATATCTATCAGCCCACGGTGGACGCCATGGCGGCAGAAGGACGTCCTTTTAAGGGCGTGATCTTCTTCGGCCTGATGCTGACTCCCAAGGGTCCGAGGGTACTGGAATACAATGCCAGGTTCGGCGATCCTGAGGCGCAGGTGGTGCTGCCTAGGATGAAAAACGACATCCTGGACGTGATGGAAGCCTGCATCGACGGCACGCTGGACAGGATCGAGCTTCAGTTTGAAGACAACGCGGCTGTCTGCGTGGTGCTTGCTTCCAAAGGCTATCCGGTCAGCTACGAAAAGGGCTTTCCGATCAGCGGCCTGGAGCGGTTCGAAGGCGTGTCAGATGCTTTCTGTTTCCACGCGGGAACCGCTTTTGATAAGGAGGGACACATCGTGACGAACGGCGGAAGGGTGCTGGGGATCACTGCGGTCGGGAAAGATCTGAAGACGGCGCGGACAAAAGCGTATGAGGCGGCCGGCTGGGTGGATTTTGCCAATAAGTATATGCGGACGGATATCGGAAAGGCCATTGATGAGGCCTGAATACAAAGGAAAGGTCACGGATTTAAGCGAAGCGCCCGTCTGTCGGGAAAGGCTTGAAAACGAGAAAGGCATGGTACGGAAATGAACAGGATAAGATCAGGAAGAAAGAAAAAAAGCCTGCGGATCGCGGCGGTTCTGACCGCGATGGCTCTCTGTGCGGGAATGTGGGGACAGGCGGGACTTGTTGGCCGCGCGTCCAACAGCCTCGGCAGCCAGACCGGACAGGAAGCGGGCGGTGAAGGCGGAGAGGAAGCTCCCGCAGAAGGATTGGACGGCGAAGATGTGGAAGCCCAGATCGTGGATGAAAATACGGAAAGCGTGGCCGGCACTTCCACGGCGGCAAGAGTGCGTGTCATTCCCGCCAGCGCAAGGCTGCGCGGAGAGGCATCTACAGATTCCGCCCAGGTGGGCAGCCTTTCTTCCGGGGATGAGATCGGCGTGGTGGGAGAAACCACGGGCAGCGACGGAAATCTGTGGTACCAGGTTTCCGGTGAAGTGAACGGGCAGAGCGTTTCCGGCTATATCCGTTCGGATCTGGTCGAGGTAACGGAGACGGTGCAGGCGGAAACTCCCGCAGAAACGCCTTCGGATACGCCGACAGAGGCGCCGGCGGAAACGGAAAGCACCCCCACAGACGAATACAGCGTCAGCTATGCGGATGACGGGACGGGGACCGGAGTCAGCGACTGGTATCTGAATGACAATATCAATGGCACCAGGTATAAGATCAGCGACCTTCTGAACGCGCAGCAGACGAATGAGAGCAACATCGCCCTGATGGAAGAACAGACCGGCAGCATGCGCATGGTCATCATCATCCTTGCGGTGATCATCGCCCTGCTCGTTGTGGTCGTCACCATCCTGATCTTCAAGCTGAGAAGCTCCTATGACGATGAAGACGATTATGATGTGGATGACTACGATGAGGAGGATGAGGACGAAGACGAGGAAGAGGATGACGAGGATGACGAAGAGGAGGACGATGAAGACGACTACAGGCCCAGAAAACGGCGCGGCGCAGTAAGGCGCCCCGCCCGCACAAGGCAGACCTCCCGCAGAAGGCGTTATGAAGACGACGAAGACGAGGAGGATGAAGATGACCGCTATGAGGACGAGGAGGAAGAAGATGAGCCTCCGAGAAGGTCCTCCAGGCAGTCAGGCAGGGCGAAGAGCCAGAAGAGTTATAAGCCCAAAAACTTCGTGGACGTGGATGATGACGATGATCTTGACTTTGAATTCCTGGATCTGAAATAAGCAGGTCAAAGGCCGCTGTGGAAAGGACTGTAATCTGTCCGCAGCGGCCTTTCCCGGTTGAAGGGAAAGGTGTCGGGCAAAGAGTGTGCCGTTCTTCGTTTCCGTATTTCTGGCCTGTTTAAAACGGTTGACAGAATGTTCCTTCTGTTATATTATATATATAACAACAATCAACCCGGCTGTATTTATGCCGGACGGGAGAAAGAAGAGCGATGTACAGTGGAAATGGTTTTTGATATTGATTTTAGCAGCAGCGAGGCCATATATATCCAATTGAGGAATCAGATCATCCTTGGGATAGCGACCAATCGCTACAGGGAAGGAGATGTGCTTCCGAGCGTGCGCCAGCTTGCTGATGAGATCGGCATTAACATGCATACGGTCAATAAGGCGTATACGGTGCTGAAGCAGGAAGGGTTCGTGAAGGTAGACCGGAGAAAGGGCGCCGTCATATCCGTAGATGAGGGGAAGAAGAAGGCAATGGAGGAAATGCGTCAGGACCTTCTGCTTCTTCTGGCAAAGGGAAGCTGTAAGAATATTTCCCGTCAGGAGGTGCATGCTTTAATTGATGAAATTTATGAAGAATATGGAGGACTGGAATAATGCAGTCGCAGTTTACAGATAAGGCCAGAATGGCTCTTCAGCTTGCAGACCGCGCCGCAAGGCGGATGAAGCAGGGGTATGTGGGAACAGAACATCTCCTGCTGGGCCTGCTGGAGGAAGGGACCGGGACGGCAGCCAGGGTGCTTGCGGAGAACGGAGCAGACGAGCAGGAGATCCGGGAAATGATCCGCGACCTGATCGCCCCGGCCGCACAGGCCCCGGTGAAGGAAAGGGATGGTTATTCCCCGCGGGCGGCATCCATTCTGGAGGATGCCCACAGGCAGGCAGCCCGTTTCCGTTCTTCCCTGACAGGGACAGAGCACATCCTCCTTGCCCTGATCCGGGAGGGAGAGAACGTCGCTGTAAGGCTTTTGAACACCTGTGGCCTCCAGCCGCAGAAGATTTATGCGGATACTCTGGCGGCAATGGGACAGGACCCTTCACTGTACCGGGACGATCTGGCGAAAAAACAGAAAAAAAAGGGTCAGACTGCAACTTTGGAGCAGTATAGCAGGGATATGACCGCCCTGGCGGCACAGGGAAAGCTGGATCCTGTTATCGGCAGAGAAGAGGAGATCAGCCGTGTGATCCAGATCCTGTCCAGGCGAACAAAAAACAACCCCTGTCTGGTTGGAGAACCCGGCGTGGGAAAGACCGCCATTGTGGAAGGGCTTGCCCAGAGGATCGTGGAAGGAAATGTGCCGGATACCGTGAAGGATAAGCGGGTACTGACTCTGGATCTGTCCGGAATGATCGCCGGGAGCAAGTACCGGGGAGAATTTGAGGAACGCATCAAGAAAGTGATCCGCGAGGTGACGGAAGCGGGGAATGTGCTGCTTTTCTTGGATGAACTCCATACGCTGATCGGCGCAGGAGGGGCGGAGGGCGCGATCGATGCTTCCAATATCCTGAAGCCTTCGCTCGCGCGCGGTGAGCTGCAGTTGATCGGCGCGACCACGATCACAGAATATCGGAAATATATCGAGCGGGACGCGGCGCTGGAAAGAAGGTTCCAGCCTGTCACCGTGGAGGAACCCACGGAAGAGGAGGCGGTACGGATCCTGGAGGGGATCGCGCCCGGCTATGAAGAGCATCATCACGTAAAATATCTGCCCGAAGCGCTGGAAGCGGCAGTGCGCCTTTCCAGCAGGTATATCAATGACAGAAGGCTGCCGGACAAGGCGATCGACCTGATCGATGAGGCCGCTTCCGCCGTGAAGTTGGCGAATATGGAGCAGCCGGACGATATCCGGAAGCTGAATGAACAGATCCATGAGATGGATCAGAAGATTGAGAATGCGATCCGGGTGGAGGCCTATTCCCAGGCGGGGAAATGGAAGCGGGAGCAGGACGCGGTTATGAAGAAGCTGGCGCAGAAAACGGCGCGGCTCAATAAAAAGAAGGCCTCAGGCCGGGATGTGGTCACGGAAAACGATGTAGCGCAGGTGGTAGCCGCCTGGACCAAAATCCCGGTGAGCAGGCTGGAGGAAAAGGAAAGCGAAAGGCTCATGAAGCTGGAGAGCATCCTGCATAAGCGGGTGATCGGCCAGGAGGAAGCTGTTTCCGCCCTCGCACGGGCCATGAGAAGAGGGCGGGTCGGCCTTCAGGATCCTAAACGGCCCATCGGTTCCTTCCTGTTCCTGGGTCCCACGGGAGTGGGAAAGACAGAACTGAGCAAAGCGCTGGCGGAAGCCATGTTCGGAAGTGAAAACGCTCTGATC
>DWYY01000168.1 GCA_019118445.1 Candidatus Eisenbergiella merdipullorum | reverse complement strand
CCTCCAGGGAGCATGCCCCCATCGCCATCAAGGCGGCGGGCATCAGCTGCGTCATTGCGGAAACCTTCGCGCGGATTTTCTACCGCAACGCCATCAATATCGGCCTTCCCATCATCGAATGTCCCAAAGCGGCGGCTGAGATCGAAGACGGAGATGAGGTGGAGGTGAATTTTGATACAGGGGTGATCACCGATCTGACAAAAGGGACATCTTATCAGGGACAGGCGTTTCCTGAGTTCATGCAGAAGATCATCGATGCGGAAGGTCTGGTAAACTATATCAACGCAAAAAAATGATCTGCAAAAAAGATCATCTTTCAGGCAGCAGGCGCAGTTCCTGCGCGGAATGGAAACAAATATGAATGTGGTCATCATAACAGGCGCATCCTCCGGGATGGGAAGAGAATTTGCCCTGCAGCTTGATCAAGGGCTTCATACCATAGACGAATTCTGGCTGATCGCCAGACGCGGAAAAAGACTGGAAGACCTTGCCGGAAAGCTAAAACACAAAACCCGCAGTTTCGCCATCGATCTCACCGACCCGGTGGAAATGAACGCATTCGCCCGGGTGCTGGAAACAAAACGCCCGGCAGTCCGGATGCTCATCAACAGCGCCGGCTACGGGGTGATGGGAAATGTAGCGGACCTTGAAGTGGAAGAGCAGACCGGCATGATAGACTTAAACTGTATGGCTCTGACCCGTTTGACCCGTCTGTGCCTTCCCTTTATGAAAGAGAAAAGCCGTATCATCCAGCTTGCCAGCAGCGCAGCCTTCCTGCCTCAGCCCGGGTTTGCCGTCTATGCGGCGGGAAAGGCCTATGTTCTCAGCTTTTCCCGCGCGCTGGGCGAGGAGCTTAAAGACCGGGGCATCCTTGTCACTGCGGTCTGCCCCGGACCTGTTCGCACAGAATTCTTTGAACGTGCCGAACAGAAGGCATCCACACTGGCGATCAAGAAATATGTGATGGCGGATGCCGAAGATGTGGTGCGCGATGCCCTTTCGGCGTCCGCGAAAGGCCGTTCCATGGCGGTATACAGCCTGCCGATCAAAGCCTTCGGCGTTCTGACAAAGCTGTGCCCTCATTCCCTGATCCTCATGGTGATGAGTTTTTTGAAACGGCGGTGAAAAGAATCTTTTTTGAAAGTTGACAATTCCATACCGTTTATGGTAGCTTACAAGTATCAGGAGCAAAATATCCTGATGACGCGACATGTTAATGTGATTTACAGCATTTACGGGAAAAGCGAGGTGAGAATATGGACGGCTGCGGCAGTAGTATTGGACGATGTTGGGGCATGGCAGACAATATGCAGCATCTGCATGGATGTCAGAATACGGTCAGGAACGGTCAGTTTTCCGTCCATATTCCATCATAGCGGAAAGTGCGTTCCGTATGGATCCGGGGCTTTCCCGATGAATTTTCATGCTGTTTGACGATATTGGATACCATTGCCCTTTTGCGGACAATTTGCGCTCAGGAAAGGAGCGGCACCGATTTACGCGGCAATGGTATTTTTATGCCCTTTTTTCGTCCCGCCGCGTACCGGCGTCCTCCTTTTAGCCGCACGCTTTCTGCATTCTGTAAAAAGCGAAAGGAGCAGACGGTATGGAGAAAAACAGAACAGTAAATACGGCGGGCCTTTCTGCCCGGAACAACAACGGTCTTCCTGCAGGGAACAGCGGCGGCATTGCAGGGAACAACGGCAGTCCCAGAGGAAGCGGCGGCAGCCCCGCAGGGGGCGGCGGCCAGCATCCCGACTATCAGAAAGAGCTGCTTGAGCTCCTGAGAAGCGGGATGTCTCCCAAGGTTTTAAAAGAAAAGCTGCGCAATTACCACGAAAACGATATTGCTGCCGCGCTGGAACAGCTTAACAGAGAGGAGCGTGCCAGGCTTTACTGCCTGCTGGATGCGCAGACTCTTTCCGACGTGCTGGAATATACGGATGATTTTTCCCGCTATTTCAGCGAACTCGGCGTGCGCAAGCAGTCAGAGATCCTGTCTTATCTGGAAACCGATACGGCGATGGAATATCTGAAGAAGCTGAATAAAACGGAGCGCGCAACGCTGATCGACCTGATGGACGATGAGACGAAAAGGGAGATCGCCCTGCTCGGCTCCTTTGACGAAGATGAGATCGGAAGCCGCATGAGCACCAATTACATCCGGATCCAGACGGGGATCAGTGTCCGGCAGGCCATGCGGGAGCTGGTAGATCAGGCGGCGGAAAACGATAATGTGTCCACCATCTATGTCACAGATGCGGATCAGACCTTTTACGGCGCCATCGACCTCAAAGACCTGATCATAGCGCGGGATACCACAAAGCTGGAGGATATCATCGCAACTTCTTATCCTTATGTCTACGCCCAGGAACAGACGGAGGAATGCATCGAGAGGCTCCGGGACTATTCTGAGGATTCCATTCCCGTGCTGGACAATGAAAACCGTCTCATCGGCGTCATCACTTCTCAGGACATCGTGGAGCTGGTGGATGAAGTGATGGGAGAGGATTATGCGAAGCTGGCCGGTCTGTCCTCCGAGGAGGATATGCAGGAGCCGATCGGAAAAAGCGTCCGGAAAAGGCTTCCCTGGCTCGTCATCCTGCTCGGCCTGGGCATGGTGGTATCCAGCGTGGTGGGGCTGTTTGAAGGCATCGTCGCCCAGCTTACGATCCTGGTGAGTTTCCAGTCCCTGGTCCTGGATATGGCAGGTAACGTGGGAACCCAGTCCCTTGCAGTCACCATCCGTGTTTTGATGGATGAACAGATCACCGGAAGACAGAAGCTCGCCCTGATCGGAAAGGAGACCAGGATCGGAAGCCTTAACGGCATTGTCCTTGCCGCGGCGTCCTTCCTGCTCATCGGCGCATATATCATCCTGTTCAAGGGCAAAACGCCCGGCTTTGCCTTTGCGGTGTCCGCCTGCATCGGGATCGCGCTTCTGGTCTCCATGACCCTGTCCAGCGTTGCCGGGACCGCAATTCCGATCGCCTTCAAAAAGTTGAAGATCGATCCGGCAGTCGCTTCCGGCCCTCTGATCACCACAGTGAACGACCTGGTCGCCGCTGTTTCCTATTATGGTCTGGCGTGGCTTCTGCTGATCCGTTTCCTGGGACTGTGAAAACAGTCCCGCCGGATAAAAGAGCAAAGACCTTTTGACCCGAACGGGATAATATGATACACTAAAAAGCGGTCCGGAAGAGTGTCGGAGGGTCCTTGCCCAGGCAAGGCCGGACGGATGCCTTCGGTCGGCAATGCTTAGGAATGGAGATCTTTTCATGAAAAAACAGAGGATCCATAAAGGGGAGTACGGATATCTCCGCCATCAGCGAAAGCTGGAAATCGCCAAAACAGCGGTGCTGTTCGGCCTTTCCCTGGCGGTATATCTGGCAGGCTATATCACCACAGGCACGAATAAAAACCTGCTCACTATCGTGGCCGTGCTCGGCTGTCTGCCTGCCAGCCGCAGTGCGGTGAGCATGATCATGTTTCTGCGGGCAAAAGGCTGCAGCGAAGAACTGCATCAGAAGCTTCTTCTCCATGCGGAAGGCCTTCCGCAGCTTTATGACGTGGTCCTCACCAGTTATGACGCTACCTTTGAGATCGTGCATATGGTCTTTAAGGGAAACAGCCTGATCGGCCTTGCCGTGGATCCAAAGTGTAAGACCGACGCCTGTGAAAAGCATCTGAAAGAAATGATGGCAAAGGATGCCATTAAGGATGTGCGCGTGAAAATATTCCAGGATGTCCCCAAATATCTGAACCGTCTGGATCAGTTAAGGGAGCTGTCCGTGGAGGATACCCTGAAGGACGCCGTATTTTCCCTGATACGGGCCATCTCCATCTGAAAGGCGTTTCTTCTTGATCCGGAGCCGGAAAGGAAAGCCGGCCGCACAGCCATTCGCGGCTGAAAATGAGGATAGGAGATATGAGAGAAGTAACGATCGGCCCCAACGAGGGCGGACAGCGTTTTGATAAATATCTGAAAAAATATCTGAAGGAAGCCGGAAGCGGTTTCCTTTATAAAATGCTCCGGAAAAAGAACATCACGTTAAACGGCAGAAAAGCGGACGGGAGCGAGAAGCTGGAAGCGGGAGATACAGTCCGTTTCTTTCTTTCGGAGGAAACGCTGGATAAGTTCCGGGGAGCTGGTCCTAAATTTCCGGAAAAAGGAACGGGACAGGCTCATTCCCTTTCCATTTCCGTCCTGTATGAGGACAGCCAGGTCCTTCTCGCTGATAAACCGGCAGGCCTTCTGACCCAGAAAGCGCGGACGCAGGATTATTCCCTGAACGATTGGCTGACGGATCATCTGCTCGAGAACGGCAGCCTCAGAAAAGAGGAGCTTTCCACCTTCCATCCTTCCGTCTGCAACCGTCTGGACAGGAATACCAGCGGCCTGGTCATCTGCGGGAAGACGCTGGCCGGAAGCCAGAAAATGAGCGAACTGATCAGGAGCCGCAGCCTTCACAAATACTACCGCCTGTTCGCCGCAGGGAGACCGACTAAGGAAGGGCTTGCGGAAAGCTGGCTTTTGCGGGATGAAAACGGCGGGAACGTCCATATCTATGACAGAAAGCCGCAGGATTCCCGCGCCGTCCCTGTCCGGACGGGCTGGAAGCTTCTGGAAGCATATGAAAACTGCTCTTATCTGGAGGTGGAGCTGTTCACCGGAAAAACTCACCAGATCCGTGCTCAGATGGCGGCACTGGGCTTTCCCCTGATCGGTGATGTACGTTATGGGAACGAAGCGGTCAATCGGTATTTCCGCAAGGCGGGCGTCCGCTCCCAGCTCCTGCATGCTTTCCGCTTGGAATTCCCGCCCCTGGACGGGCTGTTTTCCGGGCTCAGCGAAAGAAACGTTGTCGCGCCGGAACCGGAGATCTTCCTTCGCATGCGGCGTTTCTGCGAGGGAAGAAGGCCCTGAAAGGAAAGAAGGTTCAGATCATGGCGACATGGAATTCAAGAGGACTCCGGGGTTCCACCCTGGAGGAATTGATCAACAGGACAAATGAAAAATACAGGGAGAACGGCCTTGCCCTCATCCAGAAGATCCCCACGCCTATCACGCCCATCCGCATCGATAAGGAGGAGCGGCACATCACCCTCGCCTATTTCGACCAGAAAAGCACGGTGGACTATATCGGCGCAGTGCAGGGGCTCCCGGTCTGCTTCGATGCGAAGGAATGTGCGCAGGATACCTTCGCCCTTGCCAACATCCATGAACACCAGGTCCAGTTCATGAAGGAATTTGAAGCCCAGGGCGGCATCGCCTTTTTTCTGATCTATTACTCCCACAGGGATGAGTTTTACTATCTGCCGCTTGCCCATCTGGAGTATTTCTGGGACCGGGCGAAGAACGGCGGACGTAAAAGCTTCCGGCGAGACGAACTGAATCCGGAATATTTTCTCCCCAAACGGAGCAGCGTGCTGGTTCCCTATCTGGACATGCTCCAGAAGGATCTGGACGACCGGCCGGAAGACTGAGGACAATGGAGGAAACGATGAAAAAACCGGTAACAACACTTTGCTATATTGAAAATGACGATTCCTATCTGATGCTGCACCGCGTCAAGAAGAAAAACGACCTGAATGAACATAAGTGGGTGGGGATCGGCGGCCATGCGGAGGAAGGGGAGAGCCCGGAGGACTGCCTTTTGCGGGAAGCGAGGGAGGAAACCTCCCTGACGCTGACCTCCTATCGTTTCCGCGGACTCGTCACCTTTGTTTCCGACAAATGGGGCACAGAATACATGTGCCTGTATACGGCGGACGGATTTCAAGGAATCCTTTCGGACTGTGATGAGGGCTGTCTGGAATGGGTGCCGAAAAAAGAGATCCCCAGGCTGAACTTGTGGAAAGGGGATCTGATCTTTTTCCGTCTTCTTGAAGAAAATGTTCCCTTTTTTTCCCTGAAGCTGTGCTATGAAGGGGACCGGCTCATCCTGTGGCAGTTAAACGGCATGGACATGGGGGCTGACCTTCCGGATGAAGAAAAGTGGAAGGAGATACTTGACAGTCTTAGGGCGATTTAGTATAGTGTTGATAGTTTTCTGTGGTAACATGTTATCGAATTACCAAGACAGCGCGTTACCACGATAAAGTATCTATTTCAAATTAAGGAGGACACAGGCATGAGCAGGCCATTGATCCACACCCCGGAAGGGGTACGAGACATTTACGGGGCGGAATATCGAAGAAAACTGACCGTGGAGGACCGTCTGCACCATGTCATTTCTTCTTTCGGATATCAGGATATCCAGACGCCCACCTTTGAGTTTTTTGACGTTTTCGGAAGCAGCATTGGGACTACGCCGTCCAGGGAACTGTACAAATTTTTTGACAAAGAGGGAAATACGCTGGTGCTCCGTCCCGATTTCACGCCCTCGATGGCCAGATGCGCGGCAAAATATTTCATGGGGGAGAAGCTTCCCATCCGCTTCTCCTACCTTGGGAATACCTTTACCAACACTTCCAATCTGCGCGGGCGGCTGAAAGAGGTGACACAGCTCGGCGCGGAGCTGATCCAGGAGCCTTCGGTCCAGGCGGACGGGGAAATGATCGCCATGCTGGTGGAAGCTCTGAAGGCGGCGGGCCTTGAGGACTTTCAGGTGAGCGTGGGTCATGTGGAATATTTCAAGGGACTCTGTTCCCTGGCAGGACTGGACGGGGAGACGGAGCTTGAGCTGAGAGAGCTGATCTCCAGCAAAAATTTTTTCGGCGCTCAGGAGTTTCTGGAAAATCTCCAGGTGCGCAGGGACTATGTGCAGGTGCTTTTAAAGGTCTATGACCTGTTCGGCCCGGTTTCCATCCTGGGACTGGCGAGGAGCCTTGTCAACAATGAACGATCCCTGCAGGCGGTGGAGCGTCTGGAGGCGCTGTATGAGGTGCTCTGCCAGTACGGCGTGGAACGGTATGTTTCCTTTGACCTGGGCCTGCTTAGCAAGTACAACTATTATACGGGCATCGTATTCAAGGCTTATACCTTCGGCGTGGGAGACGCGGTGGCAAAGGGCGGCCGCTACGACCGGCTTTTGGGACATTTCGGAAAAGAGGCCGCGGCCGTGGGATTCATGGTCGTGGTGGATGATCTGATGGAAGCACTTTCCAGGCAGAAGCGGCTCCCTGCCGTGGATGCAGACGGCGTCCTGATCGTTTACGAAAAGGAACGCTATGCGGACGCGCTGAAGCTGGCGCAGGAAAAGAGGGCTGCGGGCGTTCCCGCCGAGCTGATGCCGGCGGAGACAGACTGCCGCAGGGAAGATCTGAAAATATATCAGGAATCCGCGGCGGCTCATCAGCAGGGACAGATCCTGTACCTGGATGCGCAGGGCAGGACGCAGCAGATTTCTGTGAAGGAGTAGCGGTATGGAAGAAAAGAGATATCTGACCTTTGCCCTCACCAAGGGGCGGCTTGCGGATAAAACCCTCTCTCTTCTGGAGGGCATCGGCCTGACCTGTGAGGAAATGAAGGACAAAAGCTCTCGGAAGCTGGTTTTTGTAAATGAAGAACAGAAGCTCAGGTTTTTCCTGGCAAAGGGGCCGGACGTACCCACATATGTGGAATATGGAGCAGCCGACATCGGCGTTGTGGGAAAGGATACTCTGCTTGAGGAAGGCAGGCGCGTCTATGAGGTGCTTGACCTGGGTTTTGGAAAATGCCGGATGTGCGTCTGCGGGCCCGCGGAAGCGAAGGAACTTTTAAAGCACCATGAGATGATCCGGGTCGCCAGTAAGTACCCCAACATCGCAAAGGAATATTTCTATAATAAGAAGAATCAGACCGTTGACATCATCAAACTGAACGGCTCTGTGGAGCTCGGCCCCATCGTCGGCCTGTCAGACGTGATCGTGGACATTGTGGAAACCGGTGGGACTCTCCGGGAAAACGGCCTGGAAGTACTGGAGGAGGTCTGCCCCATCTCTGCGCGGATGATCGTCAACCAGGTCAGCATGCAGATGCAGCCGGAACGGATCAAGGACCTTATCGCAAGGCTTAGGAGCAGCCTATGACTTCTGAATGGAGGAAAAAATGAGAATACTGGAACTTACGGAAGAGAACAGGAGAAATCTCCTGGATCACCTGCTGAAAAGGAGTCCCAACAATTATGGACAGTATGAATCGGTCGTTGCGGACATCATCGCCAATGTGAGGAGCCAGGGAGACGAAGCGGTCTTTTCCTATACGAAAAAATTTGATCATTGTGAGATCACCGCCAAAAACGTGCGCGTGACGGAAACGGAAATCGAAGAGGCCTGCCGCGAAGTAGGCGGAGAATTTCTGAAGGTCATGGAAAAGTCCGCCGCCAACATCCGCCGTTTCCATGAAAAGCAGAAGCGCACCGGATGGTTTGAAACGAGCCCTGACGGCTCCATCCTCGGCATGAGGATGCTTCCCATCGCGTCGGCTGGCGTCTATGTGCCGGGCGGGAAGGCGGCCTATCCTTCCAGTGTGCTGATGAATGTGATCCCTGCAAAGGTGGCCGGCGTGGAGCGGATCGTCATGGTGACGCCGCCCGGCCCGGACGGTAAGGTAAATGCGGGGACGCTGGCGGCGGCCAGCGTGGCAGGTGTCGATGAGATCTATAAAGCTGGCGGCGCGCAGGCGATCGCGGCGCTGGCTTTCGGCACTGAAAGCATCCCCAAGGTGGATAAGATCACCGGACCCGGAAATATTTTCGTGGCCCTTGCAAAAAAAGCCTGTTTCGGATATGTGAGCATTGACTCCATCGCAGGTCCCAGCGAGATCCTTGTCATTGCGGACGAAACGGCAAATCCCTGCTATGTGGCGGCAGATCTGCTTTCCCAGGCGGAGCATGACGAACTGGCAAGCGCCATCCTAATCACCACCAGCAGGAAGCTGGCGGGGAAGGTATCAGAGAAGATCGAAGACTTCCTTTCCGAACTGAGCCGCCGGGAGATCATCCGGAAATCCCTGGACAACTATGGCTACATCCTGATCGCCCCTGATCTGGATGCGGCAGTGGAAACGGCCAATGAAATCGCTTCCGAGCATCTGGAGATCCTCACAGCAGATCCTTTCTCCGTCATGACGAAGATCAAAAACGCGGGCGCCATCTTTCTGGGAGAATATTCCAGCGAACCGCTTGGAGATTATTTTGCAGGTCCGAACCATGTGCTTCCCACGAACGGGACGGCGCGGTTTTTCTCCCCGTTGAACGTGGATGATTTCATGAAAAAAACGAGCCTGATCTCTTATTCCAGAGAAGCGCTCGAGGCAGCCCATACCGATATAGAGCTTTTTGCCGAGCGCGAAGGGCTGACAGCACACGCCAATTCCATCCGAGTAAGATTTGAGCCGCAGGATGGACAGAAATAGACCCAATGCCGGAAAAGAAGGAGCGAGTGGAAAAGATATGGAACCCAAACGAAGCGCCAGGATCGAACGGAAAACGAAGGAAACGGATATTTCAATAGAGCTGAACCTGGACGGGACAGGCAGAAGCAAGATCCATACGGGGATCGGATTTTTTGACCACATGCTGGACGGCTTTGCCAGACACGGCCTGTTTGATCTGACTGTGGACGTGAAGGGAGACCTTCAGGTAGACGGACACCATACGGTGGAGGATACAGGAATCGTTCTGGGATGCGCCATTCAGGAGGCGGTAGGAGACAAGATAGGGATCAGCCGGTATGGCTTCTTCGTCCTCCCCATGGATGACGCTCTGGCGCTGTGTGCAGTGGACCTGTGCGGCAGACCCTGGCTGGAATTTGACTGCAGCTTTTCGGCTCCCATGATCGGGGAACTGGATACCGAGCTGATCCGTGAATTTTTCTATGCGGTGTCCTACAGCGCGGGCATGAACCTGCATATCCGCATGCTGTCTGGAAACAATGGACACCACATGGCGGAAGCCATGTTCAAGGCTTTCGCAAAGGCGCTTGATATGGCATGCCGCATAGACAGCCGGATCGAAGGCGTCCTCAGCACCAAGGGAAGCCTGTAGGAGAGGAAGGAAAATACAAATGCTGACAAAGAAAATGATATCCTGCATCTATCTGTATCAGAAACGCGCGGTGGCTGGCATACAGGACCTCAGTGAAGTGAGCCGCGATCCGGTCGCGCTGGCAGAAAGCTATGCAGAATGGAAATGTGATGAAATTCTGGTTTATGACCTTTCCGAAGATGATGCTTCCCATGAGGAATCCATTGATCTGATCCGCGAGATCTGTTCGGCGGTTCCCATTCCCGTCATTGGCGCTGGACACATCCGCAGGATGGAGGACGTGAAGAAGCTGCTGTACGCAGGCTGCCGGCAGGCTGTCCTGGATTATGACAGATCTGACAATGTGGAGCTGACAAAGGAAGTTTCCCTGAAGTTCGGTCCGGAAAGGCTGCTTGCCCGGATCGGAAGCGAACAGATGCTGGAAGAGGCCGCGGCATGGCTGAAGGAAAGGGTGTCCGGCGTGCTCTTGACTGATGTTTCCGCTCTGAAAATGGCCGTCCGGGTAAGTCCCGTTCCGGTTTTTGTGTTTCCACCGGATATTTCGCTGGATAAGCTGATGGAAATCCTGAAGCTTGACAATGTAGGCGGCATTGCCGGAAAACTGGTCAATGATAACATCCGTGAACTGGAGGCGATCAGAGGGCTTTGCGTGGAAAACGGAATCCAAGCGGAAAATGCGCCTGCGGAAGAAATGGTTCAAGCCGCTTTTACCTGGCAGGAGCTGAAAAAAAATTCGGACGGCTTAGTGCCCGTCATCGTCCAGGACTGCCGGACAGATGCGGTCCTGATGCAGGCCTATATGAACGAAGAAGCCTATGAGACTACCATACATACGGGAAAGATGACTTATTTCAGCAGAAGCCGCGGACAGCTCTGGGTAAAGGGGGAGACCAGCGGACATTTCCAGTACGTGAAGTCCCTGTATGCTGACTGTGATCTGGATACCATCCTCGCAAAGGTCGTTCAGATCGGCCCGGCATGCCACACCGGTTCCTATAGCTGCTTCTTCAATGAGATCCTTTCTTCTCCGGATGGGGACGGCGAACTTCCCCACAATCCGGCGAAGGTCTTTGAGGAAGTGTACGGCGTGATCAAAGACCGGAAAGAGCATCCTAAGGAAGGCTCCTATACCAACTATCTGTTCGATAAGGGGATCGACAAGATCCTGAAAAAGCTGGGAGAGGAATCGACGGAAATCGTCATCGCGGCGAAGAATCCGAATCCCAATGAGATCAAATACGAAATCTGCGATTTTCTCTATCATATGATGGTGCTGATGGTTCAGAAGGGCATCACCTGGGAGGAGATCATGGAGGAACTGGCAAAAAGATAAAAAATCTCGGCACAGCCATCGGCTGTAATGGGTGTGCTGAGATCGGCTGTGACAATGAGCCGGGCAGAAAAGAAGATTCCTGAGGCCTGAAGGGCATCGCGCGGAATACCTTTCCTGTCCGGTTCATATTTTTTAGAAAGAGAAAACGCGTGATACGCTTTAAGGAGACATACATGCAGGATGCCAAAACCAGACGCCGGCTGGAGCTGATGCGGCTGATCCGGGAAGAAAACCACAGTAATCAACGCCGCATACGCGCCAGGGAAGAAATCCTCTACGGAAAAAGCGACAGTTATCAGAACGATGATCTGTACAGAAAAAGCGCAGGATTCGACCATCCGGGATATGACTATCCGGAATACGATCATCTGCTCTCCGCGGCGGAATATGGCGGAGGGCGGGAGAGGGGAAGTGCATCCTCTTTCGGCATCCGCTTCCTGCTTGCAGCCATTCTGTTCGGCATCTATTTTTACAGCAAAACTCAGGGTGTGAGCGTCCTGGGACTGGAGGCTTCGCAGATTGAAAAGATGGTGGAAGAACAGGGAGGACTATTGATCGACTTTGTCAGTCAATTTCTTTCGTAAATCAATATTTTAGACCGAATCAGTCAATACAGAACTGGTCTCTCATTTAATGACTTTATGATTCTGCGCTCGCCTTTTACCCTTGCCCGTGATATACTGAGATAAAGAAAATATAAGTTTGTGGTCTGAGATAACAACGAGGATATACTATGATCGCATTAGATGCGGCTTTTTCCGGGAGCGGTGCCTGGTAAAAAAGAAGGCGCCCTCCAGTCCTTTTCATGCTGAAAGCCCCAGACCATGACCTCATGGAAAACCGGCATCAGGTCCCGTCCCCTGTCTGCCAGCCGAGCACCCTCTGTTTCATGCCCTCAATATCCAGCACGCCCAGCGCAAAGCCCTTTCGGACCAGTTCCGGGGGCACATACTCGTCATATTTTTCAAAAACCGGAACCTCTTTTGGGTAGACGAGCTCCAACGGGTCAAATTCCTTCACCGCTTCCTCTGCCGTGATCCGGTAAAATTCTTCCTCACTGACCTTCATGGTAAACTGCATATAATAGGGCCTTGAGGGGTTTAAGCCCTTCAGCCCCAGCCGGTCCCTGCAGCGGATCTTCAAAAACCGCTCCAGGGCGAGGAAGGCATAGCTTCCCAGCCACGGGAACAGCGCCCACATATTTCCTCCCAGATGTACCAGGGGATGATCCTCCATCCCGGATTTCTGGAAGATATCTCTCGCGTCCTGCAGCCTGCAGACAGCATGCCGCATCAGATAGGGATAGTTTTTCTGTTCTCTTAAAACGCCGTACATGCGTTCCAGGATATGCGTATGGATATCGCCGGCAACGTCGCCGAAATAAGCCGGGATATTTCCTTTTACGAGGGTACAGTAGACCTCCCTTTTTTTGTGGTCCACCTCATCCACAAGCCATACCCTCCCGGCGATGGCGATCTTGTCCCCGACCGGCGGCGGCTTTACGATGGTGCCCAGCTCTTCCGGGCCGGAGCGCACGGAATATTCGATATTTTCTTGGAATACCGCGTAAAATTTGTAATTGTTCACGATCCTTTCCCCGGCAAGCCCCAGGATCAGGCCGCCGGTTTCCGTCCGGCTGATGTGGTCAATCTCCAGAAGATGACGGAGCAGGAGCCTGTAGTCCTCCTGTGAGATCCTGTAAAAGCAGGACAGAGTAAGCACTCTGGAAGCGAGCTCGGCGGGGGTCATTTCCCCGCAGGAAGCCAGAGTGCTCATCGTCTGGTGGTAGAGAAGGCTGTAGGGAAGCCGTTCTGTTCTCGGCGGCTCTACAAAACGCTCCTCAATATAGAGCTGCACCAGCGCAATCCCCTGGATCAGATACCATGGGAGCATGTCGGGGAGCATAGCCCTGGCCTCCGGATGGTCCTCCCGCATGACAAACCACATCTCAGAAGGGTTCCCACGCCTTCCTGTCCTGCCCATCCGCTGCAGGAAACCGGATACCGTGAACGGTGCGTCGATCTGGAACGCCCGCTCCAGCCTGCCGATGTCGATGCCGAGCTCCAGCGTGGCAGTGGCACAGACGGACATGAGGGACTCGTCGTCCTTCATTTCTTCCTCGGCGCTTTCCCGATAGGAGGCGGAGAGATTCCCGTGATGGATGAGGAACCGGTCCGGCTCATGATTCGTCTCGCAATACTGCCGCAGGCTCTGGCATACTGCCTCACACTCTTCGCGGGAGTTTGTGAAGATCAGGCATTTTTTCCCGCGCGTATGCTCGAAGATATAACCGGTGCCCGGATCAGCCGCCTTTGGCGCTGTATCCGTCGGCGGTTCAGGAAAAGGAGTCTCCGGCACGTCCTGCTTTCCTTCGTCAGCCTGCGGAGACGTATTGAAAAAATGTTCCATGGACAGCCGCCACACTTCCTTGCCGCCGTCAAACTCCGGGATGCTGGTCGCCCGTCCGCTGCCTGCAGCAAGGACACGCCCTGCCGCTTCCGGATTGCCGATGGTGGCGGAAAGGCCGATCCTTCTGGGATCACAGCCTGCCAGCCTGCAGAGCCGTTCGATCAGGCAGAAAGTCTGCATTCCACGGTCGCCGCGCAGGAGGGAATGGATCTCATCGATGACGATGAACCGCAGGTCGCCGAACAGAGACGGGATCTCCATGTGCTTGTTGATCATCAGCGATTCCAGCGATTCGGGTGTGATCTGCAGGATGCCGGAGGGCTTTCTCAGCAGCTTTCTCTTTTGTGTCTGAGGTACATCTCCGTGCCAGCGGGTCACGGAGATCCCCGCCTCTTCGCACAGCTCATCAAGCCTTCCGAACTGGTCGTTGATGAGCGCCTTGAGCGGAGCGATATACAGCGCTCCCACGCTGTCCGACGGGTCTTCGTCCAGCAGGGTCAGAATGGGAAAGAAAGCCGCCTCTGTTTTGCCTGACGCGGTAGACGCTGTGAGGAGCACGTTGTCTTTTGTGCCAAAGATGGCCTCACCTGCGGCGTTCTGCACGCCCCGCAGCGCCTGCCATCCGGAACGGTAGATATAATCCTGAATGAAGGGTGCATATCTGTAAAAAACATTCATAGGGTAAACTCCATATAATTTTTCTCCGCCTGATCGGAAACCGCCTCCGATTTCGCGTAGTTAAAGTCATCCGACTGAAGGAGAGAGTCCATATCCATTTCCGGATTCTGATACAGTAGGTCCAGAAGCTCAATGAAATCCCGGATCACCTCGCGGGGCGTGATGTTCTGGTCCGCGCCGATCCGTCCGTATTCCAGCTTAATAAAGCGCGCGAGTTCATCGGTGCCAAGCTTTCTCTGGTAGCCATAGAGATCAGCATGCATGTCAGAGAGTTTTTCACACAGCACCAACATTTCCTCCGGGGTCAGCGGCTCCAGACGGATGACAGGCGCGAGCAGATCCCTGGCGCCCGGCTTTGAGAACTTGCCCTCCGAAAGGCGGGAGCGGAGCGCTTCGTAGCTGTAAATGCCGCGCCGCTTATCCTCCAGCGCCTGAGGCGTCGCTCCCATGATAAATCCGAGATACCTGGCCTTCCCCTGCAGGGTGTCGTTATAGATGGTCAGCAGCTTCTCGTAATTGTACTGTCTTGTGACGGAATTCGGGATCTTATAGAGATTGACCAGCTCGTCGATCATGATCATCATGCCTGTATACCCCGCCAGGCGGAAAAAGACAGCGAAGATTTTCAGGTAATCATACCAGTCGTCATCCGTGATGATGATATTGACGCCAAGCTCCTCCTTCGCCTCCCGTTTCAGGGCGTATTCCCCGCGGAACCAGCGAGTGACCTTCATTTTCATCTCATCATCGCTGTCCACATATGCGTGATAATACAATGATAGTAGTCTTGCAAACTCAAAGCCATGCACCAGCTCGCTGACAGCGGATGTGACCGCATAGATTTTCTGGTCTACCGCCTTTGTCAGCGCGGAGTCGCCGGGCTCCATCCCCGTTTCCCGCACCGCTTCTGTCTGAACGCTGTTGATCCACCTGTCCAGCACCAGCGTCAGCGCGCCGCCTTCTGGCTTCGTTTTGGTGGAGAGGTTGCTGATCAGCTCCCGGTACGTCGCCAGTCCCTGTCCCCTGGTCCCCTGCAGCCGCCGTTCCGGCGAAAGGTCCGCGTCGGCGACAATGAATCCTTTATCCATGACATAATTCCGGATCGTCTGGATCAGGAAGCTTTTTCCGGAACCATATCTGCCCACGAGGAAGCGGAAGGACGCGCCGCCCTCTGCAATGATATCCACATCGTGCAGCAGGGCCTCGATCTCATTTTTTCTTCCTACAGTGATATAGGGCAGGCCAATCCGGGGTACCACTCCGCCCTTCAGGGAATTCAATATGGTCTGCGCGATCCGCTTAGGTACTTTTTTATTGTTCTCATTCATCCATCTTACCTCCAAATATCTGCAGGATATCATCCCTGTAATCCTCCACGACCGTGATGGTATTTCCATCACATTCGAGGACATTATCTCCGATCTCATCAAACAGCGCCTCGTTGATCGTATCGGCCGCAACGGAGGGCATCAGGTGATGGGCTTTCATACGGGCATCTACGGATTCCCCATGAAGCAGGGCAAGAAGGATCTGCCTGTATGGCTCATCCAGCGGCACGGACGGGTTTCTCTCCGGAGAGCTTTGCTCTGGCCGGCCATGCGGTTGGACGGGCGTCTGCGCCTGTTCCTGCTGTTGTTTTCCGCCATCCTCCCAAGCCCCATCCATTTCTTCCTCAGTCAGAAGGCTGTCCCTCGTGAGGAGGGCATCCTGCCGGATCTGTGCCAGATCGGAAAGGTTTATCGTGATCTTAGGCCTTGCTGCTTCGATCTCAGACCGCCGCTCGTCCGCAAGGACTTCTTCCACATAGGGTGCCGCCCATGCTTCGTCGGGATTCTCGCGGAGATAATGGCCGGTCTTCAGATATTTCCGGATTTCCCGGTCCGCCTTATGCAGGAGGGCGTGAAGCCGTTTCCGGTCGAAATACAGGCTGTCATACCTTTCCTCCTGCCACACGCCGCCGCGGCAGTGATAAATCCTGGTTTTATCCAGAGCGTAATCGGTATCCGGATGCTTCTGTTTTTCCCAGTAGACGGCATTGGCAAGCGGTCGCCAGGAAAAGACCCTCTTTTCACCGAAACAGGCATCAAAAAGGTCTTTTCCATTCCGAAAAAAGGCTTCAGACGCGGTACGCCAAACCGCCGCGAACAGATGCTTTCCCCTTGCCGCATCTTTTTTGAGGACCGGAGACTGTTCCGCTTTTTTCCCCGCAAAAGTGCAGAGGGCGGCAAAAACTTCCTCATCTGTGTGACCTTCCGGGTCTTTCAGGACCGCTAAGGAGACATCCTTTTCCAGAAGAACCGGATCAGCATATTTACGTGCCGTTTCGGCGGGAACATCGTGGATCACCGCATATTCCAGCATCCAGCGGCGCAGGTTTTTGCGCATAGCCGCATCCCCGATCCCGGAATCAAGGAAACCTGTTTCAAATTCCCGCATTTTTTTCAGGGCGTCCTCCGGCGAGTCTGTCCCGATCCCGTTCAGCAGTTCATATAAGTACAGGTAAGCGAGCGATGTGGCGATCGGGGAGAAGCCGCCCTTTCTGACACGGGTGCGCCAGGTGAAGTATCCTCTGAGCTGCCGGACGTTCAGATCATGATAGGTAGGAAAATAGCGCCTGTAAATCCCGTTCCAGGCTTCATCGTCTTCATAATCCTCCATGAATTTGCCCTGCCGGTAAAAGTTTTTGCATTTCTGCGCAAAAGAGCCGTCCCCATATTCATACAATCTCTGCATTTTTTGGATCTTGTCCGGAACTGCCGGATCAGCTACGGAAAACTGCTTACCAGGAGAGGGCAGTGCGGTATCCTGATAAACGTTCGTATACTTTGGGCGCGTTCGATCCATTCCCGGACGCGTTTCATCCAGCACAATGGTATATCCCTGCTGTTCGCCGGAATAGACCGCACGGTCAAAAAGGCGGAAGACGACTTCCGGTTTTGTCCTGTTGTCAAATATGACCCCTACCCATTTCTGTCCCTTCATGCGGAAGGGCAGTGAGAGGTAAGGTTCCGACATCTCAAAAAGACTCCTCCGTCCGCATTTGATATCGCATCTCTGTATTTCCGTTCCGGAATCGGAATCCCACTGGCGCATGAGAAGGGCGACCCACTTTCCCGTATTCGGATCTGCCAGAACGGAAAAGCCGGGAAAATCATTCCATTTATGCTGCTCCTGAATATGAAATTTTTCCTCGGCATATGCCGTCAGGTCTGACAGGTCCAAAGCGTCGCTCTCCTTTGAAGGAAGCGCTGATAACTTTCTTTGCAGATGGCAGCTTCCAAAATTCTGAAAAAATTATACTATATCCATGTTGAAAATCAAGTATGAAGAAGATTCATACATCGTATGAAGAAGATTCATACATCGTATGAAAAACGAGTATGAAAAAACCGATTTTGTACACGGCAGAGACCGGACAGAAATTTGTAATTTTTTTAATTTAGGGGTTGCAAAATACCTCTGGTGGGTATATATTATGAACTGTAGCAGGAAATACCCCATGGGGGTTTACAAAAGGAGCATAAGAGTGGAAGAATCAAAAGAATGTACGAAATGCAGCCACAGGACAAAACAACGCTCTGAGAAAGAACGCCGGGATATGCTGAACCGCCTGAGCCGGATCGAAGGCCAGGTCAGAGGGATCAGAAAAATGGTTGAGAGTGATGTATACTGCCCGGATATCCTGATCCAGGTTTCGGCAGTAAACGCGGCACTCAACAGCTTTAACAAGGTGCTCCTGGCAGAACATCTCCGGTCCTGCGTGGTGGACGATATCAAAGAGGGCAGGGAAGAGGAAGCCATCGATGAGCTCGTAAAGGTCCTGCAGAAGCTTATGAAATAACTCTGACTTGAATTCATAGACTTGGAGGAATGAATATGAAACAATATGATATCACCGGTATGAGCTGTGCGGCGTGCAGCAACCGAATCGAAAAAGCCGTTTCCAAAGTTCCGGGAGTCACTTCCTGTACCGTCAGCCTTCTGACGAATTCCATGGGAGTGGAAGGCACGGCTTCCCCGGAATCAGTCATTGATGCGGTTGAGAAGGCTGGATATGGCGCTTCGGAAAAAGGGGCGCATGCGGATCAGGCAAAAGGGAAGGGCGTTTCTATCGCCGAGGAGGAGGAATCTCTGAAGGATAAAGAAACGCCAAAAATGAAACGGAGGCTGATCGCCTCGCTTTGTCTCTGGATCCCGTTAATGTATATTTCCATGGGCCACATGATGTGGAACTGGCCGCTGCCTTCCGTCCTGGCCGACGATCATATGGCGATCGGCCTGATCGAGCTGCTGCTCACGACAATGATCATGGTGGTCAACCAGAAGTTCTTTGTGAGCGGCTTCAGCAGCCTGATCCACGGTGGTCCGAACATGGATACTCTGGTGGCTCTGGGGGCAGGGGCTTCCTATGTTTACAGTCTCTATGGGATGTTCGGTATGTCTGCCGCGCTGACACGTTCAGATGCCGCGGGCGTAATGACCTATATGCATGATCTGTATTTTGAGTCAGCAGGCACGATCCTGACCCTGATCACCGTAGGAAAGCTGCTGGAGGCGATCTCCAAGGGACGGACCACGAACGCGCTGAAGAGCCTGATGAAGCTGGCTCCCAAGACGGCGACGGTAATCCGGGACGGCAAAGAAGAAGTCATATCCGTGGACCAGGTGCGTAAAGGCGATGTGTTCGTCGTTAAGCCCGGAGAGAACATCCCGGTAGACGGTATCGTCCTGGAAGGGACCAGCGCGGTAAACGAATCCGCGCTGACCGGCGAGAGCATTCCGGTTGATAAAAATGCGGGCGACGCCGTATCTGCCGCAACTCTGAACCAGTCCGGTTATCTGCGGTGCGAGGCGTCCCGTGTGGGCGAGGATACGACCCTTTCACAGATCATCCAGATGGTCAGCGACGCGGCGGCCACAAAGGCGCCCATCGCCAAGATCGCCGACCGGGTGTCCGGAGTATTTGTCCCGGCTGTGATCGCCATCGCTATAGTCACGTTTATCGTCTGGATGCTGGCCGGACAGACCGTCGGATTTGCACTGGCAAGAGCCATTTCCGTTCTGGTCATAAGCTGCCCTTGCGCCCTTGGGCTTGCCACGCCTGTGGCGATCATGGTCGGCAACGGTATGGGTGCTAAAAACGGTATCCTGTTCAAAACGGCTGTTTCCCTGGAGGAAACGGGAAGGACGCAGATCGTCGCACTGGATAAGACAGGGACCATCACCAGCGGCGAACCGAAAGTGACGGATATGATCCCGGCAGACGGAATAACAGAACAGGAGCTTCTGGCATATGCCTATGCTCTGGAACAGAAGAGTGAGCATCCGCTCGCCCATGCGGTCATCGTAAAGGCGAAGGAAGACCCTTCCCTCCGGAAATACGATGCCGAAGGCTTCCAGGCTGTACCGGGCAATGGCCTTTCCGGAAAAGTGAATGGCTCGCTGATCTGTGGAGGCAACCTGAAATTCATCAGCCAGAATGCCGGGGTTTCTGATGATATCAGAAAAACAGCCGACAGGCTCGCCGAAGAAGGAAAGACTCCTCTGTTCTTCAGCAGGGATGGAAAGCTGATCGGTATCATCGCAGTGGCGGACGTCATCAAGGAAGACAGCCCCGAAGCGATCAGAGAGCTTCGTAACATGGGTATTCATGTGGTTATGCTGACAGGCGATAACGAACGCACGGCAAAGGCTATCGGAGCGCAGGCGGGCGTGGATGAAGTGATCGCAGGCGTACTGCCGGACGGAAAAGAGAGTGTGATCCGTTCCCTGAAGAAGAAAGGCAAAGTTGCAATGGTAGGCGACGGCATCAACGATGCCCCTGCTCTGACAAGAGCTGATATCGGCATCGCCATCGGCGCAGGCACCGATATCGCGATCGACGCCGCAGACGTGGTGCTCATGAAGAGCAGGCTTACCGATGTGGCCGCGGCGATCCGCTTGAGCCGCGCAACCCTGCGTAACATCCATGAGAATCTGTTTTGGGCGTTCTTTTATAACGTCATCGGCATCCCGCTGGCTGCCGGCGTATGGTATCCCATCTTCGGATGGCTGTTGAACCCGATGTTCGGAGCCGCTGCCATGAGCCTTTCCAGCTTCTGTGTCGTAAGTAATGCATTGCGTCTTAACTGGTTCAAAATGTATGATACCAGTAAAGATAGAAAGATCAAAACCAAGAAAAAC
>DWYY01000021.1 GCA_019118445.1 Candidatus Eisenbergiella merdipullorum | reverse complement strand
TCGGCATCAGCTATAAGGTGGGATACGCCATGGCTATTGCCCTGCGTTATGTCCCTGACGTGCAGGCAGACTTCACCAAGATCCGGCATGCGCAGGAGGCGAGGGGGATCGAGATGTCGTCCAAAGCATCTCTTCTCAAACGGTTAAAGAGCATGGCGAGCATCATTTTTCCGCTGATCTTTTCCAGCATGGACCGGATCGATGTGGTCAGCAACGCCATGGAACTGCGGGGATTCGGGAAAAAGAAGACGAGGACCTGGTACATGGGGAAACCGCTGGCCAGAAATGATTATCTGACCATTGCCTTCGTCATCTGTTTCGTGATCGTGTCCATGGTGATCACTTTTTATGATGGAAACCGCTTTTATAATCCGTTTCAATGATATTCCGTTCAGATAGGACGGGACTGCCGCCGTGCGCGGCGTAAAAAATGCTGCCTGAGCAGCGGAAAGAGTGGCTGAAATGGAATTTTGTCTGGAGAACGGCATACTTTCCGTCAGGGTGAGTTCCCTGGGAGGAGAGCTGCAGTCGATCAAAAAGGAAGGCAGAGAATACCTGTGGCAGGGAGATCCCGCATTCTGGGAAGGAAAAGCGCCGAACCTGTTCCCCTACATTGCGAGGCTTACAAACGGAACCTGTACGGTCCATGGAAAATCTTATCATCTTCCGATCCACGGGTTTTTGCCTACGACCCAGTTGAAGGCTGAAACGCAGGAGAAAGAGAGGCTGGTGCTCCGTCTGGATGCGGATGAACGGACGCTTGCCTGTTATCCGTTCGTTTTTACGCTGCGGATCTTCTATGAACTGAAAGGCGATACCCTTCAGATCACCTACGAGGTGGAAAACGGAGGGAAAGAGGAGATGTATTTCGGGATCGGCGGGCATCCCGGCTTTCAGGTGCCTCTGGAGGACGGCCTTGCCTTTGAGGATTATTTCCTTGAATTTGAAGAAAAGAAGGACAGCGGGCAGGCGGAGGCAGAGCCTGTGCGGATCGGGTTTTCCCCGACCTGTTTCCTGAACGGAAAGGATGAGCCGTATCCGCTGAAGGACGGCTGCCGGATCCCGCTGGCCCATAACCTTTTTGACGATGACGCCATCGTGCTTTCCGGGACGCCAAAAACGGTCGCGCTCCGTTCGGAGAAAGGAAGCCGGGGCGTGCGCGTGCATTTCCCTGATATGCCGTATATCGGGTTCTGGCACGCGGTGAAAAAGCCGGCCCCGTATGTGTGCATCGAACCCTGGTCGTCGCTGCCCTCCAGGCAGGACGTGGTGGAGGAGCTGTCTGAACAGCCGGGCCTCGTCCACCTGGAAGGAGGGAGCGTTTATCGCAATTCCTGGAGCATCCAGGTATTCTGAAAAGGAACAGGAGGGCATGACTTATGACAGCAGCACAGATTTTGGCTGTGATCATATTCGCAGCGATGTTTCTTTTGATCGTCAGTGAAAAGATCGAGAGGCATGTGGTATCCCTGGGATGCGGGCTGTTGATGATGGTGCTGGTATTCGGCGTCTGTATGAGAAGCCCGGCAGCGATCTGGGATACGCTGAACCTGCGGAATTTCTTTTCCCTGGATTTCTGGTATCAGGCAGGCGAAGCCGGAGAATCCTCTTCGGGGATCAACTGGTCCACGATCCTGTTTATCGCGGGCATGATGCTGATGGTAGAAGGTATGGGAAAGGCGGGATTTTTCCGCTGGCTCTGTCTGCAGCTTGCAAAAATGGTAAAATACAGAGTCGTTCCGCTGTTCGTTGTGTTTATGGTGATGAGCAGCGTCCTGGCGATGTTCATCGACAGCATCACCGTGATCCTGTTTTTGGCGGCGGCTACAGTGGAGCTGGCCAGGCTCTTAAAATTCAATCCGGTGCCTATGATCATTTCCGAAATTTTCTGCGCGAACCTGGGAGGCTCGGCAACCATGTGCGGAGATCCGCCCAATATCATCATCGGGACATCGCTGGGATTTTCCTTTGCGGATTTCATCACGAATACGGGTGTGATCGCGGCGTTTTCCCTGATCCTGGTCATCTTTTATTTCTACTTCTGTTTCCGGAAAGAACTGGAAATGGGTGAAAAGAGCGAAGCCGCGCTCAAGGGAAGGGTTTCCTATCCAGACCCCAGGGACGCCATTGAAAACAGAAAGGATTTTGCGATCAGCAGCGCCATTTTCGCTGCGGCGGTCATCCTGCTGGTGACACATGCACAGACCGGCTTGACGGTGGCAGCTATCGGCGTGTTCATCGGTCTAGTGACTCTGGTGACGGCAGGAAAGGACGCTCTGGGCTTGCTGAAAAAAGTGGATTATAAGACGCTGCTTTTCTTCATCGGCCTATTCATCGTGGTGGGCGGTCTGGAGCAGACGGGAATCCTGGAGGTGATCGCGGCATTTATCGCGAATGTGAGCGGGGACAACGCGATGCTGATGGTGGCGATCGTGCTCTGGATCTCGGCGCTTGCCAGCGCTTTTGTGGATAATATCCCGTTCGCGGCTACCATGATCCCGGTGATCCGTTCTCTGGCGGAAGCCCAGAGCGTGGATCTGTCCGTGCTCGCCTGGGCGCTGTCCATCGGCACGGATATCGGCGGCAGCGGGACTCCCATCGGCGCGAGCGCGAACGTGGTGGGGATTTCCGTGGCGTCGAAGGAAGGCCATGTGATCGGCTGGGGAAAGTACTGCAGATATGCGGCTCCCGCCACTGTGCTGGTGGTTCTGTTCTCCATGATCGCAATCTACGTCAGATATTTCTGAAACATGCCGCCTGACGGCGGCAGGAAAGGGGGATACTATGGGGAAGCGGTTAATTCTTTCGGTAGGGCGTGAATTCGGCAGCGGCGGCCATGTGATCGCGGAGGCGCTGGCGCGCAGGTTTGAGCTCGATCTGTACGATAATAACCTGCTGGAGCACATCGCAGAGGAAAAGAATGTGGGCGGTGAGACGCTGAAGAAATACGACGAACGCCCGAAAAACAGGCTTTTTTCCAGGACGGTGAGGGGTTATTCCAATTCCATCCAGGAAAATGTCGCCAACATGCAGTTTGATTATCTGAAAAAGCTGGCCGAGGAAGGAAAATCCTTTGTCGTGGTCGGACGCTGTTCGGAAACGATCCTGAAGAAATATGACGGATTCATTTCCATCTTCATCCTGGGAGACCGGGATGTGAAGCGGGAACGCGTGATGCGCCTGTACCGCCTTTCCGAGGAGGAGGCGGAACACATGATGACGCGGAAGGACTGGGAGCGCAAATCCTACCATAATTATTACTGTAAGGAAAAATGGGGGGATTCCAGAAATTACGACCTGTCGATCAACAGCAGCAGGCTGGGCATAGACAGGACGGTCGATCTGCTGGAAACCTATATCAGGGCGCGCATGGAAGGATGAAAAAGCAGGCGAGGCGGCGCTTTTTGCCGAAACATGAATATATTGAAAGAAAAAAGGTAAAAATTCATGCTTCAGGCTTTTTTGTTCTGTCTGGCCCTGTGTACAGACACATTTATGGCCGGCATCGCATATGGCGCGGACGGCATCCGCATTGGCTGGAAAAAAATGGGGCTTATGAACGCGATCGGCAGCGCCTGCCTGGGCGCTGCCCTGTGCCTGGGAACCCTGATCCGCGGCCTGGTCCCGGATGCCGCCGTCCGGTCGGTCGCCTTTGTGAGCCTTCTGTTTCTCGGCTGTGTCCGCCTTTTTGATTCCCTGATCAAAAATTATATCAATCACCACTGTGATCTGCAAAAGGACATTCATTTTTCCTTTTCCAGACTCCGGTTCATTCTGAGCATCTATGCAAACCCGGCAGAGGCGGATGAGGATAAAAACCGCGTCCTTTCTATGAGGGAGGCGGTTTTTTTCGGGTTTGCCATGTCCATCGACAGCCTTGCGGCCGGGACCTTTGCCGCTTTCTGGCAGATCCCTCCTCTTTTTACCTTGTTCCTTTCTTTCCTGTTCGGGATGGCGGCCATGGCTGCCGGACAGCGGATCGGGAAAGGGATTGCCGCCCGATTCCGGTGGGACTTTTCGTGGGTGAGCGGCCTGTTTTTTCTTTCCCTCGCATTCCTCCGGCTGATACGGTGAAAAACGAAATTTAATTGTTGAAGCATTTCCGAAAGTGTAATATACTGTGGATATGTGCGAAAAAGTGTTTCTGAGAAATGCAAGGAGGAAAGCTTACATGTCTAAGGAAAAACAGACAGAGGAGAAGAACGACAAGGTCGTGACCCGATATGACCGTAGAATGGAAAAGAGGAAAAAAGAGGAGGAAAAAGAACGCAGATCCTGGAAGCGTTTTAAGATAGTCAGCATCGTGATCCTGGCGGCGATCGCGGTGTCCATCGTGTTTTCCATCGGCACGTCATTTTACAGCAGATATACCGTACTGAATAAGACCTATTTCAAGGTGGGAGATCATGATATCACCCGTCTGGAATATGATTATTATTTTAACAATATGCTGAACAGCTATCTGAGCATGTACGGCTCCTACGTGTCCATGATGGGCCTGGATCCGACGATGGATCTGGCGGAACAGACCTATCCCGGCGACGAGAACATGACCTGGAAGGACTATTTTGATGAAATGACGGTCGCGCAGATCCAGCAGATCAAGGCGCTGGTGGACGAAGCGGACGCGAATGGTTTTTCCTATGATGATGCGGAAGACATGGCAGCCTATGAGACTGAGTTCGCCGCTCAGGCAGAGTCCGCATCGGTATCCGAAAGCGAATATTATACGCTGATGTACGGGGATTATGCGACGGAATCCAGAGTAAAGCCCTTTATCAGGGAAAGCCTTCTTGCCAACGCTTATTATGAATCCCTGGTGGACCAGAACCAGCCTTCGGATGAAGAAGTGGCGGCATACTATGAAGACAACAAGAATTCCTATGATACCGTAACCTACAGAAGCTTCTATTTTGAGGTGGAGACAGAAGAAGATACCGAAGAAGAAACGGAGTCCGCGGCGGAGGAGACCACTGCGGCAGAAACCACAGCGGAAACCGCTTCGGAGGAAACAACGGCGGCAGAGACCGCGGCGGAAACCGCCGCGGAAGAAACAATGGCGGAGGAGACCGCGGCTGAGACTGCAGCGGAAGGAACAACGGCGGCAGAGAGCACGACCGAGACTGCCGTGGAGGAAACAACCGCCGCAGAGACCGTCCCAGAGACCGCCTCAGAAACGGCGCCTGAAGAAACGACCGAGACTGCCGCAGAAGAATCAGAGACCGCGTCAGAGGAAACAGAGACTGCTTCAGAAGAAACCTCGGAAGGAATGACGGATGAGGAGATTGCAGCCGCGATGGACGAGCTGAAGGTGAAGGCCGATGAGATGGCGGCACGCGTGGAAGCGGGAGAGGATTTCGAGGATCTGTGCGTGGAATATGCCAGTGAGGATCAGAAAGAGAACTATGGCGGAGAAGAAGACGGAAGCCTGACGGAGGAAGGCACTTATTATGGAGCGCCCACCGTGGCGGCTGACTGGCTGTTTGATGAATCCAGACAGGAAGGCGATGTGACCGTCCTGGAATCTGAGGGCCTGAACAGATACTATGTGGTGGAGTTCATTTCCAGACAGAATGATGAGGAAACCACGAACGAATCCATTTCCAACACGCTGGCAAACCGGACGGTAAGCGAGTATGTGGCTGAGCTCGCAGAGGGATATGAGGTAACGGATGTCGCGGGCGATCTGCATTACCTGACCATTCCGGAAGAGACGGAAACCGAAAGCACGGAAGAAGCAGAGACGACAGCGGCAGAAACCGCTGAGACAGAGACTGCTGCTGCGGAAACGACAGAGTCTGCTGCGGAGTAAAGCGCTGAATTCAATCGCAAATGATAAGACGGCATGGCCATCGGCCATGCCGTCTTTATTGTATCAAGAAAACCACGCGATAGTCGCGTGGTTCCATAGGAGCTTTAGCGATGTATTCAGATATAAAAACTCCTAATGTGTATAATAAAAACGTGACCTGCCAGTTACGTAATTAAAAACACATTAGGA
>DWYY01000020.1 GCA_019118445.1 Candidatus Eisenbergiella merdipullorum | reverse complement strand
GGAAGAAGAGGATGGAAAGGCCCAGAATCCTGCCTGCGGTCTGTCCGCGGAGGACAGGCGGGTGCGGCTGTTTATGGAACTTCTGGAGCCCCAGGGCGCACAGGTGCTGGCTTCCTATGACCACTATGCCTGGAAAAAATACGCGGCCGTCACCAGAAATGATTACGGGAAGGGAACCTGCATCTATCTGGGCTGCATGACCTCTCCCGCTTATCTGAAAGCGCTGATCAAAGCGCTGTGGCAGGAAAAGGGCCTTTCCGACTGGAAGCAGGACTATGCCTTCCCGCTGGTGATCACGGAAGGGACGAACCAGGCCGGAAAGCGCCTCACCTGGTATCTGAACTATGCAAAGGAGCCGAAGCGCTGCATCTGCCCACAGGGCGGGACGGAGCTGCTTTCCGGAGAAACATATGCGCCGGGACAGGAGATTGTGGTCGGAGGATGGGATCTGCGGATTGTGGAAGAATGAAAGGAAGCTTTGATGAGGGAGGTTTTTGAATATGGAGAAGATGGCAGAATCGATCTGCGGCGTGGACTGCTGCAGCGAGTGCAGCAGAAAAGAGGAATGCGGCGGCTGCCGTAAAACGGACGGCCATCCTTTCGGGGGAACCTGTATCGCTGCCGAGAGCATCCGGCAGGGAGGGATGGACGCCTTCTGGCATTTGAAAAATACATTGATTTCAGAATTCAACGCGCTGGGGATTCCCGGCCTTCAGGTGGATGATCTGAACCTGCTGAATGGCTTTTTCGTGAATCTGGAATATCCTCTTGCAAACGGACAGTCCGTAAAGCTGCTGGAGGACAACAATGTTTACTGGGGAAACCAGATCGAAATTCCCGGAAGCGACAGATGCTATGGTCTGGTCGCGGACGAACAGTATCTTCTGGTCTGTGACTACAAGTGCAACGGTACGGAACCCAGGATTATCTGTTATAGAAAAAGAGGCGGCTGATGAAAAATTTTGAATGGACGCCGGAAAAGTGCCTGAGGGGAAGGGTGAAGGATAAGGGATTATGAATCGGGAATGGTCCGAACTCAATAAAACAATGCAGGCGCAGATCAAAAAGAAGGATACCTGGGAAGCAGGTATTGATACGCTGTGTGATTTGCGGAATCGGTTAATGGAAACCTTGCTGTCATTCAAAAAGGAATTGGCAAGAGAAGAATTTGACGCAATTCCATTTATCAATGCGGACGGTTATCACAGCAAAACGATAGCCTATTCAATCTGGCATATTTTTCGTATTGAGGATATTGTTGCGCACACATTGATCGGTGAAAACAGGCAGGTGTTTTTTGCGGGCAATTATCAGGAACGGATCCATTCACCCATCATCACAACAGGAAATGAACTGGTAAAAGAGCAGATTGCGGACTTTTCCAGACAACTGAATCTGGAAGAGCTTTATTCCTATATTTTTGAGGTGAAGGACAGTACCGAGAAGATCATCAGGCGTTTATCCTGTGAGGAACTGAAAAGGAAAATATCAGAAGAAAGAAAAGACTGCTTAAAATCGCTGAACGTGGTAAGCGATGATGAAAATGCGGCCTGGCTGATTGATTACTGGTGCGGGAAAGATATCCGGGGGCTCATACAAATGCCATTTTCAAGACACTGGATCATGCATATAGAAGCGAGTCTGCGTATCAGGAACAGGATAAAGATTGAAAAATAAGCCTGATGGCTTATTTTTCAATCGGCAGTTTTGTGCTTCGGCATGGAGGTAAAGATGGAAAACAACATCAACCCAAAAGGAGCCATTTCTCATGAATAACAACCACCCCATCCCCTGGACCGTCCTCTTTCTCGGCGGTCCTTCCGGCACGGGAAAATCAACTCTGGCCCGTGAAATTGCCCTGCGCCATGGGGCGCAGGTCCTGGAAGCAGACGATATTTATCTCGCTGTCAAAGCTGTGGCAGACGAGGCGCGTTTCCCTGCCCTGTATTACTGGGATCATGGAAGAGACTGGAAGGAGGTCTCTCTGAAGGAAAATGTGGAATGGCTGCTGGAAGTGGGAAAGGAACTGTTTCCGGCGCTTCGGGAAATCGCGCTCCGGCATGTGGAGGACAGGCTTCCGGTCATCATTGAAGGGGATTTCCTGAATCCGGAATGCCTTTCCACAATTCTGGGGCCGGAAATCTGCGCCTTTTATATCCGGGAGCCGGATCCGGCGCAGATCGTGAGAAATTATCTGGAACGGGAAGGCGGAACCCCGCAGGAGTACCGCGCGCAGATCAGCGTTTCCTATGGGGAGCACCTTGCGGAAGTCTGCCCCGGATATGGAATCGCCTGCGTGGAGGCAAGGCCGTGGAAAACGGCATGGGAGAGGGCTGTATCGTCCGTATTTTCATAATCGGCCGGAGAAAATCCGAATTCCTGATCCACCTGCTCCTGGAAAATGACAGAGGCAGGATTAAGCGGCAGAAAAAAGGAAAATGGAAAAATGAGAAAAACAGTTCTTTATATCGGCATGAGCCTGGACGGTTACATCGCGGATTCCCGCGGCAGCGTGGACTGGATGACCGGGCAGAATGAAACTGGGGAAACTGCGGAAAACGGGGCTTCCTATGAGAACTTTATCAAAACGGTGGACACGGTGATCATGGGCTGGAACACATATCA
>DWYY01000167.1 GCA_019118445.1 Candidatus Eisenbergiella merdipullorum | reverse complement strand
GAGAAGGCGAGAAGGAAGGTCATATGGGAAACTTATCGTCACGCCGTAGAAAAAGGAGATGAAAACGTCTATTTTGTGGACGGAGAGAGATTCTATGGAGACCATGACCGTGAATTGTGTTCGATCGATATCACCCATCCGAATGATATCGGATTTTTGCGGATGGCAGATACTTTGGAACCGGTTATCCGAGAAGCGCTGCACATGGAGGCGTGATGCCGATAGCCGCCGTATGGGAAAACCTGTACGGCGGTTTTGTGTCAGGATCATCAAAAACCTGCACGTAAAAAAGAATGTCAAAAATCTGCGCAAAAAAGAATTGCATATTTCGGCGCAGTATGTTAAGATTCCTGTAATTGACAGAAGCTTCCTGCATCCGCCAGGAAGAATCATATTCTCAAGATAATTCTTTATTTACACAACATTTCTGAAAATTATTTTTTTCGGAACGTTTCGTTCCACAATTCCGATCAGGGAAAAATGACAACTGAAAATGGCAGGCGGGGATACTGCGGAACGCTGTTTTGACAGTGGGTTTTCAGTGCGGATCTGATTGCGGCCTCACATCCTGCTGTGTATAATGAACGAAAGGATTAAGATGTATGGGAAAAAACGATGTCGCTCTCAGTTCCTATTTCTCAGACCCGCAGATCTTTGCGGATCTGTTCAACGCCTGGATGTATGGCGGAAGGCAGGTGATCGACCCCGGAAGCCTGACGGCGGAAGATCCCGTCCAGCCCCGGCCGGAATACGCGCGGCCCTACAAGCATGTCAGGGACGTGGTGAAAATGTATCAGAAGGACGGCGTGCAGATGGTGCTTCTCGCCATAGAAAACCAGGAAAAGGTCGATTACAGCGCCCCGGTGCGCATCCTGCAGTTTGACAGCGCGGACTATCAGAACCAGGTGCGCAGAACGGAAGAGGAAAACAGGAAGCGGATGGGGCTGAAGACCGGCCTGCCTGCCTTCTTCCGGGAAGATAGGATCCTGCCGGTGATCACCCTGATCCTGTATTTCGGAGAAGAAGAATGGGACAGACCGGTGCGGCTTCACGACATGCTGGCATTCCCGGAGGGAGATACAAGAATCCAAACGCTGGTGCCGGACTATCCGATCCATGTCATTTCCGTCAGGCGGAGCGGCGCAGGGAAGAAAGCGGATGGAGGAGACGGCGGAGGCCATGTTTCCGGAATGGATATCAGCCTGCTGGGGACGGAGCTGAGGCAGGTATTCGGCTTCCTGCAGCATCAGGAGGATAAAGAGGGATTGAAGCGGTATGTGGAAGAAAACCGTGCCGTCTTTTCCCACATTTCCAGCAATGGGGCGCTGTTTCTGGCAGCGTCGGCGCATGAGACGAGATTGTTGAAGAATCTGAACGGAGAGGAGGAGCATTACGATATGTGCAGAGCTTTGGACGAATGGTACGCGGACGGCGTGAGCGAAGGAGAAAAGATCGGAGAGAGAAGAGGCGAGGAAAGAGGGAAAAAAATCGGCGTAAAAATCGGCGAAAAACGAGGCGAAAAGAAAGGCGAAAAGAGAGGAATTTATAAAGGGCTGTCTTCGGCGTTGCTGCGGATCCTGGAAAAGAAAGGCAGTGTGCCGGAAAGTTGCCTGACGTATATTTCCGCCCAGAAGAACATGGATCGGCTGAATCAGCTTCTGGATCTGGCTTTGTCTTCGGAGACGGTGGCGGAGTTTGAAAAGAAGGCGGGGATTTAAGGAAGGCGGGACAGCATGTGAGGCACTTTTTGATGATGGAAGACACTTTTTGATGATGGAAGACAAAATGGCATTGTATATGGCCTGCATTTGTGATAAAATTGTTAAAATGTGCCGAATCCATGTTCTGGATTCTTGACTTTCAGGAAGCGGCATCGTCAGGAATGCATGATTTGGCATTGATCTGATCCAGGCTTTTGGCGGATCTATTACATGGCAATCTGTTTCACTTATGAGGAGGGAAATCCAAAATGGAAAACAAAAGAGTCATTCAGGTGGACGAGAAGGTGCCGATCAAGCTGCTGATCCCGCTGTCCATCCAGCATCTGCTGGCCATGTTCGGAGCGAGCGTTCTGGTGCCCTTTGTGTTCGGCATCAATCCGGCCGTCGTGCTATGCATGAACGGCGTGGGCACGCTTCTATACATCGCGGTGACAAAGGGAAAGGCGCCCGCATATCTGGGATCCAGCTTTGCATTCCTGGCGCCTGCGGGAATCGTCATCAATGAGATGGGCTATGAGTATGCCCTGGGCGGATTTGTGGTGGTTGGCTTCTGCGGGTGTATCCTGGCAGCGGTCGTCTATAAATTCGGCACAGACTGGATCGACGTGGTCCTGCCGCCGGCGGCCATGGGTCCTGTGGTGGCGCTGATCGGCCTGGAGCTGGCGGGAAGCGCGGCGGAAAACGCAGGGCTTCTGGATGAGACGATCCTTCCAGAAAACATTATCGTATTCTTTGTGACGCTGGGCGTAGCGGTTTTCGGTTCCATCGTGTTCCGCGGCTTCCTTTCTGTCATTCCCATCCTGATCGCGGTCATCGCCGGTTATGTGGCGGCGGTCTGCTGCGGGATCGTGGATTTCACCGAAGTTGCGGCGGCTCCCATTTTTTCCATACCGAATTTCCAGCCTGCGAAATTTAACCTGCAGGCGATCCTGACCATCCTTCCTGTTATTCTGGTCATCACCTCCGAGCATATCGGACACCAGGTGGTCACCAGTAAGATCATAGGAAGAGATATCCTGAAGGATCCCGGCCTGCACCGCACCCTGTTTGGAGACAATTTTTCCACCATGCTTTCCGGCCTGGTGGGGTCCGTCCCGACAACCACATATGGAGAGAACATCGGCGTCATGGCTGTGACCAAGGTTTACAGCGTGCGCGTGATCGCCGGCGCGGCGGTGCTTTCCATTATCTGTTCCTTCATCGGAAAGCTTTCCACCCTGATCCAGACGGTGCCCGGACCGGTGATCGGAGGAATTTCCTTCCTGCTTTACGGTATGATCGGCACCTCCGGTATCCGTATCCTGGTGGATTCCCAGGTGGATTACGGCAAGTCCAGAAACCTGATCCTGACCTCCGTCATCTTTGTGGCAGGGCTTTCCGGCATCACGGTGAAGCTGGGAAGTGTGCAGCTTACTGGTATGGTGCTGGCGTGTGTGGTCGGCATGATCTTGGGCCTGATCTTCCATTTGCTGGACAGGTTCCATCTGACGAATGATGACTGACTATGTTCAGAATATAAAGAAAAGCGAATCATGATTTGAGACAAAAGACCGCTGTCAGGCCCGGATATGGGATGAAGGAGGTCTTTTTCTGGAAGCAGAAATCGTCCTAAGGGGTCTTTCTTGGACATATTCCCGCCTGTCAGGTCATAGATTTGGACAAGAGGATAAAGAGCGGAGGCGGAGAGGATGTCCGAGAAGTTTGAAACGAAAAATATCAGGGAAACGTGCGTGCTTCTGGAAACCGACCCGGATCGGGGGCTTTCCGAAAAAGAGGCGGCGAGACGGCTTGCGGAAAATGGGCCTAATGAACTGAAGGAGGCGAAGAAAAAGAGCGCTCTGGAAGCATTTCTGGAGCAGTTAAATGACCCGCTGATCTATGTATTGATGGCAGCAGCCGTCATTTCCCTGCTGCTTCATGAGATCAGCGATGCGGCGATCATCGCGGTGGTGGTCTGCATGAACGCGGTGGTGGGGATGATCCAGGAGGGAAAGGCACAGAAGGCCCTGGATTCCCTGAAAAAGCTGACAAGCCCGCGTGCTTTCTGTATCAGGGAAGGAAAGGAGAGGGAAATCGCGGCGTCACAGCTCGTTCCCGGGGATGTTGTCTGTCTGGAAGCGGGCTGCCAGATCCCTGCGGACCTGCGGCTGACCAGGACCGGCAGCCTGAAGGTGGAGGAATCCGCGCTGACCGGGGAATCTGTCCCCATTGAAAAGGACGCAGGCTATCTTGCTCCATCCGGTATGGAGACCGCGCTGGGAGACAGGAGGAACATGGCCTATATGTCCACGATCGTCACCAGTGGGAGAGGAGAGGGCGTTGTTACGGCCGTCGGAATGGATACGCAGATCGGGAAGATAGCGGCCATGATCGATGAAAGCCCGCAGGAGCTGACGCCTTTGCAGAAAAGGCTGGGAGAGCTGGGGACCCTGCTCAGCATCCTCTCTCTTTTCCTGTGCGGCGCTCTGTTTCTTATAGCGCTGATCCAGAAGAGAGATATCGTGGAAATGCTGATCACTGCTATTTCCCTTGCAGTGGCGGCTGTGCCGGAAGGGCTTCCTGCCGTCGTTACCATTTGTCTGGCTCTGAGCGTGACGAAGATGGTGCGGGTGCATACCATCGTGAGAAAACTTCCCGCTGTGGAAACGCTGGGGGCGGTGAGCGTGGTCTGCACGGATAAGACCGGAACCCTGACCCAGAACAGGATGACGGTGGAAAAGTGCTTTCTGAACCTGAAACTGCTTGATGCGGGAGAGCTTGCAGGAACGGAGCATGAGGAATTTTTAAGAGGCATGACGCTTTGCAATGACGGCGTTCTGGAAGGAGAAGAACGGTTTGGCGATCCGACGGAGCTTGCCCTTCTGGATCTGGCGGCCCGTTACGGTGTCCGCAGACAGGCGCTGGAAATGAAGCTGCCGCGCACGGCGGAGCTTCCATTTGATTCCAATCGTAAGATGATGTCCACTTTTCACAGAAATGGCGCGGAAAGCGTTACCTATACGAAAGGCGCGCCGGACGAGGTGCTTAAAAAATGCAGTCATATCCTGATGTACGGTAAAGCTGTTTTGCTGCAGGATGCACAGAAAAGGCAGATCCTTTCCGCCGTGGAGAAAATGTCCGGTCATGCCCTGCGCACGCTGGCGGTGGCGATGCGAAGGGGCGGGAACAGGCCGGAGGAGGACGACCTCGTTTTCATCGGGCTTGTGGGAATGAAGGATCCGCCCAGGCCGGAAGCCGCAGGCGCGGTGGAACGTTTCCGCAGGGCAGGAGTCAGCACGGTGATGATCACCGGAGACCATGTGGACACTGCCTTTGCCATCGCTGCGCAGCTTGGGATTGTAAAGCGCCGGGAACAGTGTATGACGGAAACCCAGTTGAAACGGCTTCCGGACAGGGAGTTTTTGAAAAAACTGGATGATGTGCGGGTATTTGCCCGCGTTTCCCCTCAATCCAAGGTGCGGATCGTGAAAGGCTTTAAAGAAAAAGGCAACATCGTGGCGATGACGGGAGACGGTGTGAACGATGCTCCCTCTCTGAAAGCGGCGGACATCGGTATCGCGATGGGACAGAACGGAACGGATGTGGCAAAACAGGCTTCGGAGATCATTCTGACGGACGATAACTTTGCCACTATTGAAAAGGCTATTGAGGAAGGGCGCGGCGTTTATGAAAACATCAAGAAGTCGGTGATCTTTCTGCTTTCTTCCAATCTGGGAGAGATCCTGACCATGTTCACGGCGGTGATCATGGGGCTTGCATCCCCTTTAAAATCCAGCCATATCCTGTGGATCAATCTGATCACCGATTCCCTTCCGGCATTGGCGCTGGGGGCCGATGACAACGACGCGGACAGTCTGATGGAAAAACCGCCAAGAGATCCTAAAGAAAGCCTTTTCGCGGACGGCGGCCTGGCCCGCACCTGCTTTTACGGCGTGCTGATCGCCGGGATCAGCCTGGCAGCCTTTTTCACCATTCCCTACGGCATCATGCAGGAAAGGGGGATCGCTTTCTCTCCGTCCGCCTTCGCCACCATCCTTCAGAATGAAGCGGTGCTGAGCCGGGCGCAGACCTACGCCTTTACCGTCCTGGGCATGTCACAGCTCTTTCATGCCATCGGCATGCGGGATGTGGAGAAGTCTGTCTTTCGTATGAACCATCTTCAAAACCGCCTGATGCTGCTGGCGCTGGCTGTAGGATTCCTTCTGCAGATCTCTGTTACGGAAATCCCGCTTCTCACTGCGGCCTTCGGCACGGCGCATCTCACCTTACGGGAGTGGCTGCGGCTTTTGATCCTGGCGGCGTTCCCCCTGCTGGCCCATGAGATCCTGGTGTTTCTGTCCGGAGCGGGGAAGGGGAGCAGGGCGGCATATCGGAACATGGAAAGAGGGGAAAATTGAAGAAATCGGGAGAGGGAGGCTGATCGGCCTCCCTCATGATGATTCCGTTTTTTCAAAATATCTGTTGTAAATTTCAACCAGATGCTTCCGGCTTTTGATCCCGGAAATTTTCAACAAGCGGTTTATCCTATATTTTATCCCATTGACGGACATGAAGAGCATCTGCGCGATCTGCTCATAAGAGCAGCCTTCCAGGAGAGAGCGGATGATCTGGGCGTCAGTGTCATCCTGGATGCTGAGCAGATGCTCCAGGAGGCCGAGCTCACGAATTTCCGGGTCGTCGAAGAAACCGTTATTTCTTCTGTCGGATATCTCGGGACAGACGGGTGTATGTGTAAACGGGATCTCCCGGGTGGTGGCCCTTGGGATGATCCTGCTGTTGATGCTGATGTTGGCTGCCGAAATTTGGGGATTTTTTAACAGCATCAGATATATGTTGACTGCAGTCCGTCCATACTCATAATAATTCAGCACTACGGAGGTAATGGAGGGAGTATACTCTGAAGAAATATGAGTGTTGGCAAAGCTGACGATGAATAGCCGGCCAAGCTGCTGCGGGTCATGTTTTTTCAGATTTTGGAGCAGGGAAACGGCAGCATAATCATTTGCGCAGATCACAGCATCGTATTGGTGGATATCCTGGTAAAAGTTTTGAAAACAGGAACGCAGGTCACAGTCGTTGAAGTAAATACGTTCCCGCCAGGGAAAGCCCTCTCTTTTGAGAAGATCCGTAGTGGAATGAGGATTAGCGCCGTAAAAAGCGATTTCGTGCCTTTGACAGTCATTTTCCAGATAGGACAGGATATCACGCATGGATTGGATAAAGTCGGCAGAAATATTACTGACGGATACCTGATAAGGGATTTTGCTGACCAGGATGATGTGTGCATTATGCCTGTCGGACAGCTTTTTCAGCGTCTCCTGTATCCAGGCAGGATCATTGCCTGCCAAAAGGATCAAATCAATGTTTTCGGAATAAAAATCACCGTTTTGGATCAGGCAGTCAATACGCTTCTGTTTTGCCTGCTCCTGAACTCCCTGCAGAATTTTGTCATACCATGTACCGGCTGCATATTCCGGTTCTGTAACGATGTGAATGGCCATAATCTGAACTCCTTTTCTTTATTCTATAAATGAAAAATCAAAAAGGCAAGAAAATCAGGAAGTTTTTGCAGATATTTCTGGCTTGTAAAGGAAGGCGGGCTTTTCTACAATGAAAGCGAACAAATCAGGTGATGCCCAGGAAGACAGGCATTACATAAACAAAAAGGAGAGGGCCTATGAAAGTAGAACTGCGTCGGGAGAAAAGGAACATTCCTACCTATGTTCCCGGAAAGGCAATGGATCTGCCGATGTTTCTGGAAAAACGTCCGTATCAGGGAGCGACCGGGAGGGTGTATCCGATCCCGGTTTCCGACAGCATCAGCGATGAAAAAACGGATGTCGCTTATGATGTATATACGCTGGAAAATGAGTATGTCAAGACGGATCTGCTGCCTGCGGTGGGAGGAAAGATTTTAAGAGGCTATGATAAATGTGGAAATTATGATTTTATCTATTATAATGAAGTGATCAAGCCTGCCCTTGTGGGGCTGGCGGGCCCCTGGATTTCCGGAGGGATTGAATTTAACTTTCCACAGCATCATCGACCCACCACGTATATGCCCGCGGAGGTGGCTGTAGAAGAGGGGCCGTCCGGGGAAAAGACGGTATGGATGGGAGAGGTGGAGCCTTTTAACAGAATGAAGGGGATGGCCGGTATTACGGTGGAACCAGGGCGCTCCTATATTAAGGCAAAGATCAAGGTATTTAACAGGACCAGCCAGCCGCAGCTCTTTATGTGGTGGGCGAATCTGGCCGTGCCGGTAAATGAGACATACAGAACTATTTTCCCGCCTGATGTGGAATGGGTGAACGATCATGACAGGAGATGTGTCATGAGCTGGCCTGTCGCAAAGGGGGTATATCAGACGGCCAGGCCCTTTGATTATGGGAAGGGAACCGATATATCCAGATACGATTCGGTGATCGTGCCGTCTTCCTTCCTGGTATCCCAGGGACAATCCAATATGGATTTTGTGGCAGGCTATGATGAAGGAAAACAGATGGGAATTGCCACGGTTGCCAATCATTACATTGCCCCCGGAAAGAAAATGTGGACCTGGGGAAAGGGCGATTTCGGTGAAATGTGGTGTTCCAACCTGACCGATGAAAACGGCCCCTATATCGAATTGATGACAGGCGTCTTTACGGATAACCAGCCTGATTTTACCTGGCTGAAGCCTTATGAAAGCAGAGTCTTTGAGCAATACTGGTATCCGGTCAGGGAAATCGGGGATGTAAAAAATGCCAGCATGGATGCCGCTGTAAATGTGGAAAAGAGAGGGGACAAGCTGTTTTTGGGATTCCATGTGACGGGTTCCTTCCACGATGCGGCGGTCAGAGTGCTTGATGGGGATCGGCTGATCTTTGAGGAGCGGATGGATCTGAAGCCGGAAAAGGCTTATCTGAAGGAGATACCGTTTGGGGATAGAAGGCTGGAGGACATTGACGTTTCCCTGTATGACGGAACGGGCAGGAAGCTGGTTGGCTATAAGGCTGTTGTCAGAGGGAAGAAAGAGCCGATTACTCCAAGAAAGCCGGTGCTGAGGCCTGAAGAAATAGAATCTTTGGATGAATTATATATCAACGGCCTTCATCTGGAACAGTATAAACAGCACAATTATGACGCCAGGGATTATTATCTGGAAGGGATCCGGCGGGACCCGCTTGACGCGCGGTGCAATACGGGGATGGCAAGGATTTCTCTTAAAAACGGACAGTTTGAAGACTGCATCCGATATGCGGACGCGGCGGTCACAAGGCTGACCTGCAGAAATATGCATCCCAAGGATACAGAAGCAATGTATTTAAAGGGGATTGCGTATAAAGCAACAGGAGAATATCAAAAAGCATATGATGTCCTGTACATGGCGGCCTGGGATCATTCCTATGCTGATGCCGCATATTATGAGCTGGCCCTGCTTGACTGCATGAAGGGGGAATATGAGAAGGCGCTCCCTCATTTGGAGGAATCGCTTTCCCGAAATGTGCGGAATGCGAAGGCCTGGGATATGAAGGCGGTCATTTTAAGACACCTTGGCAAAAAAGAGGAAGCGTTGGAAATACTGCGCCGCACTGCGGCAGATGACCGGTTGGATATGTTTGCTCAGACCGAGCTGTTGAAGTATGGAGGGGATGCAGCAGCATTCGCTGCAGTATTTGGCGGCAAGCCGGAAAATTACCTGGATGTGGCATATGACTATATGAGCGCCGGGTTCTATGAGGACGCCATGGCTGCCATGGAGCTGGCGTCTGTGGAATATCCCCTGATTTCTTATGTTAAGGCATACTGCTGCCATATGATGAAAAAAGAGGAAGCTGCAAAAGCGTATGTAGCTGAAGCGGAAAAAATGGATACCGGATATTGCTTTCCGGCGAGAAATGAGGATATCGCGGTTCTGGAGTATGCAGCACAATGCAATATGCAATGCAGTCTGCATTACGATATCAAAGGCGCAAACGCCCCCTATTATCTGGGCTGTCTGTTTTATGACCGGTTTGCCTATGACCGGGCGATCGCGCTCTGGGAGCTGGCGGCGGAAAGAAATCCGGCTCATAAGATCGTGTTCCGTAATCTGGCTATTGCCTACTTTGACAAAAGGGGCGATTTCCTGTCCGCAAAGGTTTGTATGGAAAAAGCGATGGAAAATAAGCCGGGCGATCCCCGCCTGCTTCTGGAATACCAGCAGCTTTTGAAGAACATGAATGCTGCTCCGCGGCAGCGGCTGAAGGTGTATGACCGATATCACGATCTGATGCTGGAAAGAGACGATTGCTATCTGGATGCAATTACCTTATACTGCATGGAGGGGGAATACCGGAAAGCGATCGACATGGCAAAGAACAGACATTTCCATATATATGAGGGCGGAGAAGGAAAGCTGACCAAGCTCCACGCATGGATGCACGTGCTATACGCCAACCAGCTTGCTGCAGAAGGCAGAAGCCAGGAAGCTGTGGCAATGTATATGGAAGGCCTTCATATGCCTAAGACTTATGGGGAAGCGAAGACCTTCTTCAACCAGGAGTCGCATATCTACTACTATCTGGGAGTGCTCACCGGGAAGCAGGAATATTTTGAAGAAGCTTCTGTGTACAAGGCGGCCGTTTCTGAAATCTCCCTGTTCCGCGCCCTTGCGCTGAGAAAGCTGATGCGCTTTGGGGAAGCGAAAGCCGTTCTGGATGAAATGATAGAAGTGGCGGAAAACCAGATTAAGAACTGTGATCTGAGGACCTATTATGGGGTTGGTTCGCCGACTCCCATGCCGTTTGAACTGGATATCGTAAAAGCCAATCTGGTCAGCGGATATGTTTTAAAGGCTTATGCGTTGCTGGGGCTGGGTAAATTCAATGAAGCGGAAGAATGCATAAAGGAAGCACAGAGACATGATACTTGGGACTTCCGGATCATAGCGTATCAGAGGATCGCGGATACGGTGAAGGGTGAATAGAAGTCAGCAAAAGGATCATCAAAACAGGAAGGAGCAAAAAATGGATCGGTGGACAAAGGAACAGGCATGGGAATGGTATCTGAAGCAGCCCTGGCTGCGCGGATGCAATTTTATGAGCAGCGACTGCTGTAACCGGGTGGACCAGTGGCAGGAATATGGCTTTGAGGAGCGGATGAAGACAACGGAAAGGGAGTTGGAGCTGGCAGCTTCCATTGGATTTAATTCCATTCGCCTGATCCTTCAATTTGAGGTTTGGGATCAGGAACACGACGGATTTTTGAAACGGTTTGACCGTTATCTGGAGCTGGCGGACCGCTATGGGATTTCTTCCATGATCTGTTTTGGAAACGATTGTACAGTCCCTAAGAAATATTATACGCCTCCGAAACTGGGGCCTCAGCAGGTGGATATCGGCTACCATGGCGGACGGAAGGATTCCCCGCACGGAGGGCTTTCGGGAGGGCCGGGTTACAGCATCCTGGATGAACCTGAACTGGCGGAAAAATTTTACGGGATGGTGCATGAGATTATCAGCCGGTACGCCCGCGACAGCCGCGTGGTTGTGTGGGATCTGTTTAATGAACCGGGAAACGGAAGGCGCGGCTCCCTGAGCCTGCCGTACATGGAGCGCTTTTTTGAAATCGCAAGGGGTATTGGGCCGATGCAGCCTTTAACGACCGGCGTACATAATACCTATGCGCTGTGCAGAGGGGAGCTTTCTGAGATTGAGACAAGAGCACTGGAGCTTTCTGATGTGGTCAGCTTTCATTGTTATGGTTCCTATGATCACATGGTACGGACGATCGATATCCTGAAGAAAACCTATGGACGGCCGATGCTGTGTACCGAATGGCTGAACCGCATTACGCACAATGATGTGCAGACTATCTATCCGCTGTTTTATCTGGAACGGATCGGCTGTTATAACTGGGGATTGGTGGCAGGAAAATATCAGACCTATGAGCCGTGGAACGGTCTGTGGGAGAGCTATGAGAGAGGGGAAGCCCGGGACATCGATTTCACGAAATGGCAGCACGATCTGTTCAGGCCGAGTCTGCGTCCCTATGATCCAAAGGAAATTGAGCTGATAGAGCAGTACAACCGCTATGCTGATGAAGAAAAATAGAAAAAATAAGGTTTTAAAAGTAAAAAAAATTCCATATATATGTCATGCTTTGGGAGGTTATAATAAGGATTAAGAAAAAATATTTATACAGGTTACACAAGCAAAAAGGTTCCTAGGGGGAATAAGGGAGGCGATTTATTGAAGTCTGGCAGAAATCCATTTCGCGTGATGTCGGTGGTCATGCTGCTGCTGGTTACATTTTGCATCATATTTCCGATCATAAGCCTGTTGAGCATTGTCTATGTGCGTTCCATCAGACAGATGGAAGAAATGATGACGCAGAGGATCCTGGCAGAAACGGCTTCCTATGCGGAGATTCTCGAACAGGAGCTGCAGGCGATCCGTCTCCAGAATTATAATGTGTTAAGCGACAGAACGGTAACAACGCTGCCGGTCTGGTTTGAAAGAGAGGCGCAGGACAGCTATTTTGTCCTGCGCCTTCAGGCGGTTCAGGCTTCTTTGGATGCTATCATATATGGACATGATATTATCGAAAATGTGACGATCTATTATCCCAGGATTTCCAGGAAGGTTACCAGCACCTCGCAGAGTACGTATGAGGAGGAAAAAGAGGGCGTAGAGAAGATCATTTCTCAAACGGAAGAAACAAAGGTGTGGGCGGATGCGGAGCATATTGTTTTCTGGGCGAGCAGCTCCTTTGGTGATCAGACGGCTTACGAGGATATGAACGTAGTCATCCTGACGGTTTTGTCAAAATATGGGCTGGAGAGTTATTTGGACCGTCTGGTTGGAGATACGGGAAATGGCTTTGCTCTTTCTGCGGGAGGATGGGATTACGGCGGCTTTTTTGTATCCACAGGCTCCGGCCTTTCCGCGGACATCCTGCCCCAGGAGCCGGACGGTGACGGCCATCTGATGGTGGAGCTGCAGGGAAACAGCTTTCTGCTTTCCTGGGCTGAGGTGGATGGCGAGATGACCTTTTATCAGCTGTCTCCCTTTGACCGTATACAGGAACCGCTGAGAGGATGGTATCAGGCAAGGATTTTTTTCATCTTTCTTCTGTTGTGTCTGCTGCTTTTGTTCACAGCGGCATTTTATTTGATGATCCAACGGCCGATCAACCATGCAAAAAATACTTTTATGAGGATGGAAAAAGGGGAACTTGGAGTGCAGATGGGAAGCTCCTGGTATGTGGAATTTCAAAATATGTACAGCCAGTTTGACAGTATGTCAAGGCGTATTCAGGACTTGGTTGAACGGGAATATGAGCTGAGGCTGTTAAATTACAGGGCGCAGATGAAACAGCTTCAGCATCAGATCAATCCTCATTTTTTATATAATACCTATTTCGTTTTGCGGGGGCTTTTGCAGGAAGAAGAGTATGACCAGGCGCTTCAGATGTCAGACGTGATCGGGAGATATCTAAAATATATCACGCTTTCGGACAGGGGAGAAGCGACTCTCGAAGAGGAGGTAGAACACGCAAAAGCCTATGCGCAGATCCAGCAGATCCGGTTCTCCAAAAGGGTGAAGATCTGTTTCGCGGAATGCCCTGAGAAGATCGCGAAAAGAAGAGTCCCCAAATTGATCATTCAGCCGCTGCTGGAAAATGCATTTGACCATGCTATCAAAGATAAACTGAGCGGCGGGTTTATCCGGGTCCGCTATATCTGCGAACCTCAGCTGGCCCATATCTATGTGGAAGATAACGGCGAAAAGCTTACCGATGATATGCTGGCAGGGCTTTCCCAAATGTTATCCTCCAGGGAACCCCTTTTGGGAGAAAGCGTTGCGCTTCTTAATATCCATAAGAGACTTGTGCTGATGTATGGGGAAGGCAGCGGTCTTTTTGTCTCCCGTTCAGAGCTGGGCGGATTGTGTTGTGAATTGGTCATCCGGTGGAAACAGGATGAGAAGAGCGGATTATCCGGGGAAGGAAACGAATATGAGAAGAATCCTTGTGGTGGACGATGAGGAATTGATTGTGAATTCTCTGAGCAGTTACCTGGAAGAGAATTTTGAAGCGGAAATACATCGGGCCTATAGTGCGGTTGAGGCGATGAAAGTTTTGAAAAGGATGATGTTCGGCATCGTTATCACCGATATAGCCATGCCTGCCGTTTCCGGGCTGGAGCTGTTAGATTTCGTTAAAAAATACTGGCCGGACTGCCGGGTGATCGTCCTGACTGCCTACAATAATTTCCAGTATGCTTACGACACGTTAAAATATGATAAGGTTGACTATATTTTAAAAATAGAAGGATATGAGGCGATCTGCCGGACGGTGGAAAAGGATCTGGAACTGCTTGACCGGGAAGAACAGCTCCGGGATTTCTATGGAGGAATGGATGAAAAGGTGTCCCGGCTGTCTTCCTGTCTGCGAAGCAGCATAATGGACAGGCTGCTCAACTATGGGATGACGGTGCGGCAGGAGGAATTGGATCTGCTGGAGATCCCTCTTCATATTGGGGAGCCGGTGCTTTTGGTAGCAGGCAGCCTGTACGACTGCCCGATGAAGGAACAGCTTTCCCAGGTGGCCGGCATTTTGGATTATGTGGAAAAAAGCATGGCTGTCAGAAGGATCAGGGCAGTGTTCCATAATATGAACGGCAAACTTCTGTGGCTGCTCCAGCGGGAAGAAGGGGAACAGGAGGAAAAGGATGCGGCGGTGTATATCCGGGAAATTTTTTCGGAGCTGTCGGAACGAGTGTATGATCAGTTTGGGAAAAAACTGAGCTTTGTGGCAGATGACCGGTTTGTTGAGGCATCCAGGCTGCGGGAAATTTATGAAAGAAGTATCCTGTCGTTGAAGGAATCCGGCGCTGAAGGCTGCCTTCGTATGCTGCGGCGGGAGCAGGAGGATCCGGAGAACCTGCAGAGTATGTTGGAGCTGCCTTTCCTTCTGGAGCTTCTGGAAAACGGAAATACCCGGGAGCTTCTGGACGCGGTTTCAGAAAAAATGGCCGGTCTTTCAGAAATCCAGGATCTGCGCGGCAAGATGCCTGTGCCTGCGGTGCTGATGATGGAAACGCTTCTGGCAGAGGCGCAGCGCCTGGCCGGCGTGCGGGAAGAAGGCTGCGAAAGGCTGATCAGAAGTCTGTATGCCTCCGCGCAGCAGGTTCCAGGGGCGGAGTGGATAAGTGAGGCGATCGGACTTTTGGAAAAATTGCTGGCGGAGGGGGTGAGAAAGAAGAGCGCCAATACAACCGGGCTGGTCCAATGGATCAACAACTATGTGGAAGCTCACTATACAGAAGACATTTCTCTTTCTGCCATTGCGGAAAAAGTGAATTACAACCCGTCTTATCTGTCGCGCCTGTATCGGGAGCAGACAGGAACGACGCTGGTGAACCATATCAATCTGCTTCGCGTGAATAAAGCAAAGCGTCTTTTGAAAGAGACTGCTATGAAAACCAGGGACATAGCGTTTGCGTCAGGCTTTTACTCGGTCCGCCATTTTAATCAGGTCTTTAAAAAATATACTGGGGCATCCGCAGGCGCCTGGCGGCAGGGAATAACGGAAACAGTAAAAAAATAAGCAGAATTATCAAAAATGTTCCATTGATAAACATAAAATTATCCAATATACTAAAATCAGTTGAGGGGCCCAAAACTAATCTGTTGTAAAAATGAATAATTATACAAATGGGGGTATGAATAGAATGAAAAAGAGAAGCAAAATGCTTTCCCTCCTTCTTGCAGCAGTGATGGCCGGAACGCTGGCGGCAGGCTGCGGCAATACGACAACCTCGACTGTGGAGACAGCCGCGACGCAGGGAGGAACAGAAACGGCAGCAGAAACAGAGCAGCAAAAAACCGCAGGTGCGGAACAGACGGAGGAACAGCAGGCATCCGAGAGGCCGACCTATCCTTCCGACATTACGGCAACCGGGACGGAAGCCGATGTCTATAATGAGAATATGGAAAATCTCAAGGAGTTCTTTGGAGAATATTATGCCTCTACGGGAGAGCTGGAGAAGGTGGCCGGGTATGATGAGCCTGTTAGTGTGAAGACGACAATATATTATGATGTCAACCTTCAGGATGCTTACGCAAAATTTTCTGGTAAATATGGCGAAACCATGGAAAAAAGCCGTTGGATCGATGCGATAAAGCAAATATACAACGTGGATGCAGAAATCGCATGGATGGCCCAGGGAACTGACTATGCACAGAAATTGAGGCTGGATATGGCGGCGAATGACCTCCCGGATATTTTTATGGTTCAGGACCAAAGTGATGTAGTAGAACTGGCGGAAGCAGGGCAGATCTGGGATTTGACTGATCTGATCGATCAGTATGGGACGGAAGAGATGAAGGATATCTATGAATCAGACGGTGGGATTGCCATGGATAAAGTAACTGTGGACGACAGAGTGTATGGGCTGCCCATCAAGTTATCCGATACAGACAACTTTTCTTATCTCTGGCTGAGAAAAGACTGGATGGACAAACTGAATCTGGAAATCCCCAACACAATGGAAGAACTGACTGCAGTTATCGATGCTTTTGTGAATGCTGATTTTGATGGAAACGGACAGAAGGATACAGTAGGAATTGTTGTGGATAAGGATCTTTGGTATACGACAAGAGGAATATTCAACGCTTATGGAGCGTATCCTGAAAACTGGATTAAGACAGAAGATGATCAATTGGAATATGGAGGTATTTCTGAAGCCAATAAGGATGCGTTGTCCTGTCTGGCAGATTGGTATCAGAAGGGATATATTAGCTCGGAGTTCATTACACAGGATAATACGACAGCAATGGAAAGCGTAATGTCCGGACATTGTGGCGTTTTATATGGTGGACATTGGATTGTACAAAATATAGTCGGACTGCATGACTTAGATCCTGAGTCTGATTGGATCGCGGTAGCGCCTCCGAGCGGAAATGGGGAAGAGGTTCGTTCGCCGTTAACATCAAATTCAACATGGGTCGTTGTGAATTCCCAATATGATCATCCGGAGATCGCATTTAAGATACAGGCACTCACACGAGCCGCCATGTCCAGCGAAAAGGCGGCCTGGTGGATGTTTGAGGAAAATGTTTCATGGCAGTCATGCCCTGTACGTAATAGTGTTTCGGCAATGGATAATCTGAATACTTATAAAAATCTGATGGAAGTTTATAACAATAATGAAGATACTTCATTGCTCAAAGGAAAGGCAATTGTTTATTGGGCCAATCTGCACGGAGATGGACAGTGGGAGTGGGAGCGCATGTTCGGCCCTGGCGAACATGCGGCGGCAAAGGTACTGGAGGAAGCCTCTGACGGAGGGCGTCTGTTCTATGACGCTTATTATGGAATCCAGAGCACATATATGCGTGACAGACTGCCGGCCATTAAGGATGAACAGTTGATTGCCTTTACCAAAATGATCAACGGGGAACTCAGTGTGGAGGAAGGCTTTGAACAGTGGAAGGAAACCTTTTCTTCCCTTGGCGGCGATGAGATCACTCAGGAAGTGAATGAATGGTATCAGGGTCAGCAATGATGCAGGGACGTGCCGGAGCATTCCGGCACGTCTTGTCTGAAGGAGAGATGTCATGAATAGGGAAAACGGCGTATACATAAAGACGAAGAGAAAGAAATTCAGCAGGAGAGAGCTGCCGCTTCACCTGATGCTCATTCCTGGAATGCTCATGGTCCTGATCTTCAGCTATGTCCCGATGGCCGGGCTGGTCATTGCCTTCCAGCGTTTTGTGCCCGCCAAAGGGCTTTTTGGAGATCAGCAATGGATCGGTCTGGAAAACTTTAATTATATTTTTTCCATGCCGAATACGATGAATGTCCTGAAAAATACGGTCGTGATCGCGCTGTGGAAGATTGTTCTGGGCCTGATCGTGCCGATCACCGTGGCGATCCTGTTAAATGAACTGCAGGGGAAAAAATTTAAAAAGATGGTTCAGACGATCATTTATTTCCCCCACTTCATATCCTGGATCATATTTGCGGCAATCCTGGTGGATCTGCTCAGTCCTTCCACCGGGCTGATCAATAAGCTCATCGTCAGCCTGGGAGGGGAGCCGATTTATTTTCTGGGAGATAACCGTTACTTTAAGGGAACCGTGATCGTCACGGATATCCTGAAGGAGTTCGGCTACGGGACCGTTGTCTATCTGGCCAGCATCACGGGAATTGATCCCGGCCTGTATGAAGCGGCTGCCATCGATGGGGCGGGAAGGTGGAAACAGACCTGGCATATCACCCTTCCGGGCATGCGGATGATCATCGTGCTGATGATGGTGCTCAGCCTGGGAAATGTGTTGAATGCCGGTTTTGATCAGATTTATAATCTGTACAGTCCGATCGTTTATGAAAGCGGAGATATCATAGATACCATGGTTTACCGCCTGGGACTGGAAAATGCCCAGTATGGGCCGGCAACGGCGATTGGATTGTTTAAATCTGCAGTTTCGACAGTATTTATTTCTGTTTCCTATTATATCGCTTATAAATTTTTCGATTATAAGCTGTTCTGAAAAAGGGGTATTCCAATGAACGCGAAATTATCAAACCGGTCTGTTCCGCGCCGGATTTTTAACGTTTTTAATATCATCCTGATGCTGCTTCTTGCCCTCCTTTGTATCGCGCCCTTTATCCATGTGATTGCAGTGTCTTTCAGCAACAAAGCCATGGTTTCTGCCGGGTATGTGAGTTTCTGGCCAAGAGGGCTGACTGCTTCCGCCTACCAGTTTCTGCTGACCCGGACGGCCTTCTGGAATGCTCTGAAGGTTTCCTTCCTCAGGACTGTTTTGGGAACCTGCGTCAATCTTTTCCTGATCCTTTTGACGGCGTATCCACTGTCCAAGGATGGAAGTAAACTGACGGGAAGGACAGCATACACCTGGTATTTCTTTATCACCATGCTGGTCAGCGGAGGCATGATCCCCAATTACCTCCTGGTCACACGTCTTGGCTTGAGGGACAGCATTTGGTCCCTCATCCTGCCTGGCGCTCTTCCGATATTTAACCTGGTGCTCATGCTGAACTTCTTCCGCACGGTGCCGGAAGAGCTGGAGGATGCGGCGCTGATCGATGGAGCCAGCCATCTTCGGACGCTGCTGCAGATCTATGTTCCGGTATCCAAACCGGCGATTGCGACCATCGCTCTGTTCTGTATGGTGAATCACTGGAACGCCTGGTTTGACGGTATGATTTATATCAACACGCCTTCCAAGGTGCCTTTGCAGACTTATCTGAGAAACGTGATCCTGAATATGGATATGAGCGAGATGACAGGCGATGACTGGATGCTGCTTCAGACCCTGAGCGATCAGTCCCTGCGCTGCGCGCAGATCATTATTGCGGTGCTCCCGATCCTGTGCGTATATCCGTTCCTTCAGAGATATTTTGTCAGCGGCATTGTGCTGGGCAGCGTGAAGGGATAGTGAAGCTGATCGTGGGGTGATGAGGTTGGGGGTATAGCAGAGAGTTTATGAGGGTGTCGGAGGATAAAGGGGGCTTAGGCCGATTTTTCACACGGCAATTTGTGCTGGAGCGTCACAAATTGCTCTTAGACATGCCCCGTCGCTTACGCTCTGGAATGGAGATTAAAATGGAATTTACAGGAAAAACAGCGCTTGTCACCGGCGCGGGAGTCGGAATCGGACGTGCCGTTGCGGTAAAGCTTGCGCAAAACGGAGCAAAGCTGGTATTGGTGGATGTGGATCCTGATAAACTGGAAAAGCTGAAAAAGGAAATAGAGGAATATACCGGGGATGTGCTTATCTTTCAATGCGATGTGAGCGATGAAGCAGGGGTTTATGAGGTGGTCCGGAAAGCGGGAACCACTTTGGGGAGCATAGATATCCTGGTGAACAATGCGGCGCTCTGGAGAGGGTGGAGCTCTTTTGAAAAGATCCCGATTGATGAATGGAAGAAATTTATTGATATCAACATCATGGGGGTCGTGTATTTTACCAGGGCCGTTCTACCTGAGATGATAAAGAACAATTATGGAAGGATCATCAATGTGGCTTCTGTTGCAGGGGTATATGGTAACGCGAATATGGTGCATTATTCCGCGACCAAAGGGGCGGTGATCGCAATGACAAAGGCGCTCGCCAAAGAGGTGGCGGACAAAGGGGTCCTGGTAAACTGCGTTTCTCCGGGAAGCGTGAGCCCCTCCGAAAACCCGGATATGGATTATTATCAGGAAAGCGAGCTTTCCTTTATGGGAAGGACCGGAACGGATATGGAAAATGCCAATCTGATCTG
>DWYY01000166.1 GCA_019118445.1 Candidatus Eisenbergiella merdipullorum | reverse complement strand
TTTCAGAAGGATATGTGCCTGAGGCTGTACGGCATCGGCATTCCTGCCATCCTGAATCTGGCGCTTCCTTCTCTGCTGATTTCCGCGCTGAATTCCATTCTGGCCGGATATTCTCAGGCCTACGTGCTGGTTCTCGGCGTTTATTATAAGCTGCAGACCTTCCTGTATCTGCCCGCAAACGGCATCGTACAGGGGATGCGGCCGCTTATCGGATACAATTACGGCGCGGGAGAGCACAGACGGGTCCGTTCCATTTATAACACTACGCTGACATTCGCCGCCATCATCATGCTGGCAGGAACCGTTCTGTGCCAGCTTCTTCCCGGTCCTCTGATGGGGCTGTTTACCACCAGCCCGTCCACTATCACGATCGGCGCCCAGGCCCTGCGGATCATCAGCATCGGCTTTCTTCCCTCAGCTCTTTCCGTTGCCTCCTCCGGCGCGCTTGAAGGGCTGGGAAAGGGTGTGCCATCCCTGATGATTTCCCTCTGCCGTTATCTGATCCTCATCATTCCGGCAGCCTTTATCCTCAGTCTGTTGACAGGAGCGACTGGCGTATGGCACGCATTCTGGATCACGGAGCTGATTACGGCTGTATTTTCTCTGTTCATCTACCGCTTCAGCGTGAGAGCGGATAGCAGGGAGGCACAGTAGAAACTGACTTTACAGGGGAGTGTGGCAAGATCAGGCTGCTCCAACTCCGGAAGACCAGCAGATTTTTCTTTCTATTCCCGATAATCTCTGCGGACAAACGGCGGACGGATGTCTGTCCCGGTCAGAAGGCCGTATTTCTTAGGATGACGGTAGGCATTGCCGTGGGCTTCCGTTTCCCGGTAGCGGCGAAGCTGTTCCAGGTCGAGTTCTGCCACATAAATCCCTTCCGCGCCTCCGGCCTGCAGGATACAGGTATCCCGGGATCCTTCCAGCTCCGGCAGATAAGCCACGCCATCAAACACGCTGGAGCCGCCGTTGCAGTCAGGAACGCCTTCCGGATAATTGCAGGTGGCAATGGCCAGCATATTTTCAAAGGCCCGGGCGCGAAGCTGGGAAAGCCGGTTGATTTCCATGGGGCATGCGTTGGGAACGAGGATCAGCTCCGCGCCCTGGAGCATCAGGATCCTGGCACTTTCCGGGAATTCCCGGTCAAAGCAGATCATAGCGCCCACCTGAACCTCCCCGCAGGCGGTATCGAGCGCGACGGTAAAAAAAGCTTCTCCCGGCATCAGATTCCGCTCCACATCAAAATCACAGGTGTGTACCTTTGCATAGGTCAGCTTCCGGTTTCCGAACCGGTCGAACAGGACGAGCGTATTGCGGGGATTCTCCCCAAACCTTTCCAGAAGCGTGATCCCCACCGCCATGTTCAGCTCTGCCGCAGCTTTTCCGAAAGCGTTGACAAATTCGCTGTCGGCAGGAATCGCTTCTGCCTTCCATTCCTCCACAGGCCTGTCGTAGATCCGGTAGCCGTTGCTGAACATCTCCGGGAAAAGAACGATATCCGCTCCCATTTCCTTCGCCTTCCGGCAGCAGGCCAGCCCTTTTTTCAGGTTTTCCCCCAGCGTGCCGCAGGGCGCGATCTGAAGCAGAGCGATTTTAAGCTGTTTCATCTTTACCTCCGTTCCTAAGCATTTCTACGCTGAGCGAACGCAAATTCTGCAAGCAAAATTACCAAATTTTCGATTCGGCGCTGCGATCACGGGATTAGTGACGTTTCGGCACAAATCCGGATTGGGAAAATCAGTTGATCCCGACAATGGCAAATCCACTGTCCCTTCCGCCATCTTTCTGAAAAATGATATTGGGCTTTCCCTCATCGGAACCGAGCACATATCTTCCGCCGTCCAGTTCCGTCACCTCGTAAAGATTCGTGGAAAGCACCGCGTCCACCCGTTCATCCGACAAAATCTGATCCTCCGGGAGGGCAAGGAACTGCTCCGCGTCCTCTACCGTCATATCTTCATCATCCAGCCTCACATAGAGGGGAAAACCGGCCAGATTGGCAAGGGAATCCATGCTCCTATACCGACAGGCAAAGAGGATATCCGCCGCAAAGGCGAGGGCATCCCTGTCCGAAGCCGGCTGTGTGGGACCATCCTGCACGCTCGACGCAATTCCATCCTCACTCTTGACCAGAACAGACATTCCCAGAAGAAGGCCATCCGACAGGTCCATTTCCACTCCGCTTTCCGGATAGGAAAAGCTGTACATGATTCCGTCTTCCGTATCAATAACAAGACTGTTCATGGCGGCGTCCACCACAATTCCCTCAAAGGAACCCGTGGCATCCATGACCATCGTCTCTTCCGGAGCGCTCTCCAGTCCGGTCTGCGTCTCTCCTTCTGTTTCCGCAGCACTTTCCGTTTCTGTTTCCGCCGTCATGGTCTCCAGCGTCCTGCTTTCCGTCTCCTGCACGGTTATCTCCTGCACAGCCGTTTCCGTGCTTTCCTGCACCTCTTGTCCGGAAGGGCCGCAAGCTGCAAGCCCCAGGCAGGCTGTCACAGCCATGCAGATGGAAAGCATCATGCCTGCCGCCCTTTTTATCGTTTTTCTCCTCTTTCCGATTCTGCTCATGATCTTCCTCCATTTTGAATCTCTGCGGCGCCCTATACATCCTAAGCCGACGGAGCAGCCCGGGGATACGGCCCCGCGTCTAGAAAATATTTTCAATCCTTCAGGATCAGCCCTACCGGACAATGGTCCGAGCCGTATACATCCTTGTAGATCACGGCGTCTTCCAGCCTGTCTTTCAACTGGGGAGAGACCAGAAAATAGTCGATGCGCCATCCGGCGTTTTTCTCCCTGGCATGGAAACGGTAGGACCACCAGGAATAGGCGCCCTCCAGATCGGGATAAAAATGCCGGAACGTGTCGATGAATCCGTTCTCCAGAAGCCGGGAAAACTTCTCCCGTTCCTCGTCCGTAAAGCCAGCGTTCTTCCGGTTGGTCTTAGGATTTTTCAGGTCGATCTCCTTGTGCGCCACGTTTAAGTCTCCGCAGAAGATGACCGGCTTCTTTTTTTCCAATCCTTTTAAATAAGAAAGGAAATCATCCTCCCACTCCATCCGGTAGGAAAGCCTCACAAGGCCTTCCTGGGAATTGGGCGTGTAGACAGTGACCAGATAAAAATCTTCAAATTCCAGCGTGATCATCCGCCCTTCTTTATCATGCTCCTCACGGTCCATCCCATATGCGACGCCAAGCGGCTCCCTTTTGGAAAATACCGCCGTTCCGGAATATCCCTTTCTCTCCGCATAATTCCAGTACTGATGATATCCCGGCAGCTCCAGGGAAATCTGTCCCTCCTGGAGTTTGCTCTCCTGAATGCAGAAAATATCCGCGTCCGCCTCCCGGAAAAAATCCAGAAAGCCCTTGCCCATGCAGGCGCGAAGCCCGTTTACGTTCCATGATATCAGCTTCATTGATTACCTCCGTTTTTCACTCAATATAGCTTTCCCGTCAATCTTTGTCAACACAATATCCATGAGAAAGGATTTCGGTCTTTGCCCTTCCGTCTGTGGCTTCCGTTAACGCCCTGCAGATATGCTCTTCCTCTTCCGCTCTGAATGCAAACACAAAATCAGCCCGGACGCCATATTGAGCGCCCTCCTGGGTTAGCCCTTCTTTTCCCGCCAGGTACTGGATCCTTCCCACATCCGCATAATCCACCGTCACGCGGAGCCTTGTCCCATAGCGCATGGTGACCACAACGCTGTTTTTCAGCCCCTCCTTCACCGCGGCGCCATAGGCCCTCACCAAGCCGCCCGTTCCCAGAAGGGTGCCTCCAAAATACCGCGTCACCACCACTGCCGTATTGCAGATTCCTTCCTTTAAAAGCACATCCAGCATCGGCCTGCCCGCCGTACCCGACGGCTCCCCGTCATCGCTGCAGCGGGTCAGCTCTCCCCTGCGCCCGATGACAAAAGCGGAACAGTTATGGGAAGCGTCCCAGTACTTTTTCTTCATTTCTTCGATAAAGGCAGAAGCTTCTTCTTCTGTTTCCACAGGTCTTACCGACGTAAGAAAGCGGGATCTTTTTTCGATGATTTCGCCTGTTCCACCTTCCAGAACGCATCTGTAGGGCGGAAAATTCTCTCTTTTTTCCATATTCTTCTCCTTTTTCCGGCAGGTACATCTTACCACAGGCAGGCATAAAACGGAATTGAATTGTGAACAATTCTTAATAATTCTCTAAAATCCTTTATTTACCGGTGCATATTTGCTATAATCATATCGTCAATGCCCTTTTGGGCAGGCTTTCACAGCTTAAAGGAGGCAAATCCATGAACTATGGCAAAAGAGGTGCCGCCAGGAAAAAAAAGGCACTGCGTTCCAAGTCAAAAAAATGGGGCAATCGTTTTGCCCTTAGCTTTTTAAAGGTTTTTCTGTGCTTCGTCTGCGCCGTCGGCGTGATCGGCGTCTGCGGCGTATTGGGTGTTGTAAAGGGAATTCTTTCCTCGGTGCCGGATATGTCCAACATTGACGTATCCCCTTCGGGCTTCTCCACTTTCATCTATGACTCGCAGGGCAACCAGACCGCCAAGCTGGACGCGGAGGGTTCCAACCGTGTTCCGGTAAGCATGGAAGACATTCCCGCGGATCTGGCCCACGCGTTCGTTGCGATCGAGGACGAGCGGTTCTATGAACATAACGGGATCGACCTGAGAGGCATCCTGCGGGCGGCCTATGTGGGACTGACTTCCGGCAGCTTTTCTGAGGGCGCCAGCACGATCACCCAGCAGCTCATAAAAAATAACGTGCTGACCACATGGACAAGCGAAAGCGAGCGCGGCTTCGCCATTAAGTTAAAGCGTAAGATCCAGGAGCAGTACCTGGCCGTCATGCTGGAAAAGGAAATGAGCAAGGACGATATCCTGGAAAACTATATGAACACCATCAATCTCGGGCAGAATACCCTGGGCGTGCAGGCGGCTTCCCGGCGTTATTTCGGGAAAAACGTATGGGACCTGAACCTTTCGGAATGCGCCGTCATCGCGGCGATCACCCAGAATCCCTCCCGCTACAATCCCATCTCCCATCCGGAGGAAAACGCGAAACGGCGGCAGGATGTGCTTGATAAAATGCTGGAGCAGGGCTATATCACCCAGAGCGAATATGACGAAGCCCTTGCCGATGATGTCTATTCACGCATTCAGATCGTCAATGAGGAAACCGGGGAAACCCAGGTCAATTCCTATTTTGTGGACGCTGTGACAGAGGCGGTCATGGAGGATCTGCAGGCAGCGGGCTATTCGGAAACCCAGGCCTATTCCCTGCTTTACGCGGGCGGTCTGAAGATCTATACCACACAGGATCCTGATATCCAGGCGATCGCAGATGAGGTCTGCTCCAACGAGGAAAACTACCCCGAAGGAACCACCTGGTACCTGGACTATCAGCTCACCATCGAACTGGAAAACGGAGAAACAGAGAATTACAGCCGGGAAATGCTGGAGACCTGGATGAAGGAAAACGGAAATACCAGCCAGTATCCTCTGCTCTTCTCCTCGCAGGACGAGGCGAATGCTACCATTGAGGAATACAAAAATCATCTCCTCCAGAACGGCGGCGAGGTGATCGCGGAAAGCATTTCCATGACTCCACAGCCTCAGATCTCCATGACCATCGAAGACCAGTCCACCGGCAACGTGGTCGCCATCGTGGGAGGACGCGGGGCAAAAGAGGCAAACCGGACGTTGAACCGGGCGACTTCTTCCCCCAGACAGCCGGGTTCCACCTTCAAGATCGTTTCCACCTACGCTCCCGCGCTGGACAGCGCCGGACTTACCCTGGCGGACGTTTTTGTGGACGCGCCCTTCAACTATGATAACGGGCGGCCGGTTTCCAACTGGTACAGTTCCGGCTACCGGGGCATCTGCTCCCTGCGGGAAGGTATCGCAGACTCACTGAACATCATCGCCGTAAAGACGCTGACCTTTATCGGGCCGCGTACCGGATATGATTATCTGCTGAACTTCGGATTCACCACCCTGACAGACGGGGAAGAAATAGACGGCAAGATCTATTCCGATGTAGCTCAGCCCCTCGCCCTCGGCGGTATCACCCACGGTGTGACGAACCTGGAGCTGAACGCCGCGTATGCGACGATCGCAAACGGCGGAACCTATATCAAACCCAAACTGTACACCAAGGTCGTGGATCATGACGGCAACGTACTCCTTGACAATACGGCAGGGGAAACCCGCCAGGTCATCAAGGAAAGCACCGCGTTCCTGCTGACCGATGCCATGGTGGACGTGGTCACTACCGGTACCGGAACCGCCGTCAACTTCGGAGGCATGTCCATCGCCGGCAAGACCGGAACCACTTCAGATTACAACGACGTCTGGTTCTCCGGCTATACGCCTTATTACACCTGCACCACCTGGGCCGGTTACGACAACAACGCCAAGCTGGCAAGCGGCAACGGAGAACGCAACCTTGCGAAAACGCTCTGGCGGGCGGTCATGAGCCAGATCCATGAAAATCTGGAAAATAAAGCCTTTGAAGTGCCTGATGATATCGTCACCGCAACTGTCTGTGCGCAGTCCGGCAAGCTCCCGATCAGCGGCTTGTGCACCAACCTGAAGACGGAATATTTCGCTCAGGGCACGGTTCCTACCACCACCTGCGACGTGCATTATCAGGGCTTTGTATGCGAGTATTCCGGCCTGAAGGCCACGGACCTGTGTCCGTTCAAGGTGCCTGGGACCCTGGAACTGACGCCTTCCAATGACGCAACACTTTCCGGCAATGTCACGCAGGCTGCCAATGAATGTCCGCATAACGCGGAGTTCTTCGCGGATCCAAATGCCAATGCAGTCATCGCGCAGGAACAGCAGGAGATCAACGCGCGCAACCTTCTGAACAATTATGACGCACAGATGGCAACCTGGCAGGCAGCGCTCCAGAACGCGCAGGCCGCTCTCGCTACCGCGCAGCAGCAGGCAGCCGCGGCGACGGATGAAGCATCTCAGGCAGCCGCCCAGGCAGCCATCACACAGGCGCAGCAGGAAATCGACAGCCTGACCCAGCAGATCACTGCCCTGCAGAACGCTTATGCCGCGCAGCAGGCACAGCAGGCAGCGCAGGGGACGACGGAAGGGTCGCAGTAAGTATTTTTAAAAAAAAGGGACTGCATATCTGTAAAGGAAAAGCTGCAGATATACAGTCCTTTTTTATCTTTAAAGGTATTGGACTTATACCATGATCCACGCATAAGGGGTGTGTAATTATAATGTCTATATGCTTAACTTTGATCGTCCCTGTACGTTACCTTTTCTTAAAACAAACCGCACTTGGCAGTGGTGGAGATACTATAAACAGGGGAAACGAAAAGGATATGATATTATGCCGTTACCCATAAAACACGTTATACCCCTGAAGATTACCGGGACAACCCGGAAGGCCGCCGGATGGATTACTCTAAAATCTTCTTGCCGTTACGGAAATGTATATGGCAGGCTTTGAGGATGCTCAGATTCAGATCGCATCCGGGCACGCAGACCCTCAAACCACAGACTGCTGTAAGAGGTTCAATAATCACTCAACCATTGACCGGGAGCGCTGGAATAGCGTGTTCAACTGACCGTACCCCTCCCGTACCCCTTTTCAGCAAAAAGAAAAATCCGAAAAACCTGTAATCATCAGGTTTTTCGGACTTCTCATGCGAGCTGCTGACGGGAATCGGACCCGTGACCTCCGCCTTACCAAGGCGACGCTCTACCGACTGAGCCACAGCAGCGTTTCTTTGTTTCCAGCTTTCCGCGCTGTCAACGAATGTTAGTATAGCATAGGGGTCAGGGGTTGTCAACAAAATTTTATTTTTTCTGAACACTTTTTTAAAGTCCGTTTTCCGGCGGAAGACGTCATGCCGCCGCCCTCCGCCTCCCCTATTCTTTCACCTGATAGGCGATATACATATCGTCCTCAAACACCACTTCCATGTGTCCTTGGATCCATTCCCACGGAAAGTCCTCCGTATCCCGGTCGTAGGGCCAGACCAGCCCGGTACCTTCCGGTCCTGTCTGGATTTTATCCATGAGCACGTAATCCGGCCTTTCTTCGTCTGCGGCGAGTTCTTTTCCACGGCACCTGGTAATATGAAAATATACGTTCTGGCTGGCATACACATCTCCGGTCAGGATCGTGTCCACCTGCGTCTCATCCATCTGGCTGAGGGCAGCATAGATATGATCGTCCCTGCTGTCATAACCGGAATTGTAGCCGTCTGAGAAAAAAACATATGCAGCAAACAGAATAGCGGCCGACAAAGCCGCTGCGGATATCACCCTTCCCGCCGCTTTTCTGCCCAATTTCTTTTCTGAAACCTGTTTCCCGGCGGCGGACCATCCGGTCAGGAAACGCGCTGTTCCCCATGCTGTCAGGATAAGCAGCATGGACAGGACGCTGCCCATATAGGTGAAAACGCGCAGGTAAGGAAACACGCACTGAACGAACAGGAATACAGGCACCATGATCGTAAGGACCAGGCAGTACAGGCCGCAGAAGGCAAAGCCGCGCTCCTTTTTCCGGAAAGCGGACAGTGTCAGGAAGAACAGGATCAGCAGACAGACCGGAATCAGGACCGCAAGGACATAGCCCCCGCCGGAATAGACCTGATTCAGGATCCGGAGCAGATATCCACCAATCCCTTCCAGAAACTGCGTCCTGTCCACACTCTGGATGTTGGGGTCGGAAAGCATGGCGTTCAGGCCGCGCAGAAAGGCCGCAGCCGGGTCGGTAAGCAGCATCCGGAAATGGCTCATTCCGTAAAAGGGGCCGCCCTCCTCTTTTACCAGAAAATTGGAGCCGATGGCCAGCCAGATGATCGTGTACAGGCCGAAGGTCACCACAGCCGCACATGCGGACGCTGCGATCAGCCTAAGCAGCCTGCCGTACTCCCGGCACAGCAGGAGAAACAGCCCGCCCACAAGGCAGATGGGCACCACCCAGTAGAGATTGCTGGGAATGGCATACAGCCCGCCTGCAAGGCAGGCGGCAAAGCCTGCATACAGCCAGAAGCGGCTGCTTTTCCAGAAGCCTTTAATGCCCCGGAACGCACTTTTTTCATGGGGCGCACTTCTTCCGTGTATCCCGACTTCATCCGGCGCTGAAACACAGGGAACGCAGATTTCATACAGCAGGTTTGCCGCCGCGATCAGAAAGAATCCGGATAAAGCATACCCCCTGCCCTGGACCGCCTGCTGTGTCACATTGTACATGGCGGCGAACAGAGCGCAGCCGGTAACGGAAAGCGTGGGGGAAACCAGCTTTTTCAGCAGGCGGTACAGAAGCAGCAGGCTTCCGGCGGAAGCCAGAAGGGAAACGCCGCGCAGCCCCAGGTAAGGGCTCCCCAGCTTGTTGACCAGGGCGGAAAGCGCTGAATAGAGTACATGGTTATTGGGCAGAGGCCAGTGGATCATGGAATAGATCACGCCCCTGTCGATGAAATTTTCATAGGTATACAGCTCGTCGTACCAAGGCGGGATGCGAAAAAGCCTCCAGATATAATAGGTCATCACGGCGCAGAAAAATACGGCAAACAGCCCGTTTTCCCTCCCCCGGATCTTCCAACGCTCCCGCGAAACGGTGCAGCATGCGATGCTCTCTTTTTTTCTCATCTATTCCAGTTCTCTCTTTCCCGTATACAGCTCGTAATATCTTCCCTTCAGCGACAGCAGTTGTTCATGGTTTCCACGTTCGATGATCTCCCCATGTTCCAGGACCAGGATGGCATCCGCGTTCCTGACTGTGGAAAGGCGGTGCGCGATGACCAGGGTGGTGCGGTCAGCCATCAGCCGGTCCATGCCCTGCTCGATATGCTTTTCTGTCCGGGTATCCACAGAGGAGGTCGCCTCGTCCAGGATCAGGATGGGCGCTTTGGAAATGGATGCCCTTGCGATGTTGAGAAGCTGGCGCTGGCCCTGGCTCAGGTTCGCGCCGTCCCCTTCTATCATGGTATCATACCCTTTTTCCAGGCGCATGATAAAGGAATGGGCGCTTGCGGTTTTCGCCGCCTGCTCGACCTCCTCATCCGTGGCGTCCAGCCTGCCGTAGCGGATGTTTTCCCGGACTGTTCCGGTGAAAAGGTGGGTGTCCTGCAGCACCATTGCGATATTCCGGCGCAGATTGTCCCGCTCAATATCCCGGATGTCCACATTGTCAATGGTGATCTTTCCCTCATTGATATCATAAAACCGGTTGATCAGGTTTGTGATGGTGGTCTTTCCCGCTCCGGTGGAACCGACAAAAGCGATCTTCTGGCCGGGTTTCGCATACAGGCTCACATGCTTTAATACGATCTTATCCGGATCGTAGCCGAAGGTCACGTCCTCCAGGCGCACATAACCCCTGCACGGCTCCAGCTCCACCGCGCCGGGCGCATCCTCCGGCTCCGGCGCCTCATCCATGACGGCAAACACGCGCTCCGCGCCTGCAAGGGCAGAAAAAATGGTGTTCATCTGCATGGAAAGCTCGTTGATGGGGCGGCTGAACTGTCTGGAATAGTTCACAAACACGGTCAGTCCCCCGATGTCAAAGCCCCGCAGCACGCACAGAAGGCCACCGATGCAAGCGGTCAGGGAGTAACCCACCTGTCCCAGATTTCCCATGACAGGCCCCATGATGCCGCCAAAGAACTGAGCCTTGATCTGCTTGTCTCTGAGGTCATAATTCAGAAAGGAAAATTCCTCCTGGGCGGTGTCCTCATGGCAGAATACCTTGACCACCTTCTGCCCTGTCACCGTTTCTTCGATGTAGCCGTTCAGCGTGCCCAGCGCCGCCTGCTGCGCCTTGTAGAATCGGCGGCTGCGCATGGTGACAGCCCGTGCGGCGAACATCATGAGCGGCACCATCGCCACCGTGATCAGCGTCAGCCAAATGTTGGTATAGACCATCAGGCAGAAGGTACCGACCACGTTGATGCAGCTGGAAATGATCTGCACCACCGTATTGTTCAGCATTTCTCCCACCGCATCTACATCGTTGGTGAAGCGGCTCATGATATCCCCGTGGTTGTTCGTGTCATAGAAACGCACCGGAAGCTTCTGGATCCGGGAAAACAGATCGTTTCTCAGTCGGAATATGGCTCCCTGGGAAATGCCGATCATGATCCTGGACTGAAAATACTGTGCCATGATTCCAACCGCATAGATGCCTGCCATCCGCAGAAGGGAGGAAAACAGCGTCTGTATGCTCCCCTCCGGGGAGGTCAGGCTGTTGATGATGGGGCGCAGCATATAGGAACCGGCCAGGGAGGAAAGGGTATTGAGGATGACGCAGATAAAAACCACAGTCAGCCCCAGGCGGTCCTTTTCAATATAGGAAAGAAGCCTCCTGATCGTTTTTCCCGCATCCCTGGGCCTGCCGCCCCCGCGGCCCCTGCCGCCTCTCGGCCCCGGGCCTCTGCCGGGTCCGCGTCCCTGAGCTTCAGCCTGCTTTGCCGCATAGGAGTATTTTCTGATCAACGCCTCTTTTCTTGCCTCATTCATGACGCGCTCACCTCCCTGTCCATCTGCGAATAGTAGATTTCCCTGTAGGCTTCACAGCCTTTCAGCAATTCGGCATGATTTCCCTGACCTACGATCCTTCCTTCGTCCATGACCACGATGAGATCCGCTTCCATGACCGAGGTGATCCGCTGCGCGATGATCAGCTTCGTCGTATCCTTCAGCGTGGTGGAGAAGCTCTCCCGGATCCTCGCCTCCGTCGCCGTGTCCACCGCGCTGGTGGAATCGTCCAGGATCAGGATCTTAGGCTTTTTCAAAAGGGCTCTTGCAATGCACAGCCTCTGCTTCTGGCCTCCGGACACATTGACGCCGCCCTGTCCCAGGAAGGTTTCATATCCCTCCGGGAAGGTTTTCAGGAAGGCGTCTGCCTGGGCCGCCTGAGCCGCTTCCCTCACTTCTTCATGGGAAGCGTCCTCATCTCCCCACAGCAGATTCTCTTCCACCGTTCCGGAAAAAAGGACATTTTTCTGGAGCACCATTCCTACGCCCTCCCGGAGATTCTTCAGGGAGTAATCCCGCACGTCCACGCCGTCCACCAGAACCTGCCCCTCATCCACGTCATACAGGCGCGGGATCATGGAAACCAGTGTGGTTTTGCCGCAGCCCGTGGAACCGATGATCCCGACCATCTGTCCGGGCTTTATGTTCAGGCTGATATCGTCCAGTACCTTTTCTTTGCTGTCCTTATAATAGCGGAAGGACACATGGCGGAACTCAATGCTCCCTTTCTCCACCTTCTTTTCCTTCTGTGCCGCACCCTCATCCGTCAGATCGATCTCTGTATCCAGGATCTCATTGATCCGCTTCGCGCTGGCGATGGCGCGGGAGCTCTGCAGAAACACCATGGCAAGCATCATCAGAGACATGAGCACCTGCACGATATAGGTGGTAAATGCGGTCAGATTGCCCACCTGCATGTCTCCGGCGAGCACCTCCTGTCCGCCCAGCCATACCACGGCAAGGGTTGTCACGTTCATGAAAAAAGCCACCAGCGGCATCTGCAGAATGACGATCCTGAACGCCCTGAGGCTTGACTCCTTCAGATCCTCGTTGGATTTCAGAAACCGTTTTTCTTCATGATCTCCCCGCACAAAGGACTTGATCACGCGCACATTCTGCAGGCACTCCTGGATGTTGGAATTTACCCGGTCCAGTTTCTTCTGCATGATCGTGAAACGGGGAAAAGCCGTCAGCATGATGGCGGCGATGGTGATGACCATCACCGGAAGGATCACCAGAAAGATCCGTGCCAGTCCCGGATTCATGGCAACCGCCATGATGATGGCCCCGATCAGCATGCCCGGCGCGCGAAGCATCATGCGCAGCCCCATCATGATCAGGTTCTGCATCTGGATGATATCGTTGGTGAGCCTGGTCACAAGGGAACCCGTGGAAAAGCTGTCTATGTTGCGGAAGGAAAACTTCTGCACCTGTTTAAAACAGTCGTTTCTCAGGTCCGCCCCGAAACTGATAGAGGCCTTCGCCGCGAACCAGGCTCCCCCGATGCCGCCGCCCATCATGATGAACGCGGTGAGGATCATGACGCCTCCCATTTCAATGATATAAGCAATGTCGTGATTTGCCGCCCCCACATTGATGATCTGCGCCATCTGCGCTGGGAGCACCACTTCTCCCACCACCTCGGTGATCATCAGGATCGGCCCCAGTATGAACGCATACAGATAGGGCCTGACATACTTCCAGTACCGCTTCATTTCCCTTCTCCTTTCACCGCTTCTCTGTCTTTTTTTTCGATTCCGTCCGTCTCCTGCTCCGCCATTTTCATATTCTCCCGCGCGCGATGAAGAAAGTCATAAAGCTGCTCCACCTCCGCGTCACTGAAGCCCTCAAAAAAGAGGGAGTCCGCTTTCCGGAAAATTCGGATGCTCTGACGGATCACAGCCTTCCCTTTTTCCGTGATGCTCACCTGGTTTGCCCGGTTGTCCCTCCTGTCCGTCTTCCTGATGATGTAACCGCCCTTTTCCAGCTTCTTTAAGGAAACGGCGATCGCTGCGGCGGAAATCCCGAATTTTGCCGCCAGCTCCACCTGCGAACGCCCGGGATTGCGGTCAAGTTCCATCAGCAGCCTATGCTGCATGGGGAAGACTCCCGTATTCGCCACTTTTCTGTCCAGAAGGCGGTGGAACAGCCCCTCCGTCTTCGTAAGCAGCGCAATCGTCTCCCTCATCCGATCCACCCTGTCCATTCTTTCCTCCTCCCGAAATTTTTTCAAAATGCTTATCTAGTTAATCATTTTATCAGTCCAGATGGATACTGTCAATTTCAAAACTTATGTCCTGGCGCGAAAAGTGGTATGGTTAAAATAATGCAAAATGGCACTTTTTATCATGCCACTTTTCGATATAATAGGGTGCATAAAAGAAACAGCGGATGGCAGAGACGCCGGTTTGTCCAAAATCTCAGCGTGCCGCACATACCAATATGATTTGGGAGGAATCTATTATGAGAAATGAAAAAATACAGAAGCTGGTAATGACAGGAGTATTTGCCGCCCTCTCCTATGTAGTCTTCACCTTCCTGCAGATCAAGATCAGCCTGCCCGGCGGGGACGCAACCTCGATCCATCTGGGCAATGCGGTCTGCGTGCTGGGTGCGCTGATCCTGGGCGGCCTGTACGGCGGCATCGGCGGCGCCATCGGCATGACCATCGGGGACCTGTTCGATCCCGTCTATGTGGTCTATGCCCCCAAGACTTTCCTTCTGAAGCTGTGCATCGGCCTGATCACCGGGTTCATCGCTCACAGGCTGGGACACATCACCCATACGCAGGACAGGAAGAAAATCCTGCTGTGGACCACTCTCGCCGCTGTGGGAGGGCTGGTCTTCAACATGATCGCCGACCCGCTGGTGGGCTATTTCTATAAGCTGCTGATCCTGGGCAAACCTGCCGCCGACATCACGCTGGCCTGGAACATCGCGTCCACTTCCATCAACGCCGTCCTCTCCGCTATCGTATCTGTCGCAGTCTACATGGCGCTGCGTCCCGCGCTGCAGAAGACCGGGCTGTTCTGGAAGATCGGAAAGGAAGAAAGCGGGAAGTGATCGCCATGTCAATTTTCGAGTGTAATGAAGAAGAGGAAATGCGAAAGCTCAGAGAAGAGGAACAGGAGATTGGAGAAAAAAGAGGGGAAATAAAAGGCCTGGTTCAAGGCCGCATTGAGGGCCAGACTGAAGGTTTGGCAAAGTCCTGCCTGTTTGTGCTGGAAAACCGTGGGACTGTGCCGGAATGGCTGAAAAAGCGGATTATGGAGGAAACAGCTCCGGATATTATGGAAGCATGGATGCAGGCATCTGTAACTGCAACTTCAGTAAAAGACTTTTTGGAAAAAACAGGTCTGAAGGAACCCGAAAACAAATAACCGCTTACAGCGAAAGAAAATACGGGAAAGAAGAAAACCGCCTGTTCCAGAGGCCGATCAGCTCGGTCATAGGGACAGGCGTTTTTGATTATCTGATTGCTTACGTACTGCTGATTTTGTGTCATTCTATACTCAAGATTGTCATTTAGTGATTTTTTCAATTCTGCATGAATGGCGTTTGGTTCTTTCATTATAGTTAATTCCAACAAGCAAGATATCGCCCCCATAATCTTTTAACGCATTCGGATAGTCTTTATCCCTGATCTGTTGAATTGCTGCATCTGCTGTTTTGTTCCATTTTAATTCTATTAAAATAGCCGGCATGGATACTCCCTTCTTAGGACGGTAAACTATATCCGCATATCCATGCCCTGCCGGAAGTTCTTCATCTCTGGTATAATCTTCATCACAGGCAATGTAAGCAAAACGTATTGTACTGCGCAGGGAATCCTCATTATTATAGCTGAGGGGTGCGCCAATCTCTTTATGGATTTCTTCTATCATTGAAGCCACCGCTTTCTCATCCATATTCAGCGTCTGCTCCAATAAACGGTCGGAATCCTGAATCAGCCTTACCATTTCTCTATGCCTGCTTGTACTCACCGCGCGAAGGAATTCCTTTTTTACCTCCTCATTAGGAATATAAACCTTTTCCTGTTCGGAATCATAGGCCAGATAGCCCAGATGAACCAGGAGGGTAAGCACATCATCCTTTTTTCTGATATTCGTCATATCATTCTGGAAGGTTCCGACATCGACCCTGACCTGGTCCCCTGCGAGCATCTGAATTATGGCTTCCTTCAGGCCATCTGCATCCAGATCAATATAAATTTTCAGAGATTCATACGTTTCTGTCCGTGTCCAGTAGCTGCCGAATTCATCACGCTTTATTGCTTCCATCACTGAATTGGGACTGTATACCGACTCCAGCCGCCGGAAGGAATATCCGTCATACCAGTATTTCATTTCTTCAAAGTCCATATCATACTGTCCGCACAGTGACCTTACTTCCTGCTCTGTAAATCCGATATAACTCACCAGTTTTCCCGGCGACAGCATCGTATATTCCCTGAAATCAGAAACGGCAGACTGTGTTCCATATCTCTTTATCGGAAGAATTCCCGTCATATACACCGCTTCAAATATCACGTCGGTCCAGCTGCTCTTAAAAAGGCCTCTGAGCAGATCAATATATTCCTTCTGAAGTTCCAGATCCGTCTTTGCTTCACGAAACAGGGCGTCCCATTCATCAATGATCATGATAAATTTCCCGGTGCCCGCCTCCACTATATTGAACAGCATTCCTGCCAGGGATCTGTCTTTTTTTACATCAGGAAAAATCTGCTGCAGTTCCTCTGCAACAGCCGTCTCCATATCTTTCACAACGCTTCTGATATTGTCCGCCATGGAAATAAAAAGCGTAATATCCAGATAAATCACATTGTATCTGTTCCGATATTTTTCAAAAGAAGGATCCTTCGATATTGCCAGGCCATCAAACAGCGCCCGCGAATCGCAGCTCTTATCATAATACGCACATAACATTTTCGCCGCATAGGATTTTCCGAACCGCCTGGGTCTGCTCACACAGGTCAGCTTATCCGTTGTTCCCAATGTTTGGTTGATAAAAGAGATCATCTCCGTTTTATCTACATAGATTCCCTTGCGGATCGCCTCAAATCCTGCGCTGCCTACATTTAAATATTTCCCCATACCCGATATACTCCTTTTCCATGCTGAAATGGATATAATAAGTATATCTTTTTTGAAGCGGGATAGCAACAGGTTATCGAAAGTACATAAGCTTCGCATCGTACTGATGATTTGACTGTCCGATAAAGATCCCCGCCTTCATCAGTTCCTGCCCGGTATAGATGCGGCCGTTCCACTGATAACGTTTCTTTTCATCCAGGCCCTCCAGCCATACCATGTGCTGCTCCCCGTTCTTCCCGTTCCGTGTCTGGAAGGCCAGAAGGACAGCCTCGCTCCGATCTCTGCTCACATATTCCCAGGTGGTATAAGGCCCGTCAAAGGGGCTTTCCAGCCGGTAGAAGTCTCCCTGGCAGATGATGTGGCGCAGCTTCTTATAGGTCTCCACATATCCCTTCACCTGCGCTTTTTCCGTTTCGGACAAAAGGCTCAGATCCATTTCCAGCCCTAAGTTTCCTCCCATCGCTGCCAGCGCGGAAAATTCCAGGTAAGGGTTCTTTGTCGTTTTCCCGACCTCGATCTGGCCGATGTGGGAAGCCATGCTCACCACAGGGTAGCCATAGGAGGTCCCGTGCTGGATATACAGCCTCTCCTCCGGCTTCGTCATATCGCTGGTCCAGGTCTGCGGCATATACCGGAGCATGCCCGCGTCGAACCTCCCGCCTCCCCCGCTGCAGCCCTCAAAAAGCACATCCGGATATTTCGTCGTCAGGGTTTTCAGGACGTGGTAGAAGCCGAGCATATATCTATGCGCCTGCATCTGGTCTGCCGTCTCCGTAAAGTACCGGTTGCAGTCCCATTTGATATAGGTAAGCCCCACTTCTTCGATCTGGCGGCCCACCGATCCGATGATATACTCGCAGACCTCCGGCCTGGAAAGATCCAGCACGACCCTTCCATAGATCGGGGCGCTTTCCCTTCCCTTCACATGCAGGCACCAGTCCGGGTGTTCCCGGTA
>DWYY01000019.1 GCA_019118445.1 Candidatus Eisenbergiella merdipullorum | reverse complement strand
TCCGAACTGATTCTGGCAAAATGCTTCAGATACTGATCACCTGCGATATGGCCGTATTGATCATTGACCAGCTTAAAACGATCCAGATCCATGAAGAGTACGGAAAAAGTCTGTCCGGTTTTCGAAACAGTCTGCAGATCAGTCCAAAGCTGCGAACGGTTGCGCAGTCCGGTTAACGGATCATGAGATACCTCCTGCTTCAGATCGTTGATTTTAATGGCATCAAGAACGATCTGGTGAAGAATTAAATAGGATACACAGATGGTTGATAAAAGAAGAAACAGGATCAATATTTTCCCAAAGGAGGCCTTTTCCTTCAGAAAATATCCGTTTAATACCACCAGAAGCAGAAAGCTGAGGCAGTTGTTCAGCACCATATATTTATACCAGTACTTTTCAAAAACACTGATATGTTCAATGACAAAAATATATTTTGGCACAAGATGTTTATAGAACGGTACCAGGGTCAACAGATACAGAAGGTTCTGCACGGCCCAGATAAAAATCCATCTGCCGGGCTCCAGCATGGCTGCAATCTGAATGGAAAGGGAAAGAATTCCCAGCGTGTACACCCAGCAGGTACAGGAAATGATGAGCAGAAGCGGCAGCTTTTCCTTATAAAGAAATCGAAAGGGGATCAGAAAAACAAGGCCGCACAGACTGAGGCTTCCGTCTCCCCGAAAGGAAAGTTCCTCCGCAAAGGTATAGGAAAAGCCAAACAGCACAGCGGAAAACAGAAACAGAGTAAGAAACGTTTTGAAAAAGCGGTATTTTCTGTGACAGCAGCGATCTATGGTAAACAGGTTGAAAAAAAGCAGTTCCAAAGTAGGCAGATATTGAACGATCGGCATCTGATTTACCCCTCCCCCGTGATCCCTGGAAGCTGCCGTCCATACCGGCGGCCTTCAGGATGATATTCTTTATTCTATCACTTCTGCGTCCGTTTTTAAAGGAGATAGAGAATTTCCATGTGGATATCAGGAGAAAACCAATACCTGTCCGGTGGATATCCGCTCATTTTTATGCAGAAAGAAAAAGAAAATGGTATACTGAGACAAAAAGGAGCATTTTTATAGACATCTATGAAGTATGGAAATAATTTTATGGGATATAGAATTGTGGAATAAAGAGAATCCCTGCCAGATTTATGTGATGGGACTGGGAGAAGCCCTGAGAAAGGAACCGGAATGAACATCGAAGCCTATAACCTTGATACGCTCAGAAAACTTGTCCGGGATCTCCAGAAAGAAAATAAGGAGCTTCGGGCGCTTTTGCAAAAGGCGAACGTTCCCTGCGCGCAGAGCGAAGCATTTCTGGATACGCCGGAGAAAGCGGAGGATTACGATCCGGATCAGGGAGCGAGAATCTTCAGACAGCCGGTCAATCTGGAAATGGCGAAACGGTTTTACGGCATGTTCTGGGGACGGGAAGATGTGTTTGCCAAAAGAGCCAGAAACGGAAATTATTACCCTCAGTGTGACAATCGCTGGAACAGCCTGTGTCCAAAGCAGGCAGGAGAATCCCAAACGGGGAAAAAGATTTCCTGTGAAGACTGTCCCCATATGAGCTGGACGAAGCTGAGACTGGAAATCATCCTTGCGCATTTAAACGGATACCGGGAGGATGGAACGGATGTGATTGGAGTATATCCTCTTCTGCCGGATGGAACCTGCCGGTTCCTGGTGTTTGATTTTGACAATCACGAGAAAGGGGCGGAACGGGAAGATTTCGCCAATACGGATCATTCCTGGCGGGATGAGGTGGATGCACTGCGCCTGATCTGCCGTCAGAACGGAATTGATGCGCTGGTGGAACGATCCCGGTCCGGGCGGGGAGCCCATGTATGGATTTTCTTCCGAAGGCCGGTGGATGCGGCCGCGGCAAGGAACTTTGGCTTCCTCCTGCTTGACAGGGGACTTGCCACCATCAACCTGAAATCCTTCCGCTATTATGACCGCATGTATCCTTCGCAGGATACGGCAGGCTTTCTGGGAAATCTGGTGGCACTGCCCCTTCAGGGGCAGGCTTTGAAGGCGGGAAACAGCGCCTTTGTGGATGAGAACTGGAACGCCTTTCCGGATTAGTGGGGAAAGCTGTTCGAAACCGGAAAGCTGACACAGGAGGATGTGGAGCGCCTTACGCTCAGATGGCAGACGGAGCTTTCGGGAAATCAGGCGGTTTCGTTCTATACCGATCCTAAGAAACGTCCGAAGCCATGGAACCGGAAGGAGAATTTTTCACGGTTTGATGTGACGGGAAAGCTTCATATTGTTCTTGCGGACGGAATCTATGTAGACGCGCTGAATCTGCAGCCCAGACTTCAAAATCAGATCCGTGCGCTTGCAGCCTTTGACAATCCGGTTTTTTACAAAAACAAACGTCTGGGCTATTCCAATTACTACAATTTCAGCACGGTTTACCTGGGAGAGGATACGGATGGCTATGTAAAAATCCCGCGCGGCCTTTTTGAAATGCTTACGGAAAAGTGTGAGAAGGCGGGAATTACCTGTGATGTGGAGGATTACAGGGAAAAGGGAAGGCCAATCCGTGTTTCCTTTCGAGGAGAGCTGAGAGAGCAGCAGAAGCCGGCGGCTGAGAGTCTGCTTGCCGGGGATACCGGTGTGCTCAGTGCGGCTACCGCCTTTGGGAAAACCGTAGTATGCAGCTATCTGATTGCCCGGAGGAGGGTGAATACACTTATCCTTCTGGAAAGCACGGATCTCATTTCCCAATGGGAAGAAGAATTGAACCGATTTTTGAAGATTGATGAGGAAGTGCCGGAATACCGGACCAAAACGGGACGCGTCAAAAAGAGAGGAAGTGTAATTGGAACACTGAAGGGCGGCAGGGACACTTTGACCGGAATTATCGACATCGCCATGATAGGCTCTCTTTATAAAAAGGGCGAATTCCACGAAAGACTCAATTCCTATGGCATGGTCATCATGGACGAATGCCACCATGCCGCATCCGCTACGGCGCAGGAGATTCTGAAAAAAGTGAATGCCAGGTACGTATATGGCGTTTCCGCCACGCCGGTCCGCAGCGACAGCCTGGAAAAAATCAATTTCTTTCTGCTTGGGCCGGTGCGTCATAAATATACGGCGCTGGAGCGGACTGCCGAACAGGGAATTGAATATCTGGTTTATCCGAGATATACCAGAACGGTGGATTTTTCAAACAAGGCGGATACAAATGCGGCATATGCACTGATCAGCGAAAATGAAGACAGAAACCGACAGATCGCGGAGGATGTCAGAAACTGTGTGAAAGCGGGCGGAACGCCGGTAGTGCTCACCCGATATAAGGAGCAGGCAAGGCTTATTTACGGGCAGGTGCAAAATGACGCGGATGCGGTTTATCTCCTGTACGGGGATCAGTCGGCGAAGGAAAACGAGCAGGTCAGAAAGCGGATGAAGGAGCTTCTGCCGGATAGAACCATGATTTTGATAGCCACCGGACAGAAAATCGGGGAAGGTTTCGACTGTCCCAGGCTGGACACCCTGATGCTGGCGGCTCCTGTCTCCTTTGCCGGACGACTGGAGCAGTATGTGGGCAGACTGAGCCGGGAATATGCCGGAAAGAAACGGGTAATCGTGTATGATTATATCGATTCCCACATCCCGGTTTTCGATGGGATGTATCAGAAAAGACTGAAGGCCTATAGAAAGATCGGCTTTCAGGTCATCTCCAATCCGGCCATTGAAAAGCAGGAGGTAAACGCCATCTATGACTCCGGAAGCTATACGGATATATTTGAGAGGGATCTGGTGGAGGCGGACAGAGAAATCCTGATTTCCAGCCCCAGCCTGATTTCCGAAAAAGTGGACCGCCTCATCCGGTTGGTAAAACCCAGGCAGGAGGCCGGGGTGAATGTTACGGTAATCACAGACGTACCGGAAAACAATGCCTTTGGAAATGCGGAATATCTGTATGCGCTCATCTGCCAGATGCAGTCTGCGGGTATCCGTGTCCGGCTGGCCGAGGAAGAAGCCAGATGCTTTGCGGTGATTGACCGTGTTCTGGTCTGGCATGGAGGGGTGAATCTTCTGGGAAAAGAAGATGCCTGGGAGGATAACCTAATCCGTGTCAGGGACGGAAAGGCAGCGGCGGAGCTGATGGAAATGGGGCTGGAAGCGGTGCAGAAATGAGGAAAGAATGACAGAGAAAAACGAAATGCCGGAAGAATGAAAATGTCAGGGAGGGAGACGAAAATGCCGGGGAAAGAAAAGGAGTTTTTTTAAAACGGGTGGAGAAACAACTGAGAGACAGTGATCGCCGAAGGGAAGGCAGAGCTTGACAGACGTTTTCGCGGACAAGGTTATTCCAGAGAAAAATTCCGAGCGGAAGATAAGCTGCGCAGAAAGAGGGAACTGGAAAACTCTGTAAAGTCCTGCTGGATCAGGGAGGTCTGGAACAGGAGGACTGGAAGCTGAGAAAACAGGTTCTGACTGATATGGCCGCTTGTGATTATTACAGTTCTTATGGCTGTTATGAACCGGTTTTTGCCCTGTCGGAGAAGCTGTGCACGAAACCGGAGGAATATCTGGAGTATGCGGAGATCCTGGAAAAATCCCGCAGCTCTTCCAATGAAAAAAGGGCAGCTTATCTGTATCTTCAGTACGGAAAGGGAGATAAATATGCCGCTTGGCTGGAAAAGAATCTGTGGAAAAGCGGGAAGCGTCATGGCGAGCTGATCGCATATTATGAAGAACACGGTCAGATGGATGACGCCCGGCGTGTGGCGGACAAATGTTTGAAAAATTGCAGGGATGAACTGACAGATGCGTTCATTTTCCTTCTCAGAGATGCAAAGAAAAATAACGAAGAGAAGAAATATCAAAAGCTGTATGCCAGTGCCAAACGAAGGAAAGAGACGGATTTTGGAAGGATTATTCGGGATTTATCAAAAACTTGACACGGCGGAAGTAGATCTTGTAATCTAACAAGAGGAAGATAGATTACCATAGCCTGTTAATTTGTCACGTTGATGGTTGAAAGTATCTATGTGTGAAATACCTGCATGGTATTAGAGAAGGAAGGGAGGCAGTCTTCAGACTGCCTCCTCTGCTTCCGCGAGATTACCCGGGCAGACCTGCATAGTCTTCCAGAACCTGATTCACAAAATCCGCTTCCAGACCGAGCTGGTCTGCAATTTCCTGCGCTTCTTTTCCATCCAGGTGAAGCCGGATGATGTCGAGCGCCATTTTGATTCCAATCTGACGGCCTTCCTGAAAGCCTTCTTCTCGCCCTTCTTCCCGCCCCAGTTCGATGTTTTCTCTATCTCTCTGCAACAATGTCATGTATTCCACCTCCATTTAGGGATTCTGTTTCACTTCGGTTACCTTTTTGTGGATTTGCCGGATCAGCGGGCTCTTTGCCTTGGCGGCGAAGCGGTCCGTTGTGTCCTCCACATAGGCGAGGAATTCCTTCATTTCCTCATCTACGTCGTCCAGCGTACCCCTGGTGCTCAGGAAAATTTTTATGCTCTCGTCTCCGAGCGGGAGAGAAAGATTTTCCAGGCACCGGTTTTCAAAGGTATAAATATGCCTGTCTTCCCGGAAGGGATCGAAGGTGCAGATGAAAATCACGTATACTTTTTTCAGTTTTATGTAATCCTCGCCTGCAGCAATCGGATCCAGATCGATGCTTCCAGCATAATACCTCGTCCGTTTTGGAAGGTTGCGCTTTTGGCTGCACTGCATCTCGATATTATATACAGTGCCCGCATCGTCATTTACATATACGTCCAGGCGGACGCCCTTTCCTTCAAAGAGAATGTCAATCGTGCGCTGGGCAGTGGGAACGGCAACCCTCTTGATGGGGACCTTCAGAATTTTCTCCAGTATCCGGCGGCAGATTTCGTTGTCAGCCATGACTTTGGCAAACAGAAAATCATCGCTCAGGTTCAGCTCACGGATGGTTTTTTCCATATGTTTTCTCCTTTCAGTATAGCATTATTTGAGTGGGATGTCAGTAGAAGTACAACATTAAAAATAAATTTTAGGAAATAAGAAAAGTGACAGAAAAGGGAACAGGAAACTGTTCAGAAAGTATAGTTACAGAAATTACTGACATGAAAATGAATGTAAAAACGAAAATATTTTATATTCTAGCATTTATCCAAGGAGTTGTAAATCTTATAAAATATTTCAGATAATTCAGATTTTTCAGAAAATTCAGAATTTTCATATTGCTGGAAATAGCCTGGAGGATCAGCCAGCTTCCTGAGAAGCATATTGAGGAGCTGACAGCGGATCTGCAAGCATACATCCACAGCAAATCTTAATAAATCTTTATCTTTTTCTGCATAAAATCTTCAGCTTTTCCGGTTAGCATGATTATACCGCCGCCCGCTGCGAGGCATCTTTAGATCAGCACGCGGGGCGAAAAATAATGCAATAGGAAAGCCGTCAATGTGCCTGCGGTTCGCAGGGACACACACGGGCGGCAGGAGGGAGTGTTAAATGAAAAAGAAAATTGCAGAACTTCTCTATGTAACCGCCGTGATCTCTGTGCTGCTGACCGGCTGTGTGGGTGGGCTTGGAGCAGAACAGCCGGAAGCGACGTCAACGGAAAGGGAGACGGGGGACTCCGGCACAAACGGCGGGACATTTGCGGATGGAGCATGGCTTCCGGAGGGAGCGGTACAGATGGCTTCAGAGACCGAACCGAACGAGGCGGTCCGCACTGCCATTATCGACGAATATATGATTCCCGAGGATGAATGGGAGACAACCCGGTATTACTATAACTATGTGGATCTTGACGATGACGGAGAAAATGAGATTTTCGCGCTTGCTGTCGGACCCTCCGTGAGCGGATCGGGCGGTTCTTCCGCGCTGCTTCTGAAGGAAAGCGGTGAGGTGATCCAGACCTTTAGCCTGGTGAATCCCCCGGTTCTGGTAACGGATGAGATCATGAACGGATACCGTGAGCTGGCGCTGGTCCGGTCAGGCGGAGGAGCGGAGACGGAGGTGGTTCTGCTTTCCTACGGAAACGGAGCCTATGAGACCGTTTCCGAGACGGAAACCGTGATCGATCCGGCTCTTCTGTCAGGAACCGCTATTCTCTGCAACGATCTTGCGGCCGATATGGAAAGCGGAAGCTATCTGACTCTGTCAGAATAAAAATACCGGATGTCAGCCGGTGGTGAATGAACCCGCAGGGATTCTCTGCCCAGCCGCAGGGATTCTCTGTATGGCCGCAGGGCGAAGCAGAGGAAAAAAAGGGGCTGGCGTATGAGAGATATAAATATCCTCATACGTCAGCCCTTCCGCAAGTAAGTTTCAGAGTTTTGATCCTGTTTCCCACCGGAACATTATTCTGCAGCCGTAGTGGTCTCCTCAGCGGCAGTCTCAGTTTCCGCAGCGGCAGTTGTCTCTTCCGCAGCCGTGCTTTCCGCAGCATCGGACGCCTCTGCAGGCGTTACGGAAGTGATGTGGGGATTCACGCCCTCATACCAGTACAGGAAGCCCTGCATGTCGATCACATCGCCGATATGGAGATTTTTCACTGCGGCATAAACGTCCGTGGTGTTGTCGCACAGATAGGACTCAATGGTGAAGGTGTAGGTCTCGCCGTTATAGGAGGCGTTGAAGTACAGATCGTCGCCGTCCGTGCCGGAACCGTCCCAGTTATACAGGAAAGCAACATCGTTTCCATTCTCATCCTGGCCTGCGGCTTCTACGGTCAGTCCCTTGAATTCTACAAACTCGTTCTGATGCTTGATGAGCTCGTCGGTGCCAAGCAGTGAGGTTACATCCAGAGGCTCCGCAATGAAGGAATCTGCACCTTCTACGAATTCAAAGGTGCCGTCCATGATTTCCACCTCTCCGGACCACTCGGATTTGTATCCGGTGACACGGATCTTGGTGCCGGGAACGAGATCCTCATAATCCTCTTCGGAGCAGGCCATGTCATAGAAGAAATATCCGCCGTTTTCATCCTGCGCATAAACGGTAGCCTTATCCTCCCACCAGGACTGTTTTGCCTGTACATAGGCTTCTACGGTAACCTCGGTATCCAGATCAGCGGCCATGTATTCCTCATAGCTCAGTACAGTTCCGGCAGCTTCGGTTCCTTCTTCGGAAGCGGTTTCCGTCGCTCCGGTGCTTTCTGTCTCAGCGACGGTGCTTTCTTCCATCGCGGCAGTGCTTTCAACTACCGCGGTGCTCTCTGCTGTTGTTTCAGCGGCAGTACCGCCGCCTGCGCAGCCAACCAGGGCAAATGCCATGGAAAGGGCTACGGCCATGGACGAAATCTTTTTCATACTCTCTCTCCTTCTCTCCATATGAGATTGTTATTCATGAACAACCTTATTATAGCCGAAAAATACAGGAAATCAACTTTTTTTACATGTTTTTTTCATTTGGCTTACGAACAGGTAAAGCAGGATCAGAATCCATGCCGCCGCCAGACAGCCCAGAAGAACCCTGGCGGTAATGGGAAGCGGTCCCAGGCTGACCATGCCGCTTCCGGAGGCGCTGGTTTCATTCAGATGATGCAGGCTGATCTGTTCTTCATAGAGCTGCGCAATATAGGCGTCATCCACCGTTTCATGCCGTCTTATAGATTTCGTCACTTCTTCAATGAGCTCGCCCGCTGCATCGCGCAGAGAGGTGGAACCGTTGAAGACCGGCGTGACAAAGGTATTCTCCATATTGTCCAGAAGAAGCTGCGCGGCCTCGATCTTCACATCATAATAGGTATCATTGTCTTCGCCGGCACGGGAGAGATAGTCTTGATATTCGGCAGAATCCTGCGCAGCGGAGGTGACAGGCACATAACCTTCGGTCTCGGAATAGGCGGTTTGCACTTCATTGGTCAGAAGGTATTGGGTAAACAGCCAGGAAGCCAGGACTTCCTGAGGATCCTCCTTATTAAAAATGCAGATGGAAGGCCCCTGGGAAATCATCTGAGGATGTTCCGGGTCAAACTGCGGAATGGGCATGACTGCAGTTTCAAAGTCTATAATGGATTCCTCCGCAATGTCCACCAGAGGCGCTTCGCTTCCCATCCAGGTGGCTCCTGCTGTGGAGTCAATGGCAAAGACGCATTGTCCCGCATTCAGGAAATTGGCGGGATAGCCTGAGATCTTGAAGGTAGAAAAAGCGCCCGTGGCGGTGTGATCCGCGATCATATAAAGAAGCTCTGTGGTCGTATCATTGAAAATCTGGATCTCTCCGTTGTCTGTGGAGTATCCAGCGCCCTTCTGCTTCAGCATCTGGATCATCATATTGTCCGTAGACTTGTAGATGAACGGGATCAGGACCTCCTGGCCGTTCAGAGCGAAGGTGCCGTCCGCATTTTTGGCCGTGGCGGCCTCCGAAACCTCCCAGATGAAATCCCAGGTCAGGGTTTCCGGCAGGGTGTAGCCCAGGGCTTCCACATAGTCCTTGTTGATGTAGCAGGCCTCCGTGGAACGCATGTAGGGAACCGCATAATAATGGCCGCCGATGGAGCATTCCTCCAGGAATTTAGGGATGATCTCGGACTGTGACGGAGAAGTAAAAAGCAGTTCGCTTCCGCCCAGGCCGTATTTTTCATCGGAAAAAAGATCGTCCAGCGGAACCACCACGTTGTCTCCCGTCAGATAGGTCGCAATGTGGTCCGGATAGGTGATGCAGACGTTAGGCGTAGTCCCAGTGGAAATGTTGGTGATCACGTCATTATAGATTTTGCCGTAATCCGTGTACAGGCGGAGATTGACGGTGATATTGGGGTAAAGCTCCTGAAAGTCCGCAATCGCCTGCTTGTAAATATCGGTCTGCCGGACGTTGGTATCGTTTTTGGCCCAGAAAGTGATCTCATAGTTCCGTGAGGTGTCAAATTCCTCCGGGACTGTAAAGGCGGCCTGCTCACGCTGCCCGTGGCAGCCTGCCAAAAGCGCCGCCGTCAGGCAGAGCGCGGCGGAACTCAGGATTTTTTTCATAAACCTTTTCGGCCAGTCTGTATGCCTTCTCATCCTTTCATGCCTCCTCTCGATACGCCCTCCATGATTTTTCTGCGGAAGATCAGAAACAGAACGATGAGTGGAACAGAGATCACCACCACTGCAGCCATCATCGCCGGGATATTTTCCCGTCCTAAGCCGTTTTCCCGGATCTCCTGGATGCCGTTGGACACCAGGAAGTATGCCGGATCGTCGGTGATCAGGCGCGGCCAGACGTAGGAATTCCAGCATTCGATGACCTTCAGTATGGTGATGGTGACGATGGTGGGACGACAGATGGGGACCATCACTTTCAGGAGATATTTCAGGTCGGAGGTGCCGTCCACCTTGGCGGCCCGGTACAGCTCGTCCGGAACCTGCTCAAAATTTTCCTTCAGGAGGTAAATGTAGAACACAGAGGTGACGGACGGCAGGATCAGCCCGGTGAAGGTATTGCGCAGATCCAGGTTGGTGATCGTGACAAAGTTAGTGATGACCACTAGCTCATTGGGGATCATCATCAGCGAAAGGAACAGCGTAAACAGCAGGTCTTTTCCCCAGAAACGGAGACGCGCGAAGGCATAGGCCGCAAGGGTGCTGACCACAACCATCAGCGCCGTGGTCGCCACGGTGAAGATCAAGGTGTTTATCAGGTAGCCCAGCAGGGGAACTGTCGTAAAGGCATCCTTATAGTTCTCAAGCGTGGGCGAGAGAGTAAAAAAAGTGGGAATATGCTCCGCGTTGTAGGAGCTGTAGCTTTTTACCGAAGTCAGAAGCATCCAGTAAAAGGGGAACAGAACGATCAGGGCCCAGACGCTCAGGAAAAAGTAAGTGACTGCCTTTCCGATCTTGCTGCGTCTTGCCGCTGCCTTCTGCTTTTTTGAAAAATCCATTTGTGGTTCCATATTGATCTCCATTCCGCCGCATGCTGGCGGCATTCAGACAGGCTCTTCCAGCCGGGCTTCCGATATTAATATTGAACGTGTTTTCTGCTCACCAGAAGATTGATGCAGGTGATGGTGAGGACAATGGCAAACAGGATGATGGCCGCCGCCGAAGCGTAGGACGGATAGCCGCCGCTTGCGCCGTAGAGCATATCATACACATAGCCCACGATGGTGTTCATCCCCGCAGCGTTCAGGTCTGTTCCGAACAGCGCCACCACATCGCTGTACGCCTTGAAGGCGCCGATGAAGCCGGTGATCACCAGGTAAAAGATCATGGGGGAGATCATCGGGAGCGTGATCCTCGTGAAGGTTCTCAGCTTTGATGTGCCGTCCACCCTGGCGGCCTTGTAATAATCCTGGTTCACCGAGGCCAGCGCGCTGGTCAGGACAAGTATCTTAAAGGGAAGGACCACCCAGACTGTGTAAAAACAGAGAACGAACATCTTCGCCCAGTAGGGACCGTCGATGAAATCCGCGGGCGAACCGCCGAGAGCTTCGATCAGGAGGTTGACCAGGCCGTCTGTATATTCTGTTTTTTGGAACAGGACCATGAAAACCAGGCCGACGGCCAGGGTGTTGGTCACATAAGGCAGAAAATAGATGGTCTGGTAAAGCTCACGCAGGGGCCTGATGGAGCTTAACCCCACGGAGATCAGGAGGGCAAGCCCGGTGGAAACCGGAACCGTGATGATAACAAGCAGAAAGGTATTTTTCACTGCCTGCAGGAAGTAAGGGTCGTGCAGGACATAGGAATAGTTGTAGGGACCGACGCCGTAATAGGTCTGGGAAGCGAAATTATAGCCTTCTTCCAGAGAGTAGATGAAAACGTCGATCAGTGGATATACCATAAAAAGAATCAGAAAAACCAGCGCCGGCAGGAGATACAGCCAGGCTTTTTTATTTTGGTCGTTCATAGCAAATCCTCCATTATCTGGCGGCAAAGCGGATTCTCTCCTCGCTCTGCTTATGGAACAGAAAGACCTTTCCAGGCTTCAGCGAAAAACGCACGGTGCGGGCAGAAGTATCTACCTGCGTATCAGCGTTTATGATCGCGCGGATCGTCTGATTCGTGCAGGCGTCGTGAGTAGACACGATGCTGATGTCCCGGCCCATGACTTCAACCCTGGACAGGGCACAGCCAAGCTCGCCGTCCGGACGGGGAATAAATCCTTCCGGGCGGATGCCTATCCATACCTCCTGGTCAGGTACGCCGTTTGCGAAAAGGACCGCTTCCTCCCCGATATAGACCTGGCCATCTTTCACCTCGCCCTGAAACACATTGATGGGCGGAGTTCCCAGGAAGCGTGCCACAAACAGGTTCGCTGGATCGTCGTAAACCTCCTGCGGCCTGCCGTGCTGCATCAGGACACCGTCTCTCATCACCGCGATATGATCGGAAATGCTCATGGCTTCCTCCTGGTCATGGGTGACGAAAACCGTGGTGATCCCGGTTTCTTTCTGGATCTTGCGGATTTCCTCCCTGGTCTGCAGGCGAAGTCTGGCATCCAGGTTGGACAGAGGCTCGTCCAGCAGAAGAACGCGGGGCATCTTTACAAGCGCTCTCGCGATCGCCACACGCTGCTGTTGACCGCCGGAAAGCTCTCTGGGTTTCCGGTCCATCAACTCTTCGATCTGGACCAGCCGGGCCGTCTCCGTGGCCCTCCGGTTCATTTCTTCTTTAGAGGGACGTGCCTTTCCCTTGAGATTTTCCAGCGGGAATAGGATGTTCTGCCGCACAGTCAGATGCGGATAAAGGGCATAATTCTGAAACACCATGCCCACGCCCCGTAACTCCGGCGGAAGCGCCGTCACATCCTCATCGCCAAAAAAGATTTTGCCTCCGGTGGGCTTCTCAAGGCCGCAGATCATGTTCAGCGTGGTGCTCTTCCCACAGCCGGATGGCCCGAGCAGGGCGATCAGCTCCCCGTCCGGGATTTCAAAGGAAAAATTGTTGACGGCAGTGACCTCGCCCCCCTTTCTGCCGCGGGCCGGAAATTTTTTTGTGAGATTCTGCAGTTCGATCTTCATATCTACCCCTTTTGGCGGCCGCAGGGCCGCATTCAGTCTTATTGAAACTCAACACTTCCGATTATAGCGGATTTCTCAGGGGTTCACAAGATTAGAGGAATATTTTATTTGGAAGGTGGGGAAGGAAATCCGCGTATATTGTATTTCTAAAACGTTTGTGCTATCCTGAAATAAGAACATATGTTCTGACATAATCTTTTCAAAAGCCGGTATACTGTATTTTAAGAAAAATTCTGTTAAAAGTGCATCGGCAAGTAACGGCTCTGTCGGATATAAACTGCAGCGCAGGAAAAAGGGAAATGGAAACCAGAAGCTATCTCTGTATCGATTTAAAATCCTTCTACGCGTCGGTGGAGTGTGTGGAGCGCTGTCTGGACGCGCTGACCACAAATCTGGTGGTGGCGGATCCGGAACGGGGAGGGGGAACGATCTGTCTGGCGGTCTCGCCTTCTCTGAAGGCTCTGGGGGTGAAGAACCGCTGCCGGGTATTTGAGATCCCTAAGCAGATCCCCTATATCATGGCGCCGCCGCGGATGAAGCTCTATATTGAATATTCTGCCAATATCTACGCTATTTATTTAAGATATGTGGCGAAGGAGGACATCCATGTCTATTCCATTGATGAAGCCTTTCTGGATGTGACGGATTATCTGAGCATGTATGGAATGACCGCTAGGCAGCTCGCCGTAACGATCATGGAGGATGTGAAGAGGGAGACCGGCATCACGGCGACGGCGGGAATCGGGACAAACCTGTATCTGGCAAAGGTAGCGCTGGACATTACGGCAAAGCATGCGGAGGATCATATCGGTTTTCTGACAGAGGAGCTGTACCGGAAGACCCTGTGGGAGCACAGGCCGCTGACGGATTTCTGGCGGATCGGGCGGGGGACGGTAAAACGTCTGGGAAGCCTGGGGATTTTGACCATGAAGGACGTGGTGCAGGCGGACGAGGATGCGCTTTACCGGATGTTCGGCGTGGACGCGGAGCTTCTGATCGATCATGCCTGGGGGCGGGAGAGCGTGACCATGGCGGATATCAAGGCATACCGTCCGGACAACAGCTCCATCTCCAGCGGACAGGTGCTGGCGCGGGACTATACCCACGAGGAATGCCGTCTGGTGGTGAAGGAGATGACGGATGCTCTTTGTCTGGAGCTTGCGGACCGTGGACTGGTTACGGAATCCGTGACCCTTTCTCTGGGCTATTCCAACGCCCTGAAGCTGGGACATGTGCATGGGACGGCATCGCTTCCGGAAGCGGCGAACACCTACCGGGCCATCGTCCCCCACGTCTGTGAGGTTTATGACCGGATCACGGATCCGGCGCTTCCCATCCGCCGTCTGAGCCTGACGGCCAACAACGTAACGCAGGAAGCCTATGTGCAGTATAGCCTGTTTTCGGACAGGGAGGAGACGGAGCGGGACAGAAGGGCGCAGAAGGCAGCGTTGGAAATCAAGAAAAAATTCGGGAAAAATGCCATTCTCCGGGGAATGGATCTGCAGGAAGCGGGGACCACGATAGAACGCAACCGTCAGATCGGAGGCCATAAGAGCGGAGAATTCAGCGAAGAGCTGACCGGGGATATGGCAGAGCAGGAGCCGGAAGCGGGCGATGAAAATGAAAACAGGGGAGAGAACAGATGGAAAGAACAGGAAAACGGAACAGAATAAGGCCTAAGATGGACCGGGCGGACCGGGCAAAGCAGTTCATGCCTTTCGATGCGCTGAAGGGGTTTCAGGAGGCGCTCCGGGAAAAGGAGCGGGTGCGCGTCCCGAAGCGGAGTCTGTCGGAAGAGGAACGGGAGGAGCTGAACAGAGAGCTTTCCAGGATCGGGAAAATGGACATGGTTGAGGCGGAATATTTCCAGGACGGGGAATATGTCAGCGTAAAGGGCATGGTTTCCGGAATCAACCGAACAGAAGGCTGGCTGCGGATCGTGAACACGCAGATCCGGTTTGAGGATATCGCACGGCTTACACCACTTCCGACCCAAACGGCATCAGCGCCAGCTTCGCGATTTTAAAATGCTGCAGCCCAAAGGGAATGCCGATGACGGTGACGCACAGAAGACAGCCCATAACCGCCGATTCAATGGCCAGCGGCAGCCCGGACACCAGAATCCATATGATATTCAGGAGCAGGGAGCCCGCCCCGCCGCCGTAATGGATTTCCTTTCCAAAAGGGAAAAAACAGAGTGAAGCGAATTTGAAGCATTGCAGTCCAACCGGAATGCCGACAATGGTGATGCACCAGAGCACACCGGCCAGACACCAGCTCAGCCCGCTGACGCACCCA
>DWYY01000165.1 GCA_019118445.1 Candidatus Eisenbergiella merdipullorum | reverse complement strand
TGAGAAGTACCGGGATGGCAGGTTAAGCCGCGAGGAATATATCTCGGAAAGAAATCGTGTGAATTTTCAGCTGGAAGAAGTCCAGAAGCAGCTGAAACAGATTCGCATGGAGCGGGAGGCCAGAGAAAATGGGGAGACAAAACTCAGTGAGTTTTCCAGGCTGGTTCAGAAGTACCGTTATGCGGAGACATTAACTAAAGAGTTGGAACAGACCTTTGTAGAGAAGGTTCTGGTATTTGACGCAGAGCACATCCGGATAACCTGGAAGTTTGAGGATGTGTTTGCGGCTGTCGAGGCGATGGAGTAGCAGCCCATAGGGCCGATACTCCAAAACCTCAAAATTTTTTATTCCTAATGGGACACCAGCAGATGTCACCGAGCGTCTGGCCCAGATCAATCCGTCGCTTGCAAAAGAGGCCAGGAAGGTCCTGGATGTGAACAAATCAGAACGTCACATCAGAGGCGGGATGGCAACGCGAGAAAAGTATTTACATCAGATGCAAAACGGAATAAAATAAGAAAGAACTCTTACAAAAGCTGCTGTGGAATTTTTTTCCAAATATCAATTGGTGTGCAGGCATGTTTTCACAGCAGCTTGAAAAAGCGGCGAAAGAGAAAAGGCGGGGCGGAAAAATGCAGGACGAAAAGATCCGGGACGGAAAGAATCAGAATGGAAAGCTGCTGTATTCCAATCAGGATTTGAAGAAACTGATCATTCCTCTGATCATTGAGCAGACGCTGGCGATCGCGGTGGGCATGGCAGATACGATCATGGTATCCGCAGCGGGTGAAGCCGCGGTTTCCGGGGTTTCTCTGGTGGATACGGTGAATATCCTGCTCATCAACGTTTTTTCTGCACTGGCGACAGGCGGAGCCGTGGTTGCCGGGCACTATCTGGGACAGAAGCATAAGGAGGAGGCCAGCAAGGTCGCCTGGCAGATTCTGATGTTTGCCTCCAGTCTGGCGCTGGTCATTTCCATTATCTTTATCGCCTTTCATGACGGACTGCTGCGCCTGATGTTCGGACAGATCGAAGCGGACGTTATGCAGTCGGCGAAAACCTACCTGATCATCACGGCGATCTCCTTTACGGGACTTGCTATCTACAATTCCTGTGCGGCCATATTCCGTGCCATGAACAATGCGCGCGTGACCATGTGGATTTCCCTCTTGATCAACGCGGTCAACCTGGTCGGAAATACCATCTGCATCTATGGCCTGAAATGGGGTGTGGCGGGAGCTGCGATTCCCACCACCGTTTCCCGCTATGTGGGCGCCGTCGTGATCCTGGTGATGATGTTCAATCCTGCGCGGGACATCAATTTCTGCGGTCAGGTCCGTTTCCGCTTTAATCCTGTCTTGATCAAACGGATCCTCTATATTGCCGTCCCGAACGGCCTGGAAAACAGCATGTTCCAGCTGGGCAAGATTCTGGTGCTCAGCGTGGTTTCCACGATGGGGACCTCCGCGATCGCGGCAAACGCGACCGCGAATACCCTGGCAAACTGGAATATCCTGTTCGGCTCTGCCATCAACCTGGGGCTGGTGAGCGTGTCCGCCGTCTGTATTGGCGCCGGAGAGATCGATCAGGCACGGTATTACACCAGAAAAATGATGAAAATAGCGATAGCGCTGACCACGCTGATGTCCGTGCTCCTTTTTGTCAGCGTGCCTGTTCTGGTTAAGCTGTATAACCTGGGACCGGAGGCCTCCCGGATGGCGATCCAGGTGATGCGCTTCCACAATATCATGGCAATCCTGTTCTGGGTGCCTTCATTCACCATTCCCAATACACTCCGTTCTGCAGGTGACGTGATCGGGACGATGATCATCGCTATTTTTTCCATGTGGGTATTCCGGATCGGCGCGGCCTATCTGTTCACTTATGTGTTCCATCTGGGCCTGCTGGGCGTCTGGGCGGCAATGATCGTCGACTGGATCTTCCGGGCCATCTGCTACACCATCCGTTACCGCGGCCACAAATGGGAAACGGCTATGCAGAGACAGAAAGCGTGAAGAAGAAAATTGACAGGCCAGACATCTCTACTTTATAATAAAACGTATTTCCAGCAGAAAATCATGAAGAACGGAGGAGAACATGGAGAGAGAAATGGTTATTGTCCTGGACTTCGGCGGTCAGTATAATCAGTTGATCGCCCGGAGAGTCAGGGAATGCAATGTTTACTGCGAAGTGCATCCTTTCACGATGAGCATTGAGAAAATCCGGGAAATGAAGCCCAAAGGCATCATTTTCACAGGCGGTCCGAACAGTGTATATAAGGAGGATTCCCCGACCTGCAGCAGCGAGATTTACGAGCTCGGAATTCCGATTCTCGGTATCTGCTATGGTTCTCAGCTCATGGCTCATATGAACGGCGGAAAGGTGACCACTGCTCCTGTGAGCGAATACGGCAAGACGGAGGTCGAGGTGGACAACTCCTCCATGCTTTTTGAGGATGTATCCCCCAAAACGATCTGCTGGATGAGCCATACGGACTATATTGAAAAGGCTCCTGAAAATTTCCGCGTGACGGCCCATACCCCGGTCTGCCCGGTGGCTGCCATGGAAAATGCGGAAAAGAAGCTGTATGCGGTACAGTTTCATCCGGAAGTGATGCACACCCAGGAAGGCGTGAAAATGCTTTCTAATTTCGTATATAAGGTCTGCGGCTGCAGCGGCGACTGGAAGATGGACTCCTTCGTGGAGACCACCATCGCCCAGATCCGGGAAAAGGTCGGAGACGGCAAGGTGCTCTGCGCCCTTTCCGGCGGCGTGGATTCCTCCGTGGCTGCGGTGCTTCTTTCCAAGGCTGTGGGCAAGCAGCTCACCTGTGTTTTTGTCGATCACGGCCTGCTCCGCAAAAACGAAGGCGACGAGGTGGAAGCGGTTTTCGGCCCCAAAGGACAGTATGACCTGAACTTCATCCGCGTCAACGCCCAGGAACGTTTTTATGCAAAGCTCGCCGGTCAGACCGATCCGGAAAAGAAGCGCAAGATCATCGGTGAGGAATTCATCCGCGTTTTTGAAGAGGAAGCGAAGAAGATCGGAAAGGTGGATTTCCTGGTACAGGGCACGATTTACCCCGACGTGATCGAAAGCGGCCTTGGAAAATCCGCCGTGATCAAATCCCACCACAACGTGGGCGGCCTTCCCGACTACGTGGATTTCAAGGAGATCATCGAACCCTTACGCCTGCTGTTCAAGGATGAGGTCCGCCGCGCCGGCCTGGAGCTGGGCCTGCCCGAATATCTGGTGTACCGTCAGCCCTTCCCCGGCCCCGGTCTGGGCGTGCGCATTGTGGGAGAGGTGACTGCGGACAAGGTCCGCATCGTGCAGGATGCCGACGCCATCTACCGCGAGGAGCTGGCAAAATCCGGCGCCGACAAGGGCCTGGGCCAGTATTTTGCGGCACTCACCAATATGCGCTCCGTCGGTGTTATGGGGGATGAGAGAACATATGATTATGCGGTGGCGCTGAGAGCGGTGATCACATCGGATTTTATGACTGCGGAGGCGGCGGAGATTCCCTTTGAAGTGCTCTCCCGGGTGATGAACCGGATCATCAATGAGGTGAGGGGAGTTAACAGGGTGCTGTATGATCTGACTTCCAAGCCGCCGGGAACGATTGAGTTCGAATAGTAAATAGAGAGCCGGGAAGCCGCATAAACAGCGGACTTCCCGGCTCTTAGTGTGTGGCGTGATAGCTTTTTGATATCTATATCTCGGTTATTCATTTGATTTGCAGTATGATCGGTACTGTGATCAATGTGCCTTTGCTTATTAGCATAGCAATTTTTTTGTGTGCTTCGCTTGAATTTGAGGTCAATTTTTCAGAGAAAGCAAATGTAAAGATTTGTATGAAAGTATCCGGTAAATCACTAGTACCGTGCTAGTTTTATCTATCCATGAGATAATAACTCCAGAAAACTACAAGTTTTTTAAAGGAGTTGTCCCTATGGATAAGATCACACATCAGGTCCGTGCGGAGCACTGGGCCAAAATCATGAATGAATGCATAAACAGCGGAATGTCTAAAACTGCCTGGTGCAGAGCCAATGGGATCTCAGAAAAGCAGTTCTTCTGCTGGCAGAGGATCCTGCGAAGAGAAGCTTTCGAAAATTCCCAGAATTCATCATTGCCTGCAATTATAGGGTCGGATCAGGAGATGGTGCCAACAACTCAGGGAACAGTCTCTTTTACCGAGATCAAGATCCCATCTTCTTCTCAGAGCACAGCTTCGGTTTTCCATCCGGATCTTGTGATCCGAAAAGGAGATATCATCATGGAGATATCGAATTCCGCTTCGGATGCGCTCCTTTCAAGGATTGGAGGAATCCTGAGTGCTGCATAATGCAACCGGATTCCAGCGGGTCTATATCGCTGCCGGATACACAAATCTACGCCGTGGGATTGATGGACTGGCATCCATTGTGAAATTCAGCTTCCAGCTGGATCCATACGAAAAAGACATCCTTTTTCTCTTCTGTGGCAGACGCAGTGACCGTATCAAGGGACTTGTATGGGAAGGCGACGGATCTCTTCTCCTTCACAAAAGGCTGGAGCTGGGCGGTTTCAGCTGGCCCCGTACAAAAGAAGGGGCACTAGAGATCACACCGGAACAATATCAGGCATTGATGCAGGGGCTGGAGATCGTCTCCAGACATCCGATCCAGGAATGCATCCCCAGGATCTCCTGTAAGGCATTGTGCAAAACAGAGAAAATAAAAAATCTTTTTGCATTCATCGTCTTGGATAAATTGGAAGTTATCCACAGCTGGGTCTTATTGCATTCATTTAATTATGGAGTCCTATGGTGAGAATGACGAACGATCTTATTGTGTGGTTCGCTTTTTCTTTTGTTTTGCGGTACAATAGTTCCAGCAAAACAAAGGAGTACCGGACATGTCAAAGATCTGCTCACCAGAAGAACTGAACAGCTTCAGCAAAGAAACACTCGTGGCAGTGATCCTGTCCATGCAGGATCAGTTGAGCCAGCTGAACGCAAACATGGAGCATCTGATCGAGCAGATCGCTGACGCAAACAATAAACGCTATGGGCGTTCTTCTGAAAAACTGGATGTCATAGCAGGTCAGTTAGAACTGGAACTCATCTTTAACGAAGCAGAAGCCCTGACAGAAACTCTTTATATCGTTGAGCCTGCCGAAGAGGATGTGATCCAGGTCAGCCGTCGAAAAAGGAAATGGAAACGTGAGGAAGATTTAAAAGATCTTCCAGTTGAAGTGATCCCTCATACTCTTTCAGACGAAAAACTACAGGAACTCTTTGGTGAAGACGGCTGGAAGCAGCTTCCGGATGAAGTCTACAAAAGAGTCCGTGTTCAGCCAGCCGTGTATACAGTCGAAGAGCATCATGCAGCTGTCTATACCGGCAGGGACGATCAGACGATCGTTAAGGCGGACCGTCCGAAAGACCTGCTGCGAAACAGCATCCTGACTCCATCTCTGGCGGCAAGCATCACGAATGCCAAGTATGTAAACGTGCTTCCTCTGTACCGGATCAGTCAGGAATTCCTGCGGAATGACATCCACATTTCCAGGCAGGTAATGGCGAACTGGATGATCCAGTGTGCGGACCGGTATCTGGGAATCCTTTATGATCATCTTCATAAAGAACTGTATCGTTACCATGTGCTGCAGGCCGATGAAACTCCGGTCATGGTATCGAAGGATGGGCGCCCCGCAAACAGCAAGAGCTATATGTGGATCTACCGCACCGGGAAGATCTACAAAG
>DWYY01000164.1 GCA_019118445.1 Candidatus Eisenbergiella merdipullorum | reverse complement strand
ACAAACGTCTTGCGGAATATGGTATGATTGTTTTTCAAATCCTCCCGATGTACAGGTGCCTGAAACCGGGAATCCCATTCCCGGTGGAGCAGCTGAAGCGGCTTTACGTTTTTAAACAGGGGGCTGCATATACAGGTGTTTTGCCATTTTTTTCCTTTTATATTCATAAATATGATCTTTCCTTTTTTTGATCAGCGGAAGCTGCTTTGTTCAATTGAAATATAGCACGATATATTTTGGGGGGCAATAATCATTACAAAATATCTTTAGTTTTCCATGTCAGGATAAGACCATTTTTGATATGATCTAAATTCCGAAAACAGGAGTGGGGCCTGACGGAAAATTTCACGACTTTTATTATAATGATTCTCATGACAGACAAATGCCTTTGTCTTCCTTTATACTAAAAGGAGAATACTTTCAGGGAAAGGAGTGGCTGTAATGCAGGCTTGGTGGTCTGCCGGCCAATGTGGTTTATAAAAAAATTTCGGATGGGGGATAGAAAATGAGAAAATATAAATGGAAATATCCGGTCATTGATATAATCAAGATCGGAATAGCAGCGGCTCCGGCGTGCCTGCTGATTATCTGTATGTATACGATCGTATCAGCGTTTGTTCCAGCTTTGCAGATCCTGTATGTTGCAGAATTTATCGACCATGTTATCAGCCTTGCAGGCGGGACTCAGGACCTTGCTGATGTATTCTTTTCCGCGGCTATGGCTGCTTCTATGATCGCATTTCAATGGATTGGTGGGACCCTGCTGAGATTAGTGTGGATTCGTTTTGAAAACAGGCTGAGGACAACGTTTTCGGCAGATATTATCGAAAAAAGAGCGAAACTGGAATATGAGTATATCGAAAATAAAGACACATGGAATCTGTTAAAGCGCGTATCTGACCAGCCGGAGGCAAAAGTCAGAGAATTTTTTGAAACGATGATTCGATTTTTATGCCTGCTTTTCAAAATTGCCGGTATTGTTATAGTCCTTACGACTTACATATGGTGGGAAGGTATACTATTGGTAATAGTATCTGTTCCCCTGATCTGGTTATCCCTGAAAAGTGGAAAGGCAACCTATGAAGCAAAACAGGAGGTTACTGAATGCGACCGCAAGTGTGAATACCTGACAGATGTGGTTTTGGGGCGTGATGCGGCGCAGGAGAGGACTTTATTTGGATTCGGTGAGTTTATTGATCGAAAGTGGGAAGAACAATATGACCTGAGCGCGGATATGACATTAAAGGCATACCGTACATGGTATATGAAATTGGAGATGGGCAGTATTTTTACTGCGATCACTCTGGCAATAGCGATTGTCGCTTTGCTATTGCCCGCAGTGAAGGGAATCATTACCGTCGGTATGTTCATGTCATTGACAACCTCCTGTATCTCTTTGATTGAGAGTATGTCATGGGATTTCAGAGAATATATCGATAAACTGACGGAACTGGTTCATTATATTCTGGAAGTAAAAAATGTGGCGCTGCTTCGTGAGAAAGCTGATGCCATAAGCGAAAAAAATACGCAGATGCTTTTGGACAGCATTGAGTTCGCGGATGTTTCCTTTTCGTATCCGAACAGCGAAAAAAAGGTTCTGGACCACATATCCTTCAAAATGAAAGCGGGCGTTCATTATGCTATCGTGGGGAAAAACGGGGAAGGGAAAAGCACCATTATAAAGCTGCTGTCGGGCTTATACTCTGATTATTCCGGAAAAATATTGATCAATGGTAAGGAGCTCAGGGAGTATGATCTTGCCGATCTGAAGGGAATGTTTTCCATTGTGTATCAGGATTTCGGAAAGTATGCCATTTCGATGAGAGACAATCTGAAACTGGCTGATGCGGCTATATCAGAAGAAAACGTCAGGAAAATACTGCGAAAGTTTGATCTGGAAAGTGTGGCAGATAAGCTTTCGGATGGAATTGATACGCCGCTGGGAAGGATACGGCCTTCCGGGGTAGATCTGTCCGGCGGCGAATGGCAGCGGATGGCGCTGGCAAGAGCATATGCGAACAATGCTCCCGTGTATCTGCTGGATGAGCCTGTTGCGGCTCTGGACCCCATATCCGAGTCTGAGGTTTATCGGGATTTTCAAAAAGCGAGTGATGATAAGACAACGATCCTGATCAGCCATCGGCTGGGATCGGTAAAATTGGCGGATCAGATACTGGTGTTGGATCATGGGAAAATTGTTGAATCCGGAAGTCATGAGAAACTGATGGAAAATCATCAACTATATTATGAAATGTATGAAAGTCAGAGGAGCTGGTATCAATGAGTGATAAAGAGAAAAAACAACCGGGTTATGATCTCTTTCACATTATGGGAAGACTGTATAAGGCGGCATTTACAGAATGTCCTGTCAGAATGTTGCTCTATAGTCTTGTGCTGTTTGCAAATGGCGTAGTTCAGATCGTGGTCACATATGGGACAGAGTTGTTTTTTAACAGTGTCAGTCTGGGAGCCCGGGAGAGAGCAGTCAGTCCGGCAATCTTTTTTTCATTCTTATTTTTGATGGCTGCAATTCTGACAAGCCATATATTAAACGGATGTGACAATTATCTGGGGACTTCCGTGCATGTTGTCCTGATTGGTAAATTTGAGAAACGCATGCATAAGAAAGCGGTAAAACTGGATCCCGTGCTGTTTGAGGATACGGAATTTCTGGATCATGTGAATAAGGCGTTTCAGGGGAGCGGGGTTTCGGGATGTACCTTTGTCTTAGAAGCGTTTATGGTCGTAATGTTTTCACAGGTACCGTATATGATTTTGATGAGTATTTATCTGTACACATTAAAGCCGGTCCTATCCATATGTATTTTTCTTGTCTTTGTACCTATAGTTATTTGTCAGTACATACGCATTCATGCGTTTTCAGAGCTTGAAGATGAAACAGTACCTTACAGAAGAGAGTATGCCTACTATCAGGAATGCGTTACCGGACGTGAGTATTTTAAGGAAACCCGGATGCTTGGCGCATACCGCTATTTTTCAAGGCTGATCAGGGAAACCATAGAAAAAATAAACGGCAGGGCATGGAAATGTTATGGGAAAATGGCCTGGTTGGAAATCCTGATGCGGTTTATTACGCTGCTGGGGTATGTGGGCGTACTCCTGCTGCTGGTGTATTACGTGATAAATGGCAGCATAAGCGTTGGTGCCTTTGCAGCTGTTTTCTCATCTGTTGCGGTTATGTTCGATATGATTGAAAGCGCGGTCGGGCAGCAGTTGGGAGGGGCTTTTGAAAAAATGAGCATGGTGATAAATTATATGAAATTCCTTGATATGGAAGAAATGCAGGGAGAAGAAGCAACAGTGGATTACTCAAAGGGAATCCGGCTGGAAAATGTTTCGTTCTCGTACAAAGGAAGTGAAGGAATGGCGGTGAAGAATGTCAGCCTGACCATCAGAAACGGTGAGACCACGGCGATCGTCGGGGAGAACGGAGCCGGAAAAAGCACGTTGGTAAAGCTTCTGATCGGATTATACAGACCTGCTCAGGGAGAAGTCCGTATTGGTCAGGTAAATACCAAAAATACGAAGATGCAGAGTTATCAACGAAAAATATCGGGAGTATTTCAAAACTATCAAAAGTACAAAATGACTCTGGAAGATAATGTTATTATCAGCGCTTTCAACGAGCAGAAAACGGATAAAGTAAATCGGATTCTGGAAGAGGTTGATATTGACGTTGATGGGGAGGATTATCCGAAAGGAATGGATACCGTTTTATCTACGGAATTTGGCGGCACAGACATTTCCGGAGGACAATGGCAGAGGGTTGCGATCGCAAGGGGAATGTATAGGGAGCATGAGGTTATCGTTTTGGATGAGCCTACCGCTTCGATCGATCCGATGGAGGAATATGCGCTATATAATGAGTTCAGGGCAATGGCGAAGGATAAAACGGCCATATTGGTGACGCATCGGATGGGAAGCTGTAAGATCGCAGACCGCATTGTGGTAATGGATGCGGGGCAGATCGTTGAAGAAGGGACCCATGAAGAACTGATGGACAGGAATGGAAAATACAGGGAAATGTATGTCGCCCAGGCGCAATGGTATCATTAAAAAAGGGAAGGATGTAGCCATAAAATATAAAACTTTCCCCTAACAGTTGCCTGAAAATGTTGAAAAATCATTAAAGTAGTATTCTTCAGGATCCTGACTATATCTTTAAAGACAAAAAGAATACAGCGCTTGTTTGTAAAGAATTTTCACTGGATGGCAAATATATCAATGTGGCGCTTAGATTAGTCGTATCAACAGATAACCCAGAGTATAAAAATTCAATTATTACAGTTATTGGAGAAAGCCGAAAGCGGTTTCAACAAAGACTGCGGAATAATGAAGTTCTTTGCAAAAAGGCATAACTGCGGTAAAATTAGCATATACTGAAAAGGCTTTATCCAGATAATTATTTGAGGTGGCAGATTTCGTAGCGACCACACGCCGATGGTACTGACAGGGGAGACCCGAGAGATGCAGGAGGATGCTACGCCTGCCAAATAATTATCTGGTTAAGCATATATAGAATATAAATACCACTGGTCAGGAATGAACGGTGGTATTTTTATGCCCGTCATTTTTGAGCTATGGAATGCCCAGTCACAGTATTATGAAGTATGAAAATTCAGATACCTCAGCGTATAAGGACATACGGCAAAGCAGAGACCGCACAGGTCTGTTTCGATGCCGGTTGCCTGCTTCATCCGCTGGATCTGTGTTTTCTTGCAGTCTTCCTTATGAAAGAGAGCTTCCCTTTCCATCCCTGCATGCCACATTTCTCCGGTCAGGGCATGGGCGGGGCAGGCGTGCACGCAGACGGTGCATGCCTCACAGCGGCTTTCCGTTATCGGTTCTTCGCAGGGCAAAGGAGCGTCGGTGAGCAGGCTGGAAAGCCGGACTGCGCTGCCGTATTTTCCGGTGATGAGCAGGCAGCTTTTCCCGATCCAGCCCAGACCGGCCCTGGTGGCAACGGTTTTATGAGGGAGAGGGGTGCGCCAGTTGGAATCCGCTTTTACGACGCGGGTGGTATTGGCGTATGCCTGATACCCGTTTTCCTGAAGAAAAGCCGCTCCGCATGAAACGATATCATCCAACTGCGCATTCAGAGAATGATAGGCGTCGTAATATTCCTTTGTGGGAGCAGTCTGCAGGTCCCTTACGATATGTCTGGGAACGGGAACTGCGACGGAAATGCCCGTTGTCATGCTGCCACTGACGATTCCTGTCAGATCCGCGATGCCCATCAGCCGGGCTCCTTTTTCCGCCAGCAGACGGAATAAAGCTTCCTTCAGCAGCGATACGTCTTTCATAGTTTGTTCTCTTTCTGGCTCTCTCATTGGCCTTGTCCCATATCCTTTCTCATGTATTTTCATCAGAACTGTCCCTGTGCCGCCTTATTCCCGGAGAATTCCGCGGCATAACCTTCCCCCAGATAAATATCATAATCTGCATATTCTCCAAAGGCTTCCTGGAGCGCCTCTTCGATTTCTTCAAGGCTTCCGAACAGATGCGCCTGTTCCCCCGGCGTGAGTTTTTCCACTTTGTAGTTGTAGGCGAGAATGCGCAGATAAAAATCGTAAAGATCCGTCTGCAGATACTCTGCGGCCGTGATCCGGTCCACAGTAAACCATGGTTCCCGGATGAGACGGCTGTACATGCCGGGCGGCGGATTTCCGTGTCGGTAGGAAATGTACGCGTCAATGCAGTCCGCTTCCCGGTCTGAAAGGATCGTCCCCAGAATTTCGTCGAGAACCTGATCTCCCGCCATGTAGGATGACAGATCCATCAGCTCCAGGGTGAGGGCCTGTCTGGCGGAGTAGCGATTGGGGCTGAGAAGCCAGTATTTGTCCTGATTGATCCGCATGGTGTGATCGGAGATGGTCCAGATTTCCGTTTCTCCGCTGCGGTTGGTGAAGGCGATGTCCCATTCATGGAACAGGCCGGGACGGTTTTTGGAAAGAGAAGATATGCTGGAACGGTGGTAGACGGAATACATAAAGCTTTCCTTCGTTTCAGAGGAAACCTGTTTCCAGTTCCCTTTTCCGAAAAAGCTGTCAAACTCCGCATGGAAACGCAGCGGCCAGGTCCGGAAGAAAAACCAGATGAAAAACACGGCGGCGGCGATCAGGAGCAGCACAGAAAAAAAGCCGATTTTTTTTAAGTGTTTCATGGGAAACCTCCTGAAGCGGAATCTTACAGATTCAGTATAACCTGCAGCGGCGCGGCTGACAAGAAAAATCATATGCGGCTCTTTCGTGAAGACTGACTTCTTGAAAAAAAGAATCTCTTTCGTTTATAATAGTGGAAAGCATTTTTTGGCAAAACGAGGAGAAACAGATGAAGAAATATAAGGAACACATCAAAAAGCACTGGTACTGTTTTCTGCTGGCGCCGCTCTTTATGACGCTGGAGGCCTCCGGAGAATTTATCCTGCCGTTCATCAACGCGAATATCATCGATCGGGGAGCCGCTACCGGGGATATACCTTATATTTTGGAGAACGGCTTCTATATGCTGCTGATCGCGGCGGCCATGCTGGCCTTCGGCGTGCTGGGCGCTTTCTTTGCGGTCAGAGGTTCGGCGCGGGTGGCCGCGGGCGTCCGGCGGGATGCCTTCAGCCGGATCCAGACATTCTCCTTTTCTGATATCGACCGTTTCTCCACCGGCTCTCTGATCACCCGCGTGACCAACGATATCACACAGGTGCAGACTTTCCTGCAGACACTGATGAGGGGCTTTTTCCGCAGCCCGGTCATGCTGGTGGGAGCGCTCATCATGTCTTTTCAGCTGAATGCCGAGATCGCCATGGTGATCCTGATCGTCCTGCCCTTTCTGGCGCTTGCCACTTTTCTCATCATCAAAACTGCATCCCCGCGTTATACCGCCATGCAGGAACAGATCGACACGCTCAACACCGGTATCGGGGAGACGATCACCAATGAAAAGGTGATCAAATCATTTGTACGGGAAGAGCATGAAAAGAAAAAATTCCGCGTGATCAACACGGCACTGATGGAAAAGAGCGTTTCCGCGCTTAAAATGATGATCCTGATGCAGCCTGTCTCCACTCTTGCCATCAATCTGACCACGCTGATCGTGGTATGGGTTGCCGGACGGCAGATCATGGTAGGCGGGATGGAGATCGGTTCTCTGACCGCTTTTATCACCTATCTTTCCCAGGTGCTGACGGCGCTGAATTTTCTGGCGAACATTTTTCTGCAGGGGACGCGGGCGGCCGCTTCAGACCGGCGTATCGGCGAGGTATTGAACACGAAGCCGGATATCAGCGATGAAAATGCGTCCATGCGGGACTATAAGATCGCTTCCGGTTCCATTGAATTCCGGAACGTATCGTTCCGCTACTTCAAGGATTCTGCCATCCCGGTGCTGGATGATATCAGCGTGAGCATCGGACCGGGAGAATTTGTGGGCATTATCGGCTCCACCGGGTCCGGAAAAAGCACGCTGGTTTCCCTGATCCCGCGTCTGTATGATCCGGATGCCGGGGAAGTGCTGGTGGACGGCATCAATGTGAAGGAGCTTTCTCTTTATGAGCTGCGGGAGAGCGTGGCCGTGGTGCTGCAGAAAAACACACTTTTTTCCGGCACGATAGCGGAGAATCTGCGTTGGGGAAACGAGGATGCGACACAGGAGGAGCTGGAAAGGGTCTGCAGGATCGCGCAGGCGGATGGTTTTATCCGCTCTTTTCCGGACGGATATAAGACCCAGATCGGCCAGGGCGGCGGGAATCTTTCGGGAGGACAGAAGCAGAGGCTCTGCATCGCGCGGGCGCTGCTGAAAAATCCTAAGATCATGATCCTGGATGATTCCACCAGCGCTGTGGATACAGCAACGGACGCGGCCATCCGGCGGGCGTTTCGGACGCAGCTTTCCCATGTGACGAAGCTCATCATCGCACAGCGCATTTCTTCGGTGATGGATGCGGATAAGATCATCGTCATGGATGAGGGAAAGGTGGTCGCCTGCGGCACGCATGAGGAACTGATCCGTAGCTGTACGGCCTATCAGGAAATCTATTATTCGCAGAAGGAAGCATAAATGTACGGTGAAGTCATAAACGGCGCTGCGTTTTCGGGAAGCGTAAAGTGAAAAGCAGAAATGGAGGAAGCGAGATGAAAGAAGCGACTGCCCAGAAGGAAGAACGGGCCGCGCGCATGGAAGCGAAGTACGGCGGGCTGACGGCCGGAGGAGAAAAGAGGCAGATGGATATCGGCAGGAATGCGGGACGGAGCCGCGCCCTCGCCTCCTTCGGCAGGCCTAAGGACCTGAAGGCGTCAGTGATCCGTCTGATCCGATATATTGCGGTGGAAAAGGGATTGATCGTGACGGCCCTCCTCTGCTCTCTGCTCTATACGGTCTCCACCCTGGCGGCATCCTATCTGCTGCGGCCGATCATCAACCGATTTATCTATTATGATCCCACGGAGGCCGGCCTTGGCGCAAGGATCTCGGGACTGGCGGCATGGCTCTGCCTGCTTGCCGTTGTTTATGCCGTTTCCGTGCTCACCCAGTGGCTGCAGCAGAGGCTGATGCTGCAGGCTTCCCAGCGCACTCTGGTGCGCATGCGGGCGGATCTGTTTGACCGGCTGCAGAGCCTTCCAGTGCGGTATTTTGACACCCATGCGGCGGGGGATATCATGTCCCGTTTTACCAACGACATTGATACCGTGGGCGAAATGCTCAACACCACGCTGATCCAGATCATATCCGGCGCCATTACCATTGTGGGGACGATCGTTCTGATGCTCTATACCAGCCCGGTCCTCGGGGCGATCACCATTATCGCCACACCTCTCCTCACCTGGCTGAGCAAGGTCATCATGCAGAAAGGGCGCAGGGCCTACACTCAGCAGCAGCGGGGACTTGGCATGCTCAACGGCTTTACTGAGGAAACCATTTCCGGCCAGAAGGTGGTCAAGGTATTCAATCATGAAGATGTGGCGCGGGATGAATTTTCCTGGCTGAACGACCGGCTGTGCCGCGCTCAGGAGCAGGCCCAGTTCCGGTCCGGCATCCTCGGCCCCGTGACTCATCAGCTCTGCAACATGGTCTATGCCCTATCCGCCTGCGTGGGAGGCATTCTGGTGGCGGTGGGACGTTTTGATGTGGGGGGCCTTACCGTATCGCTGAACTATACCAGGCAGTTCAACAGGCCCATCAACGAGGTATCCATGCAGATGAACACCGTTTTTGCGGCACTTGCCGGGGCTGAGAGGGTCTTTGAGGTGCTGGATACCCCGCCGGAAAAGCCGGATGAGGATACCGTACCCATGAAAAAGATCGATGGCTATGTGGTGCTTGATCACGTGAATTTCGGTTACACGCCGGGCGTCACCGTCCTGCACGATATTTCGCTGTATGCCAAACCCGGCCAGAAGATCGCCTTTGTGGGTTCCACTGGAGCGGGTAAGACCACGGTGACCAACCTGCTTTCCCGTTTCTACGACATCCAGGACGGAACGATCACGATCGACGGGGTTCCCATCGAGAAGATCGACCGTTCCTTCCTGCGCTCCAATATTGCTATGGTGCTCCAGGACACCCATCTTTTCACGGGAACGGTCCGGGAGAACATCCGGTACGGGCGGCTGGACGCTACGGATGCGGAAGTGGTGGAGGCGGCAAAGATCGCTTCCGCACATTCTTTTATCGAGCAGTTGGAAAACGGTTATGACACTGTCCTGGAAAATGACGGCGCCAATCTGTCGCAGGGGCAGCGCCAGCTTCTCAATATTGCCCGCGCTTCCATTTCCCGCGCGCCGATCTTGATCCTGGACGAGGCCACCTCCTCCGTGGATACCAGGACGGAACGGCACATTGAGGAGGGTATGGATGCGCTGATGGAAAACCGCACTACCTTTGTGATCGCCCACAGACTTTCCACCGTCCGCAAATCCAACGCCATCATGGTGCTGGAGAAAGGCCGCATCATTGAGAGGGGAACCCATGAGGAGCTGCTTGCCGCCGGCGGACGCTATGCGGATCTGTACAACGAGATCATCGAGCTGGAGTGATCACGCATGACAAGAAAAGGAGGGATTTTTATGTTTTCAGACGCTTTTATCCATTATGCGCAAAACGCATTTGAAAACCGTCTGCCTTTGCTGGGGGAGACGGGAACGGCCGTGCGGCAACGGCTTTCCGACTGCCCGGAGGGCGTCCGGGAGCTGCTGCAGTTTTTCTATGGGTTCATGCCTCTGTCCGACGCGTTTACCTACGAATTTGATCTGTTTTTCCGGTATGCAGCCCAGGCGGCGTCCTTGAGAAGGGAAGTGGAACGCTGTGCCCTCCTTCCGGAGGAAATTTTCCTGCATGATGTGGCCTGGTATCGGATCAATTCCGAGAAGATCGTGGACTGCCGCTCCTTTTTTCAGGAGCAGGTATTTCCGCTGATCCGGGGGCTGGATGAGACGCAGGCTGTGCTTGCTGTCAATTACTGGTGCGCTTCTCAGGCGTCCTACGAGGCCAGTGACGACCGCACCCAGTCCCCACTGTCTGTTTACCGCTCCGGAAGCGGCCGCTGCGGGGAGGAATCCACGTTTTTCGTGACCGTGCTCAGAAGCGTCGGGATCCCAGCCAGACAGGTTTATGTGCCGCGCTGGGCGCACTGCGATGACAACCATGCCTGGGTGGAGGTTTACGTGGACGGGAAATGGCATTATCTGGGCGCCTGTGAGCCGGAAGAGGTCCTGGACCGGGGCTGGTTTACCAATGCGGCTTCCCGCGCGCTTCTGGTCTATGCCCGCACGTTTACCGATTTCGGGGTGGAAAAAGAGGTCATAGGGAGGAATGGGTGTGTGCGCTTTTTGAATGTGACGGAGCATTATGCCCGGACAAAAGAGGTATGTATCCATGTCACGGACATGGAGGGCAGAAATGTTCCTGGAGCCTCCGTCAGCCTTCAGATCCTGAACATGGCTGAATTCTGCAGTGTAATCACCCTGACTGCCGGTCAGGATGGGACGGCACGGTTGTCCCTAGGGTACGGAGATATCCTGGTGCGCGCCTGGAAGGATAGTCTGTGCGCCCAAGCGCTTCTCGGGGCGCAGGAGGAAGAAATCTGTCTGAAACTGGAAGAAAGGCTGGAAGCAGAGGCGAAAGAAGGATGGGAGGACATGGAGATCCATGCGCCTGAGGACGGCGCCGTTTCACAGGCTGTTCCCGATGCCGCGCAGAAGGCGCTCGGCCGCGCCCGGCTGAAGGAAGCTGACGCTGCGCGGGAAAGGAAGCTGGCAGCATTCCGCGCAGAAGCAGACAAAGCAGCTCTGGAATATCCGCAGGAGTCGGACATTTTCCGGCGGGCAAGGGGCAATGTGGAGCTTTTGAAGGAATTTCTGGACGGAGAAGACTGGAAACGGGAGAGAAGAGAGATCCTTCATTCCCTGTCGGATAAGGATTTCCGGGATCTGGATACCCAGATTGCAGAAGAACAGCTTTGCTGCGTCGCGCCCCTGCAGGATAAACTCCGTCTCCGCGGCGGCAGGAAAGGCCGGGCGGAATGGGGATGCGCGGGGCAAAGCGGAAGGGAGAGGGACATTTTTGTGCGTTACTGTCTCTGCCCGCGCATCGGAAGGGAGGAACTGACCGCTTTCGGGAAAACTGTGGGTGCCTTCTTTTCAGAGCAGGAGAAAGCGGGGTTCGCAGACAGACCGGAGAAAATATGGGAATGGGAGCAGGATCATCTGAGATATGTGCCCCGGGAGGATTATGATACCCTGGTCATTCCTCCGGAAGCGGCCCTGCGCGGCCTCTGGGCGGATGAAATGGGAAAGCGCACCCTGTTCGCCGCCGTCTGCAGGACGCTTGGAATTCCTGCACGCCTTGATCCTGTTACAGGACAGGCGGAATATCTGGACGGGGATGTCTGGATAGAGGTTTCGGGCGGAAGCTGTAGAGATGGCGCTTTGGCTGAACAGGAATGCAGCGGCTCTGCCCGCCTGATCCTTTTGACCAGGCAGGAGGATCAATGGAGCTATTCCCAGACCTGGACCATCGGAAGGCTTGAGGGAGAGCGTTATGTGACGCTGCATTATGAAGGGATCAGGCCGGAAAACGGCAGGATCGAGCTTCCTCTGAGGGGCGGCAGTTACCGCCTGATCGTTACAAACCGGATGCCGAATGGGAATCAGTATGTTTCCACAGCCTGTTTCAGACTGAAAGATGGGGAGGAAAAAGTTCTGGAGCCAAAGCTCCGCCTTCCCCGGGTTGAGGATATGATGATGAAAAATCCTCTGCCTCCCTTTTCCCTGACAGACTGTGCCGGAAAGACGATGGAATCCGCATCCCTCCTGACCGGCACAAAGAGCCTGCTGATCTTTGTGGAAGAAGGGAAGGAACCCACGGAGCATGTGCTGAATGAACTGCTGGCTGAAAAAGAAAAACTGGGACGCCTCTCTTACCGGCTTCTGTTCGTAGCGGATTCCCCGGGTTCCTTGGAAAATCCGCTTCTGAAGCACACGGCCGGTGCTTTTGAAACGGCGGAGGTCTATTTTGATGAAAGGCTGGAAAATGCGGAGCCCGTTGCCAGAAGGATGTACGTCGCTCCTGACCTGCTGCCCCTTCTCGTGGCGGTGGATGAGCAGGGCTGCGGGATCTATGCCTGCAGCGGATATCATGTGGGAAGCGTGGGGCTGGCGCTGAAACTGCTGGAGATGCCCTTTTGTCCATTCCCGCCTGCAAAAAGAACCCCATAAAAGGGAGGATGCCAGGTAAGTCACCTTACCTGGCAAAATTATGAAAAAGCTATTTAAAAGTTTT
>DWYY01000163.1 GCA_019118445.1 Candidatus Eisenbergiella merdipullorum | reverse complement strand
CCGTACCTGCTGCCTCACTTCCTCCGGCAGCCTTTCCAGTTTCTTATTCTGTTCAAAAAAAGGCAGTCCAAAAATCTTCAGGGGGCTGTCATAATAATGATAGGTTTTCATATATCCTCCCGTTCTCTTATCCTAATTCCAGCTTAAATTCCGCGGTCAAAACCTGGCTGCTGTCATTACAGAACCGCACACGAAACAGCCCGGATTTCGAGCGGCGCTCCATATCCTCTCCATAAAAAGAAGCATTTTATGATAGGTAAGACCATATCCATAAGGGTACAACGGAGTGTTCGGGCAGTCCGTATAACGAGAATAGAAGCGATTCAGTATCTTTCCATCATAAGGACGTCCAGTGGAAAATGCGTTATAGTATAGAGGGAGTTGGCCTACACTTCTAGGGAGACTCCTGGAAAGTCTGCCCTGTGGTTCACATCTCCCAAACAGCATATTCCGTATCGCGTTCCCTCCTTCGGTTTCCGGATACCAGACTAAAAGGAGTGCGTCGGCAAGTTCTTTCACCTCATCAAGCACTAACGGCCTGCCGGTAAATAACACTACGACAACTTTTGAGGCTCGCTCGCTTCCTCTCTGGAAAACAACATAGCCTGTTTCCATATCTACAAAAATAATGATAATCTGATGCAGATCATTTATCAGATCATCAGTACCTAGTTTGAAGAATTTGCAGAAAAACTTTCATACTCTCATGAATAATTCAGGTTTAAATTACTGTTTCTTCACTTTTTCTTGAAAATTTTAAACAGAATCCCATATTTTACATTCCTCATGATAAGCTTCCCTGCATTGATCTCCGTCTCCAGACCTTCCTCCCCCCATATATCATAGAGCACAAGATTATCGTATCCCTCCACATCAATGACGACTGTCTGCAACGGCTCCGGCTCCTTCAGGTCACGTAATACCGTTTTCCAATTATCCTCCTTATTTCTGACATAGCCTATCATTACGGTCTTCCCACGCATTGCATACACATAAGCTTTGTCTGACGACGCGTCCAAGGGGGAAAAATCCTCTGCGGGGAAATCAATCTCCTCTACAAGATTTTTGACCGGCCTGTACAGCCTGTATAGATTCTTGGCCTCAATATATCACTCATCCCAATGCCACATATTGCCTACTCCACAGCTTTTTAGGAAAACAGGCATATACACACAATCGGCAAGCAGCATTCCACGGTGGTCGTTCACATAATACCGGAACGGGCCGGAATGACAGTCGTTCACCGCTCCTGTCTCAGCCAGGAAGACAGGTTTGTCCTTTTCCTGGAAATAGGCAAACCCCTCCCGTACCATTTCAATGGGATTTTCTTTGCAGGAATCCAGTCCCGCGCCTTGATCGAGGTATCTGTGGAACTGAATGACGTCACATTTCTCCCAACAGAAACCCTTATAAAACTCCGCGCTGGATTCATGGTCCAGACTGCCCAGGGAATTGGTCACCAACTGCCTGGGGAACAGGGATTTTACCTGGGGCAGGATTCTTTGATTCCAGTCCATGATTTCTTCATACCCGCCTACACAGTTCATCTCATTCCATAATTCCAACATAAATATAGAAGTGTCGCCGCTGTAACGTTTGGCAAATTCCATCATCTTTGACAGCCATGCCTTTTCCCATTTTGTCTCTTTCAGCCATTCCCTGGTATTTTCGCAGCGGTTGCCCGCATCATAAAGCCTTTTATTGAATTTCCTGAAAATATCATCCTCATAGCTTGCTGACAACGCCTCCCTTACATAATCAAAAAATCTGAACTGTTCAAAAGTAAATTTTAACCTTATGCCATATTTTTTGGCAAGCTTCAGCACTTCGTCTATTTTGGAAAACTGCGTCAGGTCATACTCATATGTATTTTGTGTATCGGGATTAAAATATTGGTGGCCCAGCCATATCCTCGCCACATTTATCCCATTTTCGCTGCACTGCTTAAACCACCGTTCATACTGCTTCAGCCCGATAAACCTGTAGCCCTCCGAAAGTCCGAACTCCTCCCCGTTTGATCTCCCGTAAACCGATGGGAATGCCAGATTGATCCCCACCGCAAAAAAGGGGCTTCCGTCCGTATAGGAAAAATATCTCTTATCCTTCCGGCTGATTTCTATATAACCATGGTTTTCGCAGCCTGACACTGTAATTCTTGTTCTCTCTAACAAAGTTTTCCCGGAAAATAGTGTGATCTTATATCCACCACACATATCCGGCGTATATCTGCACATGGCATACGCCGCACCGCTTTTTCTGATTTTTTCTATCCCCTCTTCATCATAGTCCACTTCAATGGGCTGATACATAAAAGGAAAACACTGTTCCACTTTTCCATCCGGTTTCTCAAATTCAACCCGTTCCACTTCATCAGGAAGCCGTATCTCTATTCTTTCGTAGCATTGAAAAGCTTTTTTCATCTCCATCCTCCCATTTTCATCCATATCCCTGTACCTGCCCTCTTCTGCCGCATGGCTCAGCGGCATGCTTCTAGCAGCCCTTTCAGATACCCCAGCGCATAGAGCCTTCCGAGCGGAGCATATCCGGTTTTGTCAGATTCTCCTGCCATTGTGGGGACATGATCTACTCTGATAGGCACATCTATCCGGTTTTCCAGATACAGCCTCAGGATTTCTCCCATCCTGATATCGCCATTATCATGAAATGTCTCTCTGAAACGCTCCCTGCTCCCGGTAACATTCCTGAAATGGATGAAAAATATCTTCTCCTTCAGCTTTGGGATCACCTCGTACAAATTTTCACCCATGATATAGTAACATGCCTGGCACATCGTCACCCCCAGGGAATCCGATTCCACAAGGTGGATGGCCTTATGGATATCATCAAAGCTCGTCATGATCCTGGATACCCTTCCCAACGCGGGGACAGGCGGGTCATCCGGGTGCAGTGCCAGCTTTATCTGATGCTTTTCAGCCTCTGGTATTACAGCCTTGATGAAATACTCATAATTTTCCCATAGCTGGCTTTCCGTGATCTCCTCACAGCCTGGGACATAATCTTTCAGGTCGAATCCTGTCACAAATGCATTGCCCCGTTCCCGGATGTCATTCTTCGTCCTGCACCAGCCTATATAAGCCATAAAGTTAAAACAGACCGTATGGATCCCCAATTCCTCCATGATGGGGAACATCCTGATCACCTGGTCGATCGATTCGTCCCTTTTTTCATCCCCGGCTTTTATATGATCGTGCAGCCGGTTCGGCATCGGCTCGACTACAACCGGCTTGATCCCAAAATCCGTGAACCTTCTGTAAACCTCATTCCAATGCTCCCTGCTGCAGAGGTCGAATCCCGGTCCCTCCGGCAGGCGGATCACCCCATGCTTCACGCCGCATTGCTTTGCGAAATCCCAGGTGATATCATGTTCCGCTCTAAAATAATCTGTAAGGAGCATGCTGTCCTCCCTTCCTCAAATAACACAAACCGGAGAGCTTACCTTGATCTTCTGAACGACCTGACCTGTCATTCTGTTCAGCACAGTTACCTCATCAGAAATCTCATTGGCTACAATGAGAACCCGTTCCTCCACTTTAAAATCCCGCGGGCATATCCCTCCGCTGGGATAACAGTTTTTCCATATCAGTTTCCCATCACGTTCTTCATAAACGGTAATGGAATCATGCCCCCGGTTAGAGACGTAAACAAAATTCCCGTATACCTTGATCGCCGCCGCTGTGCTTTCCCCATGGAAATCCTCAGGGAGCGTGCTGTATTCCCCACAGGCTGTCAATTTCCCTGCATCATAACGGAATGCTGATATGGATGAACTTAATTCGTTCAGGCAGTAAACCCTGCCCTTGTCCCTGCTAAAGGCCAGATGCCTTGGGCCGTTTCCCTTAGGGACTGATGCAACCGCTGCCAGATCCAGGTCTTTTGTATAAGTGAAGATCTGATCCAGCCCCAGATCCGTCACCAGCACGTATCCGTCAAAGGTTACTGTTACGAAATGCGTATGCGGTCCTGTCTGCCTGGTCCCGTGAACGCTGCTCCCATGGTGCGTCACGATCCGGTCCGGCATCCTTACCACGTTTCCGGATATATAATTGACACAGAAAACCTGCCCGCTGTCTACCGCCAAATGGCAGGCAACCTTTCCTTTTGTCGATATGGGCCCCCATATTTTTGTCAGTTTCCCATCTTTTGCTGTCTGATAGACCACAAGGCCGCTTTCTTCTATCCCGGCAAATGGTTCCCGTAAAAGGGCATACATCCGCCCCGCATCCGCTGCAAGATACATCGGTCTATCCGCCTTCAGACTGTGCCGGAAGGACAGTTGTCCGCTCTCTTCCAATACATAGCAGAAAATCCCGCCTTCCCGCTCGCAGGATGCAATATATTGATATTTTTCACCCTTCACTGCTGTTTCTCCGATCCCTATCTTATTCCCTTCCCGCCATCCACGAAGATATTCTGCCCGGTGATATACCTTCCTTCGTCAGAACATAGAAGGCGTACGATCCCGCAGCAATCCTCCGGCCTTCCAAAGAAGCCTGCCGGTATGCTCTCCCTGACCTTTTGGGTATATCCGGCATCGCTCAGAGCCGCTTTGTTTCTGTCCGTTGTGATCACGCCAGGCGCTATATTATTGACGGTGATACCATCAGGAGCCAGTTGGAGTGCCAGGGATGTTACCATGTTGGTCTGTGCAGCTTTTGATGCTGAATAAATGAGCATATCAGGATGCGGCTTCCTTTCCTGGACAGAACCTATTGTAATGATCCTTCCCCATTGATTCCGCCGCATATACGGGACCGTCCCCTGCATCAAAAGCAGTGATGACAGGAAATTGCAGGTCATTTGTTTCTCGTATTGCTCCACCGTAATCTGCTCCCATTTATTCCGGATCTGTATGGAAGCATTTAATACCAGTATATCTACTTCTCCTGTCTGTTCCAGGATCTTTTTGACTGAAGCTGTATCTGTCAGATCTCCCTGCACTATGTGAACCGGCAGTTTCTCTTCCTTCAGCAGTCTTCTGACTTCTTCCGCCTTTTCATGGCCTGTTGCATACTGGATATAGACTTCACATCCATCCCTCGCCAGCGAAATGGCGATCGCCCTCCCAATTCCTCTGGAAGAACCTGTTATCAACGCTTTTCTGCTCATTTCCATACTCCCGCAGCAATCCATTAAAGAGCTGTCTGGGTATCACTTGGATCCCCGTTCCTTGCAAGCTCATACTCTTTCCCCCAGTCAAGATACCGGTATTGTTCCCCCCTCGGATCTGTCCGGATCCATTCCTGCAACAGATCCAACATCTCCTCCGTCCAGGTATTCCTGTCTATCTGAGCTGTGGTAAACCGGTTTTGGCTTATCATCTCAAAGCCAAAATCATCTTTCACATGGGTTTTCACCGCGCCTTCCACCACTTCCGCAACAAGATGGCTGGGGATGAATAAGACGCCCCCTCCGGCCCCAAACACAATATCCCCAGGCAGGCATACTGCTCCCCCGAAATGCGTTACCGTATTAAAGCCGGTCATAATGAAATCACGGATTGGCGTAGGATCAATACCTCTGTAATACACCTGCACATCCGGAACTTTTTTCATCTGCTCCACATCCCGGATCCCTCCCCATATGACGGCTCCCCCGTTTCTGGTCCGGGTCCTAATTGCGGTTGTCAGATTTCCTCCGATAAAGGTTCCTTTATAAATCTTGTCATACATATCAGCCACAACTACATCCCGCTCTGTCAGGCTGTCAATGACCCATTGGTTATAATTTCCCTTTCTGCCCTCACCAGCGCCTATGGAAAACATGGTTTCATGAAGATCCGGCCTTGCAGGGCAAAAATTACAGGTTACCGCACGTCCTACCAGTTTTCTGCCATCCTCATGCAGTGTCTGGAGCGGGGCAAGACCGCCTCCCACAAACTGATTTTCATACCCCAGTACAAATATCGGCTTCCACACTTCTTCCAAAGTCATTCCATATAGAGCGTCCAGATATTTATCCTCTACTTTCGGCCTCCCGTCTGGAAATCTCTCGCCTTTCCATTGAGGAGTTAAAGCGATGATCTCTTCCCGGTCATTAAAATTCATCTTTCTTACCCGTCTTTCTGCGAATAAAATTGATGGGTTATGAAACCCAAGAAACTTTCGCGCAATCTATTATCTAAATTATCAGGTTTTGTGGTTCTGCATTCCACGATGATACTGAAAGCAACAATCTATCAGAAATTCTATTTGAAATATCCGCTTCTACCCACAACGTTCTTTCTTCTCCTGCCTCCAGCCAGAAATAGTTATCCTGCATCATCCCTCTTACTCCATTTTCAGGAAATTCCAAAATAACAGGAAATGCTGCTGTTTCTCCAATGTTTTTAATCTTTATATTCACCTTTATTCGCTGATCATTCCGCTTAACCGCATTTCCTTCCAATTTTAACACTGCACCTTTTATCAACGAAATCTGTTCCTTCAGCCATGGACCTTTTTCCATCCTCAAATTCTCCTGTGGCTCTTTTCGAAATTCGTTCCTCACATCTTTGTTTTCCATCATTTTCAAAGATTTTGGCCAATAGACCTGTCTACAGATAAGCTGTCTTGCCCGTTTCAAATCAATGGTAAAAAAGAAATAACAGTCTTCCCAATCCAATCCTGTTTTCCATTCAATAATCCTCCCATCCGCTTTTTCTGCTGGAATACAGCATTCATATAATTTTTCCATATTACGTGACCAGAATTTCACAGATATGTTGTACTCATTTAAAACTTCCTCATACTCATTGCACACCCGGATTGGCACTTGCAGTCTTTCCCCTGGAGCAACTGTAATTTGATCAAACGCCAGATGGGCTTCCACCTTCTGGTAAGCATTTTTTAAGTAGTAATACGGCGCAATTGGTTCTCCCATTCCATCTACCAATTGAATGCCTACCGTCGTCCAGGTACGTCTGAAAACCCAAGGCAATACTCCTGTTGTAATTGGATAATTCTCGCGAAGAGCCTGAATCAGGATTTCATAATATTCACATGAAGCTATCTGCGTTGCTTCTGCGAGTCCTTTCAGATCAATTGCTTTTAAATCAGAAATCTGAGAAGCCCGCGCTAACATCCTTGGCACTCTTTCCGGCACATATTCTGTAAAATGATTCAATAATTCCGGAAATTCCTTCTGAAATTCCTCGGTCGTTAATTCAGGTATTTTATCTGTACATTCGCGTTCGCAAAGACAATTTTTCAGGGACTTGTAGTTAGGGAAACTATGTATGCCTGTTTCTGCGACAAAGGGAAGGTCTTTATATAAATGCCTGTACCATGTTGGTTCCATATCAAGATAAATATGCGCGCTTCCTTTATCAGGTGTTGTATAATAAAAAATTCTTGACGGGTCAAGTGTCTGGATACTCCTCTCTATAATGAACATTGAGGCTGCATTTCCCGTGCTATATGCATTAAATTCATTTCCACCGCAATGCACTGCCAGAGATGGATGATTACGCATTCGGTACAAATTTACACATTCCTGATCTTCAAGAACATCCTGAGGCCATCCTTCTGTATGTGAAGTATTAGCAATATAGTGATCCTGCCACACCATAATTCCCAGCTCATCACATAATCGATAAAAGGCATCCGACTCCGGCATTCCTCCCCCACTCCAAACTCGAACCATATGTATTCCTGCATTTTTTATCAGATCAAGTGACCATCGGTATTCTTTTTCATCCTGCCTATACAAAGCATCCTGTGGCATCCAATTTATACCTTTTAAAAAAATTTTCCTGTTATTTATAACAAACTGAAATGGAGCCCAACGTTCCCGTACACGTGGTCCTTCTGAAAAAATGGCCCTGATCGTACGCACTCCGTAATCAAAAGATATTTCATCGCATATTTCATTGTTTACCCAAAAAGTCAGAACTATCCTATATAAAAATGGTTCCCCCATATCATGTGGCCACCAGAGTTTTGGATTTGCTAATTCAATCTCCTTTTTAAAAAACTGACTTTCTGGATAATCCTCAGCTCTTATACTCTTCGCATAATCCAAGAGCCGCACCGGATCATCCGAATCATATACCGCTGTTCCAGTCTCCTTTTCTTCAATATGTATATGAATTTTTGCCGGGATATTACGATATACCTGCTTAATCCCTTTTTTATAAGCATTTAAATAACCTAAAGTCTCATCAAATGTACCATAAAACGGATGAAATTCATACAATTCAGGCCCTATAATTTCCATTTCCAAGCTCAGCCTTGCTACCGCTTCATCGATTCCCATTGTAACCAAATATGGACGTGCCAGATGAAACGGCGCCAGAAATTCAATCCTTACCGAGCGCCATATTCCCATCACGATCAGATCCCCATTACTAGTTCCTCTGTCACGTGCGATATTCCATGGTACAATTTCCCGGTTTTGACCATGATAATTGTGTCCATCATAATTTTGCTTCTTTCCATAATTACATGCCTTAACCTCAACTACCAACTCATTTTCACTTCCAAACATCAGGTTTTCCGTTACTACAGCAAACGGTCCGCCAAACATTCCTTCATGCTCTCCAAGCAAACAACCATTCAACCATATCCTGCTATAATAGGCAATGCCATCAAAACACAAAACTGCTTTATGATCAGAAAGCTTAGCGTCAACATAAAATTTCTTTCGATAATACCACACCTTCTCATCAACCCAGGAGTAATTTTTGCTGTTCAGCCCCTTATAAGGATGCTGCAAAATTCCGGATTCATACAAATTCCAGAAAGTAGAATCAGGGATGTGGGCATGATATGAAAATTTTATTTCTTCAGGTATATCCAACGCTTTTTCAGCATATCCGTAATCCCACATTCCATCCAGGTTCAAATGCATTCTATCTTTTCTCGGTTCCACATAGTATGGTTGATTTAATTTCATTTTTATGATCCGCCTTTCTGCGAAAAACATCAATGACGCACCATCAAACCGGCTATTAGACCAATAACCGGTTTGATGGAAATGCTTACTTCAAACTATTCAGATATTCCTGTGCCTGTCTCACATACTCTTCGACCACCGTATCCATACCGGCACCTTCCAGAGCTGCTTTCCATTCATAATAGGTTGCTTCCACGTCATCTGCCATACCAGTATTTAATATCGGTACATACTGACTGTTTACAGCCGTAACAGAAGCAAATTCTGTTGCAACAGAGGAATTATCAAAATTGAATGCTGCCAGTTTTGGCGTAATGCTGTTTTCTTTTGCCCATTCCTTTAATTCCACGTAATCCGCAATCGAGTTAGTAACCTCTTCATAAGTCTCTTCTCTACTGCATGTGGTTGAAAATCCCATAGAAAGCGGCGCATTCCAAGCATATTCAGGCTCAGTGATCCTTGTAATTTTCCCGTCCAAATCGAGCGTATAATGAATCCCCTCTATACCATACTTCAATAAATCAAAATATTCCTGATCATATCCCAGTTTTTCCAATACCATCATCACACGTTCGGGATATTTTGTCGTGGCATGAATTCCAACTCCATTGTTTGTCACAGGGACTGTACGTATCGGACAATCTACCCACCTCACTATGCGCGGATCCGAATCAGGCGCGACTTTCAGTAATTGGTTATTAAAACCGGATACATTTCCCAGTTGTCGGAATACTGCAGCCCCATTGCCTGCCTGATAATACTCTTCAATAGACGTGGTACTGCTCAGGCAATCGCTGGACCAATAACCTTTCTTCCGCATTTCTGCACTTTTATTAAAAAGCTTAATATTATATGCATCCGCAGTTTCTTCATCCACCAATTTAAGATTGGAAGGATCCGTGCAATCCCAAATGGCAGGCGTATCAAATGTTTTAAATCCATTTGCAATTCCTATTCCATACTCATCGCTTACTATCGGATACTCATTTTCATCTCCCAGCATGTTCTGCGCCATATACACTCCCCAACGGCCATAACTCTGACTGGTAATATTAAGAACATTTAATTCCGGATGATTGGCAACCACATGATCAAGGTATGCTTCCATATCTTCGGGAGACGTGATGTCCTCCAAGCCGGCCTCCTTCATCAAATCCCCGCGAACGCCGAAGCAGGTATTATCATCCGTAACATCATTACTTGATTGCGGAATCATATATATTTTTCCTGTAATCCTCGTCTGGTTCCAACGATCTCCAACAGCTTCCCAGGTTTTCGGCATATAAGTCTGCAAATCTTCTTCTGTCAGTTCATAAAAAGCACCCTTCATCGCCTGATCCGAATAAAATGCCCAATTAGATGTATAAATGAAATCAAAATCTTCCCCGGAAGCAAAAACCAACGGATACTTATCCGTCCACCCGGACCAGGATACATATTCTATTTCCAGCTCGCAGTTCAAATCCCTAAGCAGCAGTTCATTCGTTTTTTCCAGCCAGATATCCGTTGCTTCGTTGGGATCTCCTATCGTAATCCCCTTTAATTTGACATAATCCAGTTTTGCTTCTTCTGTTTCTTCTGTTACGGCTTCAGAAGAGCTTTCCGTCTGGACAGCCGCTTCACTGGATGCGGAATCTGACGGAGTTTCCGTTGTATTGGAACTTCCGCAGCCTGTAACGGCCATCATAGCCGCTAACATCAAACCCATCCAACCCTTCACATGTTTCCATTTCATTCTGCCTTTCCTCCTTCTTTTCTTCATTTTTTGTCTTTGCTTTGTTTTTGACTCAAAAATATCCCTTTCACACACATCTGTAACACTACAAAAGCTTTCCACCCCCTCACCCCTTTACGGCTCCCACCGTCATCCCTTTCACAAAATACTTCTGCACAAACGGATAAACCAGTATAATGGGACCGGTCGCCACTACTGTCATGGCCAGTTTATAAGTCTCTGTCGGGAGCTCCGGCAGGGCTTCCACAGACACCGACGCGCTGATATCCCTTAACGCCTTAGAGCTGTTGAGAACCGTATACAGATAATACTGCAAAGGATAATCCTTCTTATTCGCGCAATACAACATGGCGTTATACCACTCATTCCAATGCCCCAGGGCAGCGAAAAGCCCGATCGTCGCTATCACCGGCTTGCTTAACGGCAGGATCACCTTCAGGAAAATCTGCAGATCATTCGCCCCGTCGATCTTCGCCGATTCTCCCAATGAGGACGGTATATCCGACATGAAGCTCCTGAAAATAATGACATAAAAGTAACTGAACGCCCCGCTCAGGATCAGGGCCATATACGGATATTCTTTAAACTTCAGATACTGTACGCAGAGAACATAGGAAGGAACCAGCCCGGCGCTGAAGATCGTCGTAAAGAAAAAGTAAAAGGAAAAACCGCTTCGGTAACGGAAATCCTTTCTTGACAGCACATATCCTGCTGTCGAACAGACAAACAGACAAACGGCAGTTCCTATCACTGTAACGGTAATGGTCACTTTGTATGCATTCAGGATTTCTTCCGGATACTGAAAAACCGTTTTATAGGCTTCCACAGAAAACACTCTCGGCCAAAAGGAATATCCATTGACCAGGATATCGGTATTATCTGAAAAAGAGCCTGCCACAACCAGCCACAGGGGCAAGATACAGATGAAAGCCATCAGCGCTATAACAATATACCCGAAAACATTAAAACTGATCGTACTGCGGGAAAGCTTTACCCTATTTGCGTTCTTTTTCGCTTTCATTTTTTCTCTCCTTAAAACAGCGAATAATCAGGCTGTAACTTCCGTATGATCGTGTTAAAGATCATGATTATCACAAATCCCATAACGGACTGGTACAGTCCGGCCGCCGCCGACATGCCGAAATTCTGGGTTTGTATCATGGATCGGTATACAAAGGTGTCGATAATATCGGACACGTTGTACAAAAGCGCGTTATTTCCTGTCAGATTGTAAAACATGGCGAAATCGCCTTTAATGATCTTTCCAAGATTGAGCAATAATAAAACCACGATGGTCGGATTCAGCAGGGGGATCGTGATCCTGAAAATCCGCTGCCAGATCCCCGCGCCGTCAATCTGGGCCGCTTCATATATCTCCTGGTCGATCCCTGTGACCGCCGCCAGATACACGACGGATCCATACCCCAGCCCTTTCCAGACATGAAAGAATATAAACAGCCCCGGCCAGATGGACGGATCATTCATAAAGTTTATTTTTTCCAGTCCCTTGGATTCCAGGATACTGTTGATCAACCCATAATCCGTGCCAAGTACATTATATACAATGGCCCCTGCTACGACCCATGAGATAAAATAGGGCATCAGCAGCATAGTCTGCGTCACTTTTTTAAATTTTTTTCCGATTATTTCGGATAAGATCACCGCTACCCCCACCTGAAAAACCAGGTCAAAAAGGATGAACAGCAAATTGTAAACTACGGTGTTAAGAGTGATCCGATAAATGGCTCCTGTCTGAAACAGATAACCGAAATTTTTGAATCCCACCCAGTCGCTTCCAAAGATACCCTTGTTGTAGTTATAATTTTTAAAGGCGATCACAATCCCGGGTAAAGGCAGATAACTGAAAATAAATACATAGATCACTGCGGGAAGGATCAGCAGAAAGAGATACCTGTTTTTTTTGAATTCTCTCCAGAACCGCGGAGCCTGTTTCTTTATCGTTGCGTCCGTATTTTTTGCTGCCTTTCGCTCCATTTTTGTCATTCTTATCTCTTTTCTCCTCTTCTATCTGCATTTTTTATTCAATTATTACAACTTCTCCTGATGTTTTGTATTATATAACAGAATTTATTACAGATTGCACCCGTCATTTTTATAAATACCCATACATTTTTTAGACTTTCATGAATCCTCTTTTTTTACAACCGATTTTGGGTATAATGGATATCAGGAGGGAAAATATGATTTCTTTATTGATCGTAGACGACGAATTCAGAACCAGAGAAGGGCTTGCTTCACTCATAGAAAGAAGCGGTCTTCCTGTTTTTATAGCGGGCAAGGCTTCCAACGGCGCGGAAGGGCTTGCTATGGCAAAGACGCTTTGCCCTGACATTATCATTACGGATGTCAGGATGCCCCGAATGAATGGCATAGCGCTTTCCGCCGAATTCAGGAAGCTCAATCCTGCCTGTCAGATCATCTTTATCAGCGGATATTCGGACAAAGAATATCTGAAGTCTGCCATTTCGCTGAAAGCCGTCAGCTATGTAGAAAAACCGTTTGATTCTTCCGAACTGCTTGACGCGCTCAGAACGGCTTTACACAGCATTGAAGAAAACAAGCAGAAGGAGCTGATACAAAAACAGCATGGGAGTATGTTCCGCGAAAAAATCGTGCTGGAGCTGATCTCGCCCCATCCGGCGGCGGAATATCTGGAGAAGCTTCCCGCCTTTTATCCGGATTTTGCCACATATCCCTGTTATTATTCTCTGATCTGTCAGATCGATAACAGCCCTGCTTCAAAAACAGATGATCCGGCCGGCGTCCAGGATCTGCTGTGGACCATCCTGCATTCTCACGGTTTTCCCTTCCTTCTCGCGCCAAAGGAGCCTCATGTTTTTATTATGCATCTGAACCTTCCGCCGTCTGAAAGCATCCTGAATGAGATTGCCTCCGGTCTCCATGAGGCGCTTTCCGATCGGACAGATGCCTTTCTGGCGGTAGGCAGCCCTGTTTCTTCCTTCGGCCAGCTTTATCTGTCTTATTTGAATGCGGTGATCTGTCTGAGAAAATTATTTTTTCTGGGATATCATCATCTCTGTTTTTACAGCAGCCGTGATAATGAGATGGGAAGCCCGTTTGAACCGGACGCGTCACTCCTGCGGGAATATGATCAGGCCCTGCGGGACGACGATATCGGCAAGATGACAGCGGTAACCTCCGCGCTGTTCAACAGCATGCGCAAAACCATTTATAAATTTGAGATCAACAGCATCAGGGATGTCTATTATCAGTTGCTTATCAGCCTTTCCTCCATATGCAGAGAAAGGAGGATGCAGACCGTATTTTCCCATGACGACGCTTACATCTGGGAAATGGTCACGCAAAAGGATACCATTTATGCGCTTCAGGATTATCTGATGGAAAAGCTTGTCCTGTATACACAGGAGCTGAATGCAAAGAAGGGCTCCTCCCAGCTGGCGCACCGCATCTGTCAGTATATTGAGCGCCATTACAATGACACGGATCTTACCGTCAATAAGATGGCCGGGGAGCTACACTTTACGCCGGCCTATCTGTGCCAGATTTTTAAAGCGGAAACCGGGAACACGATAAACTCCTATATCAACACGTTCCGGGTCGATAAAGCGAAGAGTCTTTTAAAGTCCAAAGAGTCAAAGCTGTATGAGGTCTCTTTAAACGTAGGCTATAAGAATCCGGATTACTTCACGATACAATTTAAAAAACGAGTTGGGATGACGCCCTCGGAGTTCAGGGAGAAATACATTTTATGATAAGGATCATACGCAAGATCGCCAGGACATTTTTTTATCAGATGAATTTGATGCAGAAGCTGCTGATTTCCTATTTCCTGCTCATTCTCGTACCGATGCTGCTTCTGACCTTTCTGACTTACGCCCATGTATCCAAAACTCTGATCCGGCAGTTCCAGTATTCCTCAGATCAGGCCCTCCAGCAGACCAGTATTTATCTGGACAAGGTGATGGAGGAAATTGAAAGCGCGACGGATCAGATTGCCTTTAACCGCGTATTATCCGATATTTTTCAGACGGATACCTCGGATGATTCTGTTGTGGAAATCTACGAAAACTATCTGACAGCCTCCAGTCTGCTCCAGAATGTTTTCACCTCAGATGCTCTGTATTCTGTTGAAATTTACATAGAGGGGGATTCTCTGTATGTTTCAGAGGAAAGCAGGGGGGAACAGGGTGTTTCCTTTATCAGCCCTGACTGCAGCTACGCCAGAGAGCTGGATGAGAAGCTTTCCGGGCATTCTGGAAAAATATTGTATCTTGCGCCCAGGATCCTTCAAACCGGGATTTCCGCAGACGGCATTCCTGTCATTACAGGCGCCAGATATATAAAAGCGTCTCCCAATTATTCCAACCTGGGAATCCTTACCGTCAATATCCGGCAGGAAACGCTGAATTCCATCATCGGGCGCGCCTGTGTCCTTCCCAACAGCATTTCCCTGCTTCTCGATCAGAATGGAACCGTTATGGCTGTTTCTGATGAAGCGATGCTGGAGACTTATCCGGACCTTAGGGAGATCATCCAGGATCGCCTTTCGGGCGATAGCAATTCTTTTACAGCAGAAAAGGAGACTATTCTGATAAACGCGACAACGCTGGACAGCTCCCAATGGGCCCTGATATCCGTTATTCCCTATGAGGAAATGCTGAAGACCAGTCTCGCCACCAGGAACCGCATGCTTCTCATCTTTTTTGTGATAAGCTCGCTGTTTTATATTGTCGCCTACCTGATTTCCAGATCCATTACTGCGCGGATCCGTTTTCTGGCAAAACGGATGAAAGAAATCCAGTTTGACAATTACGCTCCCATTTCAAACATTGTCGGCAACGATGAGATCAGCGATCTGACCAACAGCTATAATTACATGTTAAACAAAATAAACGCTTATGCGGACTCGCAGTATCATTTGGGCATCACACTGAAAAATTCGGAGTTAAAGGCTCTGCAGGCACAGATCAATCCTCATTTTCTGTACAACACGCTGGATCTGCTCCACTGGCTGGCCGAGGACTACGGAGCAGATGAAATATCTGAGATCGTGTCGTTATTGTCCAGATTTTATAAGCTCAGCCTGAGCAGGGGAGTCGATGTGGTATCCCTGAAGGACGCCATACAGCATATTGAGATTTATGTAAAACTGCAGAATTTCCGCTTTGGCGATTCCATTCATCTGGAAGTGGAGCTTTCGCCGGATATCTGCGGGCTGAGCATCCTGAAGCTGCTGCTTCAGCCAATCGTGGAAAATTCGATCCTGCATGGGATCCTTGAAAAAGAACAGCAGACGGGGACCATCTCCATCAAAGGATATGTTGCTGAAGGAGACCTGAAGATCCAAATATCCGATGACGGCGTTGGTATGACAAGCGAGCAGATCCATAATATCATGGATGTTTCCCCTTCCAATCCCGCCGGCGGTTATGGCATCAAAAATATTATTGAACGCATCCGGCTGTACTATGGCAGCAGGTACGGTCTGTCCTATGAGAGTCAGCCAGGGCAGGGAACCTCTGTTACTGTAACGATCCCCTGCATAAAACATACGGATCAGCAAGCTATTATTTCTCAAGATGACGCCGTCTGAGCTGACCGCAGGCCCCGTCGATATCCCGGCCCATTTCCCTTCTGACCGTAACATTGATTCCGTTCCTTTCAAGCCTGCCCTTAAACGCTTCTATCTGCGCCCGCTCCGACTGCCTGTAATCCCGCTCCTTGATCGGATTGACGGGGATCAGGTTGATGTGGGCGGACAGAGGCCTGGCGAGGGCGGAGAGCGCCTGCGCATCCTCCAGGGTGTCGTTCACGCCTCCCACGAGGGCGTACTCAAAGGTCATCCTTCTTCCGGTCTGTTCAAAATAGTAGGCGCACGCCTCCATCAGCTCATCCAGACGCCATTTTAACGCCACGGGCATCAATTCGCGGCGCTTCTCGTCCGAAGAAGCGTGCAGGGAAAGGGCGAGGGTGATGGCCAGGTGCTCGTCCGCCAGGCGTTTCATCTGTGGCACCAGGCCGCAAGTGGAAACGGTCACGTTCCTCTGACTGATGTGGAGACCGTTTTCATCGGTGAGAAGACGGATGAAACGCAGCAGATTGTCATAGTTGTCCAGCGGCTCGCCGGTCCCCATCACCACCACGTTGGAAACGCGCTCTCCGGTGATGCGGGTGATGGCATAGATCTGGTCGAGCATTTCCGAAGGAAGGAGGTTCCTCTCCCACCCGTCCAGGGTGGAGGCGCAGAAGCGGCAGCCCATCCTGCATCCCACCTGGGAGGAAATACAGACAGAATTTCCGTGCTTATACTTCATCCAGACGCTCTCCACCATGTTGCCGTCCGGAAGGGCGAAAAGGAATTTCCTCGTACCGTCGATGCCGGACTGCTGCATATCGACCGGTTTCAGGGCGGTCAACGGATGCTTTTCGGCGAGCTTTTCCCGCAGGGCAGCAGACAGGTTTGTCATCTGTCCGTAATCCTCCGCCAGCTTCTTATGCATCCAGTCATAAATCTGAGAGGCGCGGAAGGGCTTTTCCCCTTCTTCGGTAAGCATATCTTTCAGTTCCTCCAGTGTCATGGACTTGATATCCCAGGCGCTTCCATCCATTGTCAGGTCATCCCTTCTTTTTACTCCGCTCTTTTCAGGCCGCACGGTCCTTTCCATCAGGCCGCGTCTCACGATTTTCTTCTCAGGCAGGCGATAAAGAATCCGTCCGTCCCGTTTTCCCCGGGCAGGAGCCGGACGCAGCCCTGCGGCTCCCCATCCCTGCAGTTTTCCGGCAAATGGATGGCAGGCTCCTGGGGCTTAAAAGGAAACTGCCCCAAAAACCATGCCGCCATATCCTCGTTTTCTTCCCGATTCAGGGTGCAGGTGCTGTAGATGAGCAGGCCGCCCGGCTTCACATACTGCCATATGACGCTGAGGATCTTCCTCTGAAGGTCAGCCACCTCGGAAAGGCTTTCCGGGCTGACCCGATACCGGATATCCGCCTTTCTTCCCATCACTCCCAGACCGGAGCATGGCAGGTCTGCCAGCACCACATCCGCCTTTTCCCAAAGCGACCGGTCCGGCGTCCGCGCGTCCCAGACCTGGGTGCGGAGATTGGAAAGCCGCAGTCTGGCAGCATTTTCTTCTATGTAAGAAACCTTGTTTTCCGTCAGGTCGCGGGCGAGGACCGTTCCCTTATCGTCCAGAAGCTCCGCCGCCTGACAGGCCTTTCCTCCGGGCGCAGCGCAGACATCCAGCACAAACAGATCCTTCGACTCTTCCGTTTGATACAGTCTGATCAGATTTCTCAGGCCCGAGCATTCCACTGCCAGCATGCTTGCCGCATCCTGCACGGCAAAGGCTCCTTCCGTAAAGCCCGGAAGGGACGCCACTCCCTCCGCGCCCTTCAGCATGTATACAAAGCTTCCGCGCTCTGTCCCGTCCTGCACCGTCTTTTCCCAGATCCGTGAAAAGAGCGGATGGGGAACGGGATCACAGCCCCTTTCCTTCAGCCTGCCAAGAAGGCTTTCCCGCTCCTTTTCGGACAGCCGTTCCGAAAGGCGGATGGTCAGAGGACGCTTTTCCAGCAGGGCGGCGAGCATGGTTTCCGTCCTTTCCATTCCGTATTCCCCTGCCCATTTCCGGACGATCCATTCCGGCATGGAATAGCGGACGGACAGGTAATCCAGCGGCTCATTTTGCCGGTCGGGCCAGACAACAGTATCTTTTTGGGCACAGAGCTTTCTGAGCACGCCGTTCACAAAGCCGGAAAGCTGGGCAAAGCGGCGCTTTTTCACCAGCTTCACCGCCTCGTTGCAGGCGGCGGAGTCCGGCACGCTCTCCATGAACAGGATCTGATAAGCCCCCATACGCAGAACGCAGCGGATGAGAGGCTTCATCTTACGCACGGGGAGGCTGGAAAACTGCTCCAGCACATAGTCAAGCTGCAGCCGCCGTTCCGTCACGCCGTCCACCAGGCGCTTCAGGAAAGCCTTGTCGCGCCCGTCCAGATAATCATATTTATCCAATGCGCTTTTTAACAGCCTGCTTTCATATTCCGTTCCCCGCTCTTCTTCCAGGAGCAGATCCAGGGCCAGCGCCCTCATATCCATGGGCTTTGCGCCCATCGTTCCTATGTCAGTGGCCCTTGCGTCCATCGCCGAATCACCTTTCATCCGCCGTCTCTCCGTTTCCTGTCGTCCTGCCCCGTCCGCAGCCATCCCGTTTCTGCCCGTCCTCAGTCATCCCGTCTTCTGCCGCCGCCGGCCAGCAGCCACAGCCTGAGAAGCTGCAGGATGCTGGACGCCGCAGCAGCCACATAGGTGAGGGCCGCCGCGCTGAGCACCTTTCTTACCAGCCCGGTTTCCTGCTCGCTGAGGATATGATAGCTCTCAAGCATCCGGAGCGCCCGCCCGGAGGCATTGTATTCCACCGGAAGGGTCACGATCTGGAACAGCACGGAAATGGCGAATACCCATACGCCCACCATGGCAAGGGTGCTGTTCAGTCCCAGGATCAGTCCTAGGATCACCAGCGGAATGCCAAGCCGGCAGCCTAAGTTCGCCGCAGGAACCAGGGCTGTGCGGATGCGCAGAGGCGCGTAGCTTTCCTTATCCTGCACCGCATGGCCGCATTCATGGGCAGCCACACCGATAGCCGCCACGCTTCCTGAGGCAAAGGTTGCGTCCGACAGCCGGAGCACCTTCGCAGACGGATCATAGTGGTCCGTAAGGTTTCCCCGGACGTGTTCGATGCGCACATTGGTCAGCCCGTTGTAATCCAGGATCCTTCTCGCGGCCTCCGCTCCAGTCATTCCCGTCATGCTGCGCACGCGGGAATACTTGGAATAGGTGCCATTCACCCGCGCGCTCGCCCAGATCGACAGGATCGCGCCGATGATGACAAGTATATAGGTGGGATCAAAATAGTAACCGTATCCATATCCTAACATCCTAACATTTCTCCTTTTTCCATCCTGCATCCCAGCAGAAAATCCTTTACCTGCAGCCTTTTCTTTCCTTCCAGCTGCAGCTGTGTCACCTTCAGGATACCCTTCCCTGTATTCACATATACGGCGTCCTTCTCCACCCGCTCAATGCTCCCCGGCTGCCCGCCAGCTTCTTCCGAAAGAGGGATGGCTTCCCAGATCTTCAGCGTTTTTCCTTTATAGGAGGTATAAGCGCTGGGCCAGGGATTCAGGCCCCGGATCAGACGGTCGATCTCCGCCGCCGAACGGGAAAAATCGATCCTTCCCAAGGACTTGTCGATCGTGGAAACATAGCTGCTTCCCTCCTCATCCTGAGGGACACGCTTCAGTTCTCCCTTCTCCAGGAGCGCAAGCGCCTCCACGACCGCCTCTCCTCCTGCCTTTTCCAGCTTCCTTGACAGGCTCTCCGCTGTGTCGAAAGGGAGAATGGGAACCTCCTTTTTCAAAAGCATATCTCCCGTGTCGATCCCGGCGTCCATCTGCATGATAGTGACACCCGTTTTTTCTTCTCCGTTGATGATGCACCATTGGATCGGTGCAGCGCCGCGGTAGGCGGGGAGCAGGGAAGCATGCACGTTGATGCAGCCATACGGCGGCATGTCCAGGATCTCCTGGGAAAGGATCTGGCCGAAGGCAGCTACCACGAAAATCTGTGCGTCATATTCCTTCAGCTTTTCCACCGCCTCCGGCTTCCTGATCCGCACCGGCTGAAACACCTCGATGCCCTTTTCCAGCGCAAATTCCTTCACCGGAGACATCTGCAGCGTCTTTCCTCTTCCCTTGGGTTTATCCGGCTGTGTCACCACGGCGCGGATCTCATGTCCCGCCTCATACAGCGCCTTCAGAACCCCTGCCGCAAGCTCCGGCGTTCCCATAAAAACAATTTTCATAGTTTCATTCTTCCTCCACATCCTGAAGCTCGCCTTCTACCTTTTCCACATACAGATGGCCGTCCAGATGGTCGATCTCGTGGCAGAAGGCCCTGGCGAGAAGCTCCGTGCCTTCCAGCTCGACGGGATTCATGTCGCGGTCGTAAGCCTTGACCTTCACATAGTTCGGCCTGGTCACGACGCCGCTCTTTCCCGGAACGCTCAGGCATCCTTCCGGCCCGGTCTGCTCCCCGCTGGTTTCCATGATGCGGGGATTGATGAGCACGATCGGATCTTCCCCTGTCACGTCGATGACGACGATGCGCTTGAGAACGCCCACCTGCGGCGCAGCGAGGCCGACGCCGTTGGCTTCATACATAGTGTCGAACATATCGTCGATGAGCTCCTTTATGCGGGGCGTCATCTCCTTTACTTCCTTGCAGTTTTTTTCCAGAATTGGGTCTCCCATCACTCTGATATTTCTGATAGCCATATTCTTTTCTCCTTTTTCTGCCGTCTGCGGCTGCGGGCCGGCGTTTTTGCGCCGGTCCATTTAAAACGGATTCATCGGGTCAAAATCAAACTGTACTGTCTTCCCTCTCACGTCCCTGTCTTCCTGTTCCTTCAGGCTCCTTTCCATCCGGTCCTTCACCCGGATCAGGACGTCATAATCCGGGCTTTTGATATAGATCACGAAGCGGAACACATCGTTGATCTTTCCGATGGACGCAGGCGCGGGACCGATGAGAAAGCTCCCTTCCGGAAGGCCTTCTGCCAGCTGGGAAAGCCGCTTTGCAAGCTGCCGTCCGCCCTCCTCGTCCGCAGCGCCGATCTGCACGGCAAGGATATGCGCCACGGGCGGGTAGGACAACAGCTTCCGGTAGAGGATCTCTTCCTCATAAAAACCATCGTAATCCTGGGCCGCCGCGTGGACGATGCTGTAGTGTTCCGGCTGATAGGTCTGGATCACCACCTCGCCCGGCCTGGCTCCCCGCCCGGTGCGGCCCGCTGCCTGTGTCAGAAGCTGGAAGGTACGCTCCCCGGCCCGGTAATCGGCTGCGGCAAGGGACATATCCGCCGCCAGAATGCCCATCAGCGTCACCGCCGGGAAATCATGTCCCTTGACGATCATCTGCGTTCCCACCAGCACGTCCGCCTCTCCCGCCGCAAAGGAACCAAGGATCTTTTCATAGCTTTCCTTTTTCCGGGTGGTGTCCGCGTCCATCCGCAGCACCCTTTTGTCCGGATACATCTTGTGGAGCAGCTCCTCGATCTGTTCCGTCCCGGCGCGGAAGCCCAGGATATAGCGGGAGCCGCATTCCGGGCAGATATGGACGGCAGGGCGGGTGTAGCCGCAGTAGTGGCAGACCAGTATGCCGTTTCTGTGCTCCGAAAGGGAAACGTCGCAGTGGGGACACTTCATCACATGGCCGCACATGCGGCAGGAAACGAAGCCCGCATATCCTCTCCGGTTTAAGAACAGCATGCTCTGTTCGCCCCGGGAAAAGCGGTCCTCCAGAAGCGACTGAAGCCTTCTGGAAAAAATGGAGCGGTTCCCTTCCTTCAATTCCTTCCGCAGATCCTCCACGTACACGGTGGGAAGCGTACCGCCGTTTAAGCGCTCCGAAAGGGTATACAGCCGGTAAAGTCCCTGCTTTGCCCGGAAATAGCTTTCCAGGGAAGGGGTCGCGGAACCCAAAAACACCGCCGCGCCGTGGAGCCTGGCCAGCTCCTCGGCGGTTTCTCTGGCGTGATACTTGGGCATGGTCTCGCTTTTGTAGCTGCCCTCATGCTCCTCGTCAATGACGATGAGACCGATATCCGGGAAAGGCGTGAACAGGGCGGAGCGGGGGCCGATGATCACATCGATCTCCTTTCGTTTCGCCCGTTCGCACTGATCGTATTTTTCCCCTGCGGACAGAGTGGAATTCATCACCGAAACCCGGTCGCCGAACCGCTTGTAGAAGCGCAGCACGGTCTGATAGGTCAGGGCGATCTCCGGGATCAGCATCACCGCCTGATGCCCCCGTTTCACCACACCCTCGATGAGCGCCATGTAGACCTCAGTCTTTCCGCTTCCGGTGATGCCCTTTAAGAGGCAGGTCTGCCGGTCTCCGGCATCGTATTTTTCAAAAAAATCATCCACGATGCGCTGCTGGGAGGGACTTAAATGCCTCCCCTCTTCCCTCTCCACATCCAGCTTCACCGGATTGCGGTAATAGGGAACGCTTTCAATGGAAACGATGCCGCTCTCCCAGAGGCTTTTGAAGGTGGAAGCGGAAATGTTCAGCTTCTTCGCAAGAAGACCCATGGGGAGGCATTCCTCCTCGATCAGCTCCCGCAGGACCCTGGCCTTGGCATTCTGACGCTTCCGTTCGCATTCCAGAAGCTCCTGAACAGCCTCCTGCCTGCTCACGCGCAGGCGGATCTCCTTTTTTTCCGGCGTTTTAAATTTTTTTCTCGCCGGGAGCACGGTTTTCAAGGCCGCGATGATAGTGGAGCCGTAATGCTCCTTCATCCAGAACGCCAGACGGATCAGGCGGCTCTCCACCTGCGCGCCGCCCTCTTGAATGCTGTCCAGCTCCTTCATGCGGCTTTTGTCAAAATCCGCTTCATCCGTCACTTCGATGATGTATCCGGTGCGCAGCGTATTGCCGCGGCCAAACGGGATGGTCACCTGCATGCCGGGCTCCGGAATGCCCCGGAGCCTTTCGGGAATCCGGTAGGCAAAGGGGCGGTCCACATTTTCATGAGAAATATCCACAATGACGTTTGCGTATTTTCCCTGCATCTGTTTTCCGCCTCCTTTCGTGTGGATCTCCGGTTCAAACTGCTATTCGGGCGGCAGAACGGACCGGAGCTGCCCGCTGCCCTTTCTGCCCGCTGTTTTTAAGAAGAAAAGGAAATACCCCGTTCCTTCAGGATATCCGCGATCAGCTCCCGTTCATCCATGTGGTGCTTCACGCCTTTGATCTCCTGATAATCCTCATGGCCCTTCCCGGCCAGGACGATGATGTCCCCGGGACGTCCATGGTCAATGGCGTAGGCGATAGCTTCCTTTCGGTCGCAGATCTCGATGTGCGCCCCGTCCGTCTTCTCGATTCCCGTTACGATATCGTCAATGATCGCCTGGGGTTCTTCAAACCGGGGATTGTCGGAGGTGATGATAGTCAGATCCGCCAGCCTCCCGCTGACCTCTCCCATCTCAAAGCGGCGCAGACGGGAACGGTTTCCGCCGCAGCCGAACACACACACCAGTCTTCCGTGCTCATATTCCTTCAGCGTAGTCAGCAGGCTCTCCAGCGCCATGGCGTTATGGGCGTAGTCGATGAGGAGCGTGAAGTCGTCCGATACCTTCACCATCTCGATCCGCCCCTTCACCTTCGCGGCAAGCAGCGCCTTCTGGATATCCGGGACGGAAACATCGAAATGTCGGCAGATGGCGATGGCGGTCAGCGCGTTGTAGACGCTGAACCGGCCGGGCATATCGATCTGGGCGTCAAAATCCATCGGCCTGCCGGATGCCGGCCCGTTCGCGCCGCAGGATACATGAAAGGACACGCCCAGTTTTCCGTTCATGTTAGTAAGCTTCAGGTCCGTGGCTCGGATATCGCAGCCTTCGCCCAATCCGTAAGTCTCCAGGCTGCAGGTATGCTCCCCGGTCACCTGTCTCCAGTGGGCGTCATCCCCGTTCACAATGCCCACCCGGCACTGTCTGAACAGCATTCCCTTACAGTGCAGATATTCTTCGAAGCTGGCGTGCTCATTCGGCCCGATATGATCCGGTTCGATGTTTGTGAAAATGCCGAAATCAAACACAAAGCCCTGAGTTCTGTGCAGCATCAGCGCCTGGGATGAAACTTCCATCACCACCGCGTCGCATCCTTCCTCTGCCATCTGCGCGAAATAGGACTGCAGCACGTAAGATTCCGGCGTAGTGTTTTCCGCATGGATATGGGTATCTCCGATGATCACCTCAATGGTGCCCACAAGCCCCACCTTCAGTCCGGCATTTTCCAGGATGGATTTCACCAGATAGGTGGAAGTGGTTTTTCCTTTCGTTCCTGTGATGCCGATGGTCTTCATCTTCGATGCCGGATGCCCGAACCAGGCCGCCGACAGAAAAGCGAGCGCATATCTGGTATTTTCCGCCTGAAGGATCAGCACCTCCGCGTCCTGCGGCACCTCCACAGGCTTCTGGACCACCAGGACGGCCGCCCCTTTTAAAACCGCCTGCGCCGCCGCAGAATGCCCGTCAAAATTGGCCCCTTCGATACAGACGAAAAGGCAGTCTTTCGTGATCTTTCTGGAATCATAGACCAGCGCCGTGATCTCCCGGTCCAGAGCCGTTTCATCCAGTGTGCCGTGAATTGCCTTCACTTCCAGATTTTCAAGCAAAGTCCTCAATGCGGCCATAGATAACCTCCATACACAAGAATATATTCTCGGATTCATTCTTGAAATGATTCTATAAGAATAGCACAGGAGGGCGGGTTTTTCAACTGCCGTCCCTATGCCCTCTCTTCCATCCGGTCCAGCGCGTAGAGGGCGGCGCCTGCGGCGCCGACGATCTCCGGCTCCGGGCAGATATAGAGCTTCGTTCCCAGCTTCTCCTCCACGGCGCGCACCACACCCGCGTTCTTTGCCACGCCGCCGGTCATCATGAATTCTTCTTCCAGTCCGACACGCTTTAAGAGGGAATAGGATTTGTTCGCCACTGCCCGGCAGATGCCGTTGGCGATGTCCGATTTCTCCCGGTTATTCGCGATGAGAGAGATCACCTCGGATTCCGCGAACACGGAACACATACTGGTGATCTCAATCTCTTCTTTGGACTGCAGGGCGATGGGGCCCAGTTCATCCACGTCCACCTCCAGAGAGCGGGCGATCATCTCAAGGAAACGCCCTGTCCCGGCAGCGCATTTGTCATTCATGACGAAATCCGCCACTTCTCCCTTTTCATTCAGCCGGATAGCCTTGCTGTCCTGCCCGCCGATATCCAGGATGGTGCGGACAGCAGGATTGAAGTAATGGGCTCCGCGGCCATGGCAGCTGATCTCCGTCACGTTTTCGTCCGCGAAGGGAATGCTCACACGTCCGTAACCGGTGGAGACGATCCAGGAAATGTCCTCTCTTTTCAGACCCGCTTCTCCCAGCACCTCATCCAGGATCCGCTGTGCGCTCTCTCCGGATTTCGCGCCGGTACGCACCACTGCGGATGCCAATATCTTACGGTTTTTGTCCATGATCACCGCATTGGTAGAAGTGGAACCGCTGTCAATCCCCATTACATACATATTTCCCGTATTCTCCTTTCCTTCCGCGTTTTCCATTTTCTGCGCTGCCGCTCTTCCCGCTTCCGTATCCTCCGGCGCCTGTCCGAGGGATTCCAGGAACGCTTCGACCCTTGTCAGGATCTGGCCGTAGCTCTGTTTCGTATAATCCGTCTCCAGCAAAAGCATAGGGCGGTCCAGCCTCTTTTTCAGCCAGGCATATTCATAGGAATAGTTGTCGCAGAACTGCACCGTATGGTAGATCAACCCGTCCACGCTTCCCGCATAACGCTCGATCAGCTCATCCCGGCCGGCGGCGGCCTCCATGCGCATGCAGGGGAACTGGCTCAGAAGCCCTCTGGTATAGCCGGTCAGAATCTGATCCGGTTCCAGCAGATATTTGCGCTTCAGCCCGGTGCAGGTCAGGTCGAAGGCCAGGTTGGCGTTTCTTTCCTTCAGGATCCGCACGATGCTTTCATTCGCCCTGGCGCCGATGAGGCCGATGTTCTTCTTCCTTGGAGCGTGCTTTCCTGCTGGAGAGGAAGCCGGGACGGACTCCGAATCCGCCTGTTTGTTCCGGGATGTGTCATTCTCTGACGCATTCCGGCAGCCGCTCTCCCCCAGGGAAATGCTCTGCTCCTTCTGTTTTTTTCTCAGAATGTCCGCAAGCTTTGCTTCCTCAAAGGTTTTTCCTGAAAAAGCCTCATAAGCCGCGATCATCTTCCGGATCCTCCCTTCATACAGGGTGATGCCCGCATCCTTTGTGATCCTGGGGGTGTCCAGGATGTAGATGAACTTATCCGGCAGCTCCTGTCTGAGCACGTCGTAACCCCGGCGGATGCTGTCGCAGCAGGTTGTAAGGATCACGCCTTCATAATCGCCTGCCATCACATCCTCCAGCACCCCTTTTGCGAAGCTACAGATATTGGGATGCATTTTCATGTCCGCCTGGGTAAAATTAGACACCTGCGGATCGATCCGCTTCATTTCCACGCCCATGGACTCAAAAATTTCAATGGGCGCATATTTGCACATATAACCTAACATATCTGTTTTCCTTCCGAACTTTTTTCCTGATCCAGCATTTCCAAAAAGGCTTCCAGCCTCGTCTTGATCTGCCCGTCATGGCTGTTTCTGCGGTCGATCCCATCTCCGTCCAGGATCAGCGTAGGGATCTGCTTCTCCTGCATTTTTTCCTTCAGCAGGATGCTCCCTCCGGAGGCCTGCTTGCAGCCCCAATGGCAGAAATAGATCACAGCGTCCGGATGCAGATGGTCGCAGAGGGAAGCGATCGCGTCCGCTTTGTGGGCATAGGAGCCGTTGTAGAGATTGCGGATGGTCTTTCGTGCCAGTGCCTCAAAGGGGTGCTCTGCATCCATCTCCTCCATGTAATCCAGGATGATATCGCTGGCGATGATCTGGTAATCCTTGCTTTTGTCAAAATACTTTTTCAGCGTCTCCTGATAGAAGGGGATCAGGTGCAGCCAGAGGAGCTTCTTGCCTTCAAATACAGGGCAGTCTGCGATCTCCTCATTCATGAAGCGGATGAGATCCAGAAACTCCTGCGTACCGATCAGAAGGTGCATCCCCATCATCATGTACAGATGGCTGATGAGCGCGCCGGGATAACGGCGTTTGGTCTGAAATTCAAAAAACTTCATCAATTCTTTCCTGGTCTCGTTCTCGATGCGGATCGTTTCCTTCAGCTTCTCTTCGTCAAACCGCTTTCCGGTCAGCTCCTCCAGGGAAGCGGCCAGGCCGCGGAGCTGATCGGCCAGATAGTTCACAGAATCCTCGTCCGACGCATAGGGGACATCCAGGAAAGTGAACGGGACTCCCGCTTTCTTTTCCAGATAACGGAAGGTATTCAGATTCCCGTCACAGGAAAGGGAAGTGGTGATGGCATAATCCGGCTTCTGGATCACGCCGCTCTCCACTCCTCCCACAAAGGTCTTATGGTAAGAGCACAGGGTGGGCGCCAGGCCGATCTCCTGCGCATAATCGATGAAATGATCTTCCAGATGGAAACCGCTCATATAGCAGGAAAGCACCTCAATGGACAGCGTGCGCAGCCCAAAGCAGTGCACCAGCTCGCAAGGCGCGAAAATATTGCCCCACACGTAGCTTCCCTCGCGGCTCAGAGAATCCGCCACCATCCCCATCATCATCTGTTCCAGTTTCTGATAGCCTTTGGAAAGGTCTTTGGTCGGGAGCAGACGCATCCGCCATTTGTTCGCCTGAAAGCCGAGAAGGATCTTGTTCCAGCTTTTTTCCGGGCGCTTCATGGCTTCTCCTTTTACATAATCGATGTATTTGTCTACGACTGACATACTTTTCTCCATTCCGAAATGTTTCTGGCGGGAGTGCCCGCCGCCTGCATAAACCTAAAATAGTAATATAACATATTTTTGTGGAAATGTTAACGCATTTTTTGCTTTTCTGTTTTCCTAAAGCGCAAAAAAAGACCCACGCGCGTGGCGGGGTCTGCCGGCTGTAAAGGAAAGATATTTCCTAAGTTACCGCTTTATCATTCTCTGTTTTCATAGCTGCCTGGCAAACGGATCACCGTCCATTTCCGCATCAAGCTTCGCCCAGCCTCATCCATTCGCACCAGCCGCCTGCCGGATTCAATGCCATGTTTTCGGACTTATCCCTGCCCTCAGCCCATTTTCAGCCGATCCAAAAGGAAAAGGAAATGACTTTATCTGTTACACGATATCGATCCGAAAGAGCCGGGCCGCAGCTGGCGGATCCTACTCCGCGGTTCTTGTAGCATAACATGACTTCCGTGGTGCCGGATCGCTCCAGTTCATACGCATGCTGCGCTCGGTCAAGCTCCTCCATCGTATAATGGAGAGCGGAAAATTCAAACGACTTTTCTGCGAAAAACCGGAGCCTGTTGCCGTTGCCGCCGGAGAGCTGGAGGTAGGTCACCCGGATATGGTTTCCGCATTCCTGCGGCCGGATATAGGGTTCATATTCGTCGGTCACCCTGCTGTGCCACACATTCATTTTCGCATGCGCGCAGTAATCCACGTAGCATTCCCGATTTCCCATGCCGAAGTATTCCAGCTCTTCCATTTGTTCATCCAGCGCGAAGCGCATGGCAAAACGCGGTATTTCCTTAATTTCTTTTTTCAGGTTTAAATCCACGTCCGGTTCCTCAGAAGAGACGCGGTTCAGAGATTTCAGCCTGTCGTTTTTTACCGCGTGGATGGAGACTCCTAAACCGTCCGAGGCGATCGTATAATGGATGTCGGTTTCAAAGAGCGGCAGCCTGCCGCTGGCCCCGATAGCGCCGTTTATACAGATGACACATGTTTTATCGGTTATGTCGATCCGGTAAGCGCGCGGTTTAAAATAGGTTTTATGAAAATGCTCCTCCTGCCAGAGCTTTTTTTCATATCCGTCATTATCTGTCGCGGCGCGCCAGATGACGATATCAGCAGGACGCTTCAGCAATTCGCAATGATCTTTCCGGATGGAGACAGGCATGCCGGCAGCGAGGTCGATCGTAAAGGACAGATCGTCTGTCCCGGCTGTTATGAAACGTTTGCCCCTGGAAACCGTAATGCCTTCAGGCGTCCGCGCCAATGGCGCGATAAGGGGGGCAGGAAGGGCAAACTGAACAACGGCAAAAGGATGCCCGCTTTTGCAGAACAGAAAATCCTGCGGGGCATTCATGTATATTTCCAGAAAAGCGCCGAAACGTGCCGATGCCGGGATCCGGAAGGGCAGGCGTATCCGCACCGTTTCATGGGGGGGGCGGCAGATACCTGGAAAGTACCGCTTTCCGTGATCTCGCCGTCCCGCATGACGCGATAACAGAACAGCCGTTCAGACAGATTGGTAAAATCATATCGGTTTGTGAAATCAAATTCTCTCTTATCCATGTCATGGCAGACAACCTTCAGCGGCTGTATGACGCTCTTATATTCCAGCAGCCCGGTGGAAACTCTTCTGTCAGGAAAAACGAGCCCGTCACAGCAGAAATTTCCGTCATGAGGGAACTCGCCGCTGTCGCCTCCGTAGATGTAACCGTGTTTTCCATCGGGCAGCGTCTTTTCCACCGCGTGGTCGCACCATTCCCATACGCAGCCGCCGATCAGACGCGGATATCTGTAAATCAGGTCCCAATAATCCTGCAGTTCTCCCGGTCCAAGCCCCATGGCATGACAATATTCCGCCAGAAAATAGGGACGTTTGTCAGTGGTTAATTCTCCCTGTATTTTGAGACAGTCCAGATTGGTATACATTCTGCTTATCAGATCCACGCAGGGATCGATCTTCATCTGATCCGCGCCATATGCTTTATTGGGAAAAGCGGTGCGCTCATAATGGACCAGGCGGGTATTGTCGCGCGCCTTGACCCACTCCGACATTTTGATGTGGTTGCGGCCAAACTGTCCTTCGTTGCCCAGGGACCAGATAATGACGGAAGGAGAATTCTTGTCGCGCTCAACCATTCTTTGCATCCGGTCAAGATAGGAGGGAAGCCAGGCCGGATTTGAGGCCATTTCATCCATGGAAGCGAGCGAACACAGCCCGAGGGCATATTCCACCCCATGCGTTTCCTGATCGCATTCATCGATCACATAGATGCCATATTTATCGCATAATTCAAGAAAAACAGGATGGTTGGGATAATGGGAAGTCCTGACGCAGTTGATGTTATGCTGTTTCATCAGGATAATATCGTTTTCCATGTCTGCCAGGCTGGTACAATACCCGTATTTTGGGTGCGAGTCATGGCGGTTGACCCCTTTGAGCTTCACAGGCGTCCCATTGATGAGCAGCTCTCCCTTCTCAGAGGTGGAAATGCTGCGGAAGCCCGCTTTTTTATAGATATATTCGCCCCCGCAATGGATCAAAACCCCATAGAGATTCGGCTTTTCAGCAGACCACAGCAGGGGATCCGCTATTTCGGCTATCTCGGTCCCATCCGGCGCAAAGAATGTGATATCGTAAGGCAGCCTTTCGCCGGAGAAATCAGCCTCCACCTCAATGCCGCCCCGGATATCCGTTTTTATGAAAATATCCCGGATATGGCTGCGGGGACGCGCAAGAAGATAGACATCCCGGAAAATCCCGTGAAACCGGAAAAAATCCTGATCCTCGAGATAGCTTTCGACATTCCAGGTATAGACGACGACCGTTACCGTATTGATGCCGCCGTGGGTAAAGCTGCTGATATCAAATTCAGACTGCATATGGGATCCGCGGCTCATCCCCACGTAAGTGTCATTGAGATACAGTTCAAAATAACTGCTGACCCCTTCAAACACCAGATAAAGCTTTTCGGTGCCAGGGGAGAAAAACGTCCTGTGATAAACCCCGATGGGATTCAATGCATGCGTATAGGGAGGATCGTACTGGAAGGGATAATTGATGTTAGTGTATTGAATCTGCCCATAGCCATAGCATTCCCAGCACGATGGGACGGGAAGGGAGTGGGAATAGGCGATATCTCTAATTTGGTCCGGCATATCCAGCGGGCTTTCAAAGTAGCAAAAATCCCACACTCCATTTAAATCAATGCAGCGGTCAGACTGGCAGGCCTGGCTGCCAAGCGCGCCTTCAGCGGTCCCAAAGGGGATATAATATGCCCTTTGCGGTTCGCGGTTTTCAGAAATGATCGATAAGTCATTATACTTTTCCATTTTTGCTCCGTTCTGCCGTTTCTTTGCCGACGGGAATCACTGTAATTTTTTTTATTTTACCTCCTGCTATACGACAAAACAATCTTAATATATTGATGAGGATTATAACAATATTGATATTTTCCTGAATTATGATAGAATAAAACAAATCCATGGAAGGACCGTTCTTAACAAATGAAGATATCGGGATATACGACATTTGTTACCACAAATGAAAAGAATATGCCATTTTATGTTGCCAGTATCGGCAATCCAAAATATCAGACCATCGTACACCGGCCGTTTGGCATCTCGGATTATCAGCTGTTATATACGGAGGCGGGAAGGGGAGAATGTTTTATCAACGGCCAGTCCTATGCTCTGAAACAGGGAAGCCTGTACTATATCCCGCCGAACATCCCGCATGAGTATGCGGTTTCGGGTTCCTGTTGGGAAACGTTGTACATCACCTTCAACGGCAGCGGGATATCCGGATTTTTTGATTTTGAACCAGTGATCTGGCAGCTTGAAGAAGACTTTCCATTCCGGGATTGGTATGAAGAGTTATATGATATGAAATGGCGGCCGGAAAAATATAAACAGTTAAGCATTACGCTTTACGCCATGCTGTTGGAAATTAAAGAATACTGCATAGAAACGGCCACAGCGACCGCACGCAAAAAGCAGCATATCCTGATACAGGCAATGCATGATATGGCGGAAGATCCGGGATGTACGCTTTCAGACATCGCCCATAAGGCAGGGGTGTCGGAAGCGTATTTCTGCAGGGCGTTTAAAGCCTATACCGGTTTCCGACCCTTTGAATATCTCAACCGTTTAAAGATACAAAAGGCAAAGGAGCTGCTGTGTGATCCTGCGCTGACCATCAGCGAAATATCCAGAGAGGCCGGTTATGAAAGCCACAGCTATTTCAGCATGCTTTTTAAAAGATACGTTGGCGTAACGCCGATGGAGTATCGGAGCAGGAAATGAACGATAGGCTGTCCCGGATCGTCTGCCTGAAAGAGGCATATCACATCAGCCGGGACAGCCTTTTTGAAGTTCAGGGCCTTGATTCTTTTAACGCTGCGTTTTACAGATTCAGCTTCTTTGCAAAATCCGCCATCGCTTCCGAAATCTTGATCTGCTGCGGGCAGACGGCCTCACAGCTCCTGCAGCCGATGCAGGCGCTGGGCAGTTTGTCTTTGGGGAACGCGGCGAGCGCCATCGGCGCGATGAAACCGCCTTCCGTGAAGCAGTGCTCATTGTACAGGGCAAGAAGCTCCGGGATGGGAAGTCCCTGCGGGCAGTGGCTGGTGCAGTAGTGGCAGGCCGTGCAGGGAAGCACGATCTTCTTCACCATTTTATCTGCGATCTCAAGGAGGATCTCCATCTCTTTCTCGTTTAGCGGCTTATCCTCCTCAAAGGTGTGGATGTTATCCTGCATCTGTTCCAGGTTCGACATACCGGAAAGAACCATGGTCACGCCAGGAATGGACTGCAGGAAACGGAACGCCCACGCGGGAATGGCTTCCTGCGGACGAAGCTCTTTCAGCGTCTTCTCATCCTCTTCTGCCAGCTTCGCAAGCTTTCCGCCGCGAAGAGGCTCCATCACCCATACAGGAATGTTATAGCTTCTCAGAAGCTCCACCTTTTCCTTCGCGTTCTGGAAACTCCAGTCCAGGTAATTTAACTGGATCTGGCAGAATTCCATATCCTTGCCGTAGGCTTCCAGGAAACGCTTCATCACATCCAGATTCCCATGCGCAGAAAAACCAAGATGGCGGATCTTTCCGGCCTTTTTCTGCTTCATCAGATAATCGAAAATGCCGTACTTTTCATCCAGATAAGCGTCTATGTTCATCTCGCAGACGTTATGGAACAGATAAAAATCGAAGTATTCCACGCCGCATTTTTCAAGCTGATTCTCAAAGATCTCTTCCACCTTGTCCATGTTTGCCAGATCATAGCCGGGGAACTTGGTGGCGAGATAGAATTTCTCCCGCGGATAACGGCCCAGCGCCTTTCCCATCACGGTTTCCGAATGACCGTCATGGTATCCCCAGGCGGTATCATAATAGTTTACGCCATGCTCCATCGCGTAATCCACCATCTTCAGCGCCTGCGCCTCATCGATCCTCGCGTCATCTCCGTCGATCACAGGCAGACGCATGGCTCCCATGCCCAGTCCGGAAAGCTTCATGTCCTGAAAATCTCTGTAAATCATATGCTCCTCCTTCGTTCCTGATGCAGAGCCCGCCGTATTCCGGACAGGCCTGATATCCCAATCTGTTATCACTATCAGTATAGCTCTTATGGATAAAGTTTATCAAGTAGCTGTTATTTATGGGTTTCCATAGGTTATGGCTATGGACGTCCGATTTTATAAATAATTTATAAAATTTATGCCCTTTTATGAAAACGTCCATATTTCTGTCACATTTTAACTGTATTCTACTATTTGGATAGATGAACAACACCTATCTCCCCCCTCATAAAATAAGATATAGAAGAAGCGCTTCTTTCAGGAACTGATCCTTCCTCAAGAAGCGCTTTTTCGTATCTGCAGCTTCGCTTTTTCTATATCCGCAAATCCAAAGGGACTCACAACCTGTGGAGCAGGCCGCTCCGGTGCGTCTTTTTCCCTCTTCTTATAACCGCTCCACATAAACCTCATCATACAGTTTTTCGGCAAGCTCTTTCGGAATGCTCCCGCTTTCAAAGGAAGATGCGCTGGCGGCGGACAGGGCAACGGCGCGGCGGAGCATTTCTTCTTCCCCCATCCTGGCGAGGCGGGACATCACCAAAGACGCCACCACGCTGTCGCCGCAGCCTACCGTATTCACTGTCTTTACCCGGGGCGGCTTCGCGTAAAAGCTGCCTTCCTCTCCCGCCAGCAAAAGCCCCCTGTTTCCCAAGGAAACCGCCGCCATGCGCACGCCGTTTCTGCGAAGCAGAGCTGCAGCCTCCAGCAGATCCGCCCTGTCCGTCAGCCTGTGTCCGATCACATATTCCAGCTCCTTCCGGTTGGGCTTGATCACCGTCGGGACGGCCTCGATCCCTTTTCTCAGAAGCTCCCCGCTGGTATCCAGCACCGTTTCCTTTCCCTGGGCGGCAGCCATGCGGATCAGGCTGGCGTAGATATCTTCCGGAATCCCCTGCGGGACGCTTCCCGAAAGCACCACGATGCTGCAGGAGGAAACCAGCTCTTCAAAACGGCCCAGAAATGCGAGCATTTCCTCCTTTGTGATCTGCGGACCGGGCTCCAGGATTTCCGTCACATAACCGTTGTCCGCCACAATATTCATGCTGCTCCGGGTTTCCTGTCCGATTTTTACAAATTCACAAATCATTCCGGTCCCGAGCAGTTCCTTTTCCATCCATTCTCCCGGGAATCCGCCCAGAAATCCGGCGGCCGTCACCTCACAGCCGTACTGCCTCAGGATCTTGCTCACGTTGATCCCTTTTCCGCCCGGAATGTTGGTGACGGAACGCATCCGGTTCACCCTTCCGCAGAAAAGCTCTCCCGTCCTGTAGGTTTTATCTACCGCCGGATTCAATGTCACTGTTAGTATCATCTGCGCCTCTGTTTCCGCCGCATCCGGGAAATGAAGCCCTCCCTTTTGCGGACTCATCTTTTTATCATTCTGAACAGGCCCGTTTACGCCTGTCCTCCTCACCTTTAATTATATGCCAGCGCCTCCCATCCTGCAAGATTGAACCTGCCAGCCGGCGCGGCATATTTTCGGCATTTTGGGAGCATATTATTGTCCCCCTGTTTTTTGTCCTCACTGATACTGGCGCATCACAAGCTGCAGCCTCGAATCCCCTTTCCAGGTATTCACAGAGGGATAATAGGTCACGGAAAGACGGATCTGCGGACTTGCTTCCACGTTTCTCCCGGAGAAGGCGCCGGAGGACGCACCCGTCCCATACAGCCGGCGCACTGCCTCTTTTCCGAATTTTTCTTCCATATAGGCATTCATGGGAGAGGGATCGCCAAAAGCCACCATTTCCCAGCGCCCTCCGGCGTCGTCCTGAACCGTGAAGCGTACTGCATTCCCGTTTTTCCCGAGCACGCGGCCGGAAAGGAACAGAAGGTCCTTCTGGGCAAACAGCGGCCTCGGGTTCCCGTTTCCAAAAGGCTCCAGGCGGTCCAGTTCATCCACCAGGGAGCGGGTGATATAGGAGACCGGCATGGGCACGTCAATGTGGATCCGTTCCTCCAGGTCCTGTGGGGTAAGCGTGCAGACCTCGTTGATCCGCCTTCGGAAGACGTCCACATCCTCGCTGCGGATGGAAAGTCCTGCCGCCATCTTGTGGCCGCCGTATCTGGTGAAAAGCTCCTTTATCTTCGTCATTTCCTCAAACATATGATAGGTCTCGATGGAGCGTCCGCTCCCCTTCACGCCATCCTCCGCCCGTGTCAGCACGAAAACTGGCTTATAATATTTTTCCCGCACGCGTCCGGCGATGATCCCGGCAAGGCTTTCATGGCAGTCTGGCAGAAAGATGACCAGCACCCGGTCTTTTCCTAAATCTCCGTTCTCCACCTGCTCTATCGCCTGCTTCACAAATCCTTCCGTCATTTCTTTTCGGCTGTCGTTGAGCGCCTTCAATTCCGAGGCGATGCGGACCGCCTCAGCCCGGTCCGTCTCCTCCAGAAGCCGGAGCGCTCTCACCGCTGTATCCAGCCTGCCCGTGGCATTGATGCAGGGTCCCAGGACGAAGCCGATGGTATAGGAGGTCAGCTTTTCCGGTTCGATTCCGTTTACCTCCATCAGCGCGCGAAGGCCCTCGTTTGCCGTATGTTTCATATGGGCTATGCCAAAACGCACAATGATCCGGTTTTCGTCCAAAAGCTCCATTACGTCGCAGACCGTGGCAAAGGCCGCCAGTTCAAGAAGGCCGTCCAGGAAATCCTTTTTTTCTCCGTCAAGCCCCATCTTCCCATACAGGCAGAGGATCAGCTTATAGGCCACCACCGCGCCGCAGATGCCCTTGTAGGGATAGGTGTCCCCGTCCTGTTTCGGGTCAACGACCACATCTGCGGGAGGGAGCAGGTATTTCTTTTCTCCGCCGCTCTCCTCATAAGGGACCTCATGATGGTCTGTCACGACGACGGTCATCCCCTTTTCTTTTGCCAGGGCAATCTGCTCTCCTGCTGCAATTCCGTTGTCACAGGTGACGATCGTATCGATTCCTGCCTCCCAGGCATCCAGGACCAGGTGCTCGTTGAGCCCGTAACCGTCCTTCATCCTGTTAGGGATCGCCGTATCCACCTCTGCTCCCGCTCCGGCCAGCCCTCGATGCAGGATGCAGGCGGAGCAGACGCCGTCCGCGTCATAATCTCCGATCACACGGATCCTCTTTCCTTCCCGGATCTTCTGTTCCAAAAGCTCCGCCGCTTCTTTCATGCCAAGAATCCCTTCCGGCGGATACAGATCTGCGGTGGTTCCATACAGGAATCTGCGAAATTCCTCATCCTGCGTCAGCCCCCGGTTTCTAAGGATCCTCGCCGTCACCGGACTGATGCCGAATGTTTTCCCGATTCTGTCAAAATCCGCCTTCTTGGCAGCTACAAACCATTTTGCCATAATGTTCCTCTCTGAAAAAGGCGTCCCGCCGGACGGTTTTCACCTCCCGGCAGGACGCCCTGCAGTTTTTCTTTCTATGTAAGGGCCTTTTTCCTGCGCTTTCTGCCCTTATTTTCCTGCCTTAACCTTTTTCGTGATCTTTCCGCCATCCTGCGTCTTTTTCTTACCGCCAATCTTCCGGAGTACCAGCCAGAGCGGTCCGGTGATGCACACGGAGGAATACGTGCCGCAGGCGATGCCGATCATCAGGGGCAGCGCGAATTCCCGGATGGAGCTCACTCCGATCACATACAGCACGGCGACCATGATGAAGGTGGTCAGGGAGGTGAAAATACTTCTAGAAAGCGTCTGCGTGATGCTGCGGTCCACCAGTTCCGGCAGGTTGTCGGTCCCTTCCGCTTTCATGTTCTCACGGATACGGTCGAATATAACGATCGTCGCATTAATGGAATAACCTACGATCGTCAAGATACAGGCTATGAAGGTGCTTCCCACGGAAACCCGGAACACTGCGTAGAAGGCGACTACCACGAGCACATCATGGATCAGGGCCGTCACCGCGCTGGCGCCGAAACGCACGTCCTTAAACCGGAACCAGACATAGACCAGCATGCACAGCGCCGAAACGAGCACCGCTACAAGAGCCTCCTGACGGGTTTCCGAACTGATGGTGGAGCTGATAGATTCCGCTGTTGTGGTGGAAGGATCCACACTGAAATGATCCTCCAGCATCTGGTTCATTTCTTCTCTTTCATCCGCATCCAGCGTCCTGGTCTTGAAGATCACCTGCGTGGTTCCCTGCACCTTCTGGGTCTGGACATTCCCATCCCCTGTGATCTCCTCAATGAGCGGAACCACCTCTTCATCGATCTGCTCAATGCTCATATCCTCGTTAAAGGTCACATTGGTAGAAGTGCCACCCACAAACTCAAGGCTGTAATTGAGAGCCTGTCCGGTACGCACCTGATAAACGCCCATGGAGATAAATCCGACCAAGATCACCGCGATGGAGACAGTGAAGAAAATCGCTTTTTTGGAAACAAAATGGATGGTCTTCCTTTCTTTTGCCCTGCCGTAAAACTTTTCATCCCGGATGCCCAGGGCATAGAAAGCATTCATCAGGCTTCTGGTCACAAACAACGCAGTGAACATGGACACCACAATACCGAGCGCCAGGGTCTGCGCAAATCCACGCACCGTTCCGGAACCCATAAAACCCAGCACCGCCGCTGCGATAAGCGTTGTAACATTGCCGTCGATGATGGCAGAAAGCGCTTTCTGGAAACCGATCTTCATCGCGGTCTTCACTGACTTGCCCGCGGCGATCTCCTCCCGGATACGGGCGAAAATGATCACGTTTGCATCCACCGCCATACCGATGGAAAGGATGATGCCCGCCACGCCGGGGAGCGTCAGCGTAATGTCAAAGCCATAGAGCAGAAGCACAGTGAGCTCCACATACAGGCACAGCGCCAGGGCGCTTGCAAGGCCAGGGATCCAATAGACCGCGATCATGAAGATGATGACGATCGCCATACCAATCGCGCCGGCGATCAGGCTCCTTTCGATTGCTTCACTGCCGAGCTGCGCGCCCACCACATTGGAACGAAGTTCCTCCAGCTCCAGGCTCAGGCCGCCGATACGGATGGTGGAGGCAAGATTTTCCGCCTCTTCAAAAGAAGCCATGCCCGTGATCACAGCCTGTCCGTCCGTGATGGGATCATTCACTGCAGGGGAACTGACCACTTCACCGTCATAAATTATGTAGATGATATCATGGGTCGGGGCAGCCGCTTCGGTGGCCTCAGCGAACTTCTCGGTTCCTTCTTCCGTCATGGTAAGCTGGACCACAGGCGCCTGGTTTCCCAAGCTGTCAGTCTGATAGCCGGCCTCCGCGTCCGCGATATCCGTGCCGTCCAGCACGGTATTCCCTTCGGAATCCACGAAAGACAGCGAACCCGGCCTGCCAAGCTCCTCAAGGACCGCATCCGCATCAGACACACCGGGGATTTCAATATCGATCCGGTCCGATCCTTCCTGATACACCTGCGCCTCTGTGGAATAAGCTTCCACACGCTGCTGCAGCTTGTAGATGGTATCGCTCATCTCCGCGCTGTCCGGTTCTTCCTCTCCCACCACCTGATAGGTGATGCTCACGCCGCCCGCCAGGTCAAGTCCCTGCTTGATGCTGGCGGCAGACCCCGAATGATCCGCACCCACGCCGAAAACGGCCACATAGCCCAATCCGACGAGCAGGACGAAAAATACGACCAGCGTAATAATGCCCTTTTTCCTGTTCATTGCTTTTCTCCTTTAACTCTCTTCGGCCAGCGCCGCCTTGATCATGATCGCGCATTCAATGCGCTTTCTCTGAAGCTTGCAGCCGATTTCATAGCATCCGTTGATATCGCCGGAAAAATTCCAGGCGTTCGCCGCGCATCCGCCGCTGCAATAAAATTTTGCAAAGCAATCCTTACATTTTTCCTTTGCATAAACATTACAGCCCTTAAAGGTATCACGGATGTCCTCTCTCGTGATCCCCTCATCCACATTTCCCATGAGGAACTCCTCCTGGCCGACGAACTGATGGCAGGGATACAGGTCCCCCCAGGGAGTCACCGCCAGATATTCCGTTCCTGATCCGCAGCCAGACAGCCGTTTTGCTACGCATGGCCCGCCGCTCAGATCGATCATGTAGTGGAAGAAGTTCACGCCTCTACCTTCCTTATGCCGCTTGATCAGCTCCACGGCTAGCCTGTCATATTCTTTCAGGATCGCCGGAACATCCTCTTCCCTGATCGCATAATCTTCTGAAGGATCTGCCACAACAGGTTCCACAGAAAGCTGCTTAAATCCTAGATCCGCCAGATGCATCACATCCTCGGCGAAATCCAGGTTATAATGGGTAAACGTGCCGCGTGCGTAATAGTTGGACTGTCCTCTGCTTTCGGCGAGCTTCTGAAATTTGGGAACGATCTCATCATAGCTTCCCTGACCGCCTCTGTGCGGACGCATCCGGTCGTTGACCTCTTTTCTTCCGTCGATGCTGAGAACCACATTCGCCATTTCCTTATTCAGGAATTCCTGAATCTCATCATTTAACAGGACGCCGTTCGTGGTCAGTGTGAAACGGAACTTCTTATGATTCGGCTCCTCCAGGCTTCTGCCATAGGCAACCAGATCCTTCACCACCTGCCAGTTCATCAGCGGCTCCCCGCCAAAAAAATCCACTTCCAGATTCACCCGGTTCCCCGAGGAAGCCACCAGAAAGTCCAGCGCCTTTTTCCCCACTTCAAAGCTCATGATCGCGCGCCTTCCATGGTATTCGCCTTCCTCCGCAAAACAATAGCGGCAGGCCAGATTGCAGTCATGAGCCACATGCAGGCACAGCGCCTTTACTACCGTCTGACGGTTCTTGAATTCTCCGATATATTTTTCATAAATATCCTCGGTAAAAAGCTGGCCAGCTTCCGCAAGCTCCAGGATCTCATCCACCGCTTCAGAAAGTTCCTGTTCCCCAAACGGACATTTTCCGCCGTTTTCTGCCTGAAAACTTTCCTGCACGGCCGCAAGAATGGTCTGTTTATCCTTTGTTCCTTCTGTAAACAGCCTTTCCGCCTCAGGCAGCACCTCATAAACACAATCGTCCACAACATGCACGCTTCCGCTGTTGACATCCATCACGATATTGTAGCCGTTGTTTCTATACTGATGTATCACTGAATTTTTTCCTTTCTCCATAATTCCCCTTTGACGTATAATAAGCAGCGACTTACCATCGCTGCTTATGTGAACCGTCTTCGGTTGTCCGTTCCAGGCTGCTTATTTCATCTTCTCGCAGCTCTGATTTCCTACCGTGCAGGACGTCTTGCATGCAGACTGGCAGGATGTCTGGCACTCTCCGCATCCGCCCTTCTTCATGGACTCCTTCAGGTCTCTCGTGCTCAGTGTTTTAATGTGCTTCATACGATCGCCTCCTTACTACGCCATTATCCCAGTAAGTATAGCATACATTTTTCTGGCAGAAAAGTGTTTTTCCCAAAAAAATTGACTTTTAAGCTTCAGCTCAGCATCCCTCCCAGCATTCCTCCAGCCGCACAGAGTATCAGGGTGGATAAAAAGTGCGTGTCCAGCCCCCGCAGGCTGTGATTGACCGCAAGGGATACCAGGACCATAATGCCGAAATAAGCCAGTCCGGCCGCCAGCCCCCACAGAAATCTCCTGTTTTTCATCCTTTTCCCCGCAAGAAAGCCCGCCAGGAACACAGCCGCCACATAAATAACGATAATGGCAATGGAGACAATCTGCTCCGAAAGGCGCAGTTTATACAAAAGCAGCGCCAGCAGCATCAGACATGCTCCGGTCAGCAGGTAAGAAAGCAGCAGGCATTTCAACAGGAAAAGAATAGCAGCGCTTCCGCCCCCTTTTCTGTTCATTTCTTCCTTCCTTTCCTCTTTTTCAGGGAACGGCAGCCGTTCCCTCTTTGAACATATATATTCTGAAAAAGCCCCCGACTTTCCTGCTTTTCCAGTTTTTCTTATCTCCGATCTTCAGGAACAGAAGCGCAGCATGCGCCATATATTAAAGAAAGCGTTCCATACAGGTGAGACCCACATGGCCAACTATGTCTACACCATCTTTCTCGACGCGGGACACGGAGGCTCCGACCCGGGCGCCGTATACAACGGCAGACAGGAAAAAGACGATGCGCTCGCCCTGACTCTTGCCGTTGGCAAAATCCTTGAATCCTATGGCTTCCGCGTCATTTATTCCAGGACAGAAGATATCTACGAATCCCCCTATCAAAAAGCTGCAAAGGGCAATGCATCCGGAGCGGATATCTTCATCTCAATCCACCGCAATTCCAGTCCTTATCCGAACCAGTATTCCGGAGTGGAAAGCCTGGTCTACAACGAATGGCTCCCTGCAGGCACCATTGCGACAAACATCAACCGCCAGTTGGAAGAGATCGGCTACAAAAATCTGGGTGTCAATGCCCGTCCTAATCTCGTCGTCCTGCGCCGCAGTGAAATGCCAGCCGTCCTTGTGGAAGTTGGCTTCATCAACAACGATTCTGACAATGCCCTCCTGGATGCACAATTTGACGCCACGGCAAGAGCCATTGCCGACGGCATAGCCGGTACTCTCTGGACCTGGTAGGTGAACTGCCAAAGAAATTTTATCAAAATCCCAAAGACCACTTTCCTGCTCTACCGGCCGGTCTACGGCCGGTTCTGCATTAAGCCGTCTGCATGTTTTCCTTTATTTTACGCACTTCACTTTCAAGCGTATTCACGCGTACAAGAAGCAGCTCCTTCTCGTTTTCCACCTGCAAGACAGCATCAAGCTTTCTGCTCAGTTCCAGATGTCCTTCCGCAATGATCCTGATATTGCGGTTTGTTTCATTTTCAAGCGTCAGCTCAATGCGTTTCACCGTTTCCTTCAGGTCATTGATTTCCATACGCATCTCAGCCATTTCTTCCTTCAGAGCTTTAATCTCAGTCTTCGACTCCTTGTCTGATTCCTGCAGAGCGCTTACGTCTGCGCGGACTTCAGACATTGATTCCTTCAGGCTGCCGACTTCTGTCTTCAGAGCGCTGATGTCCGCGCGGACTTCGGACATTGATTCCTTCAGGCTGCCGACTTCTGTTTTCAGAGCGCTGATGTCTGCGCGGACTTCGGACATTGATCCCTTCAGGCTGCCGACTTCTGTTTTCAGAGCGCTGACGTCTGCGCGGACTTCAGACATTGATCCCTTCAAGCTGCCGACTTCTGTTTTCAGAGCGCTGACGTCTGCGTGGACTTCAGACATTGATCCCTTCAGGCTGCCGACTTCTGTTTTCAGAGCGCTGATGTCTGCGCGGACTTCGGACATTGATCCCTTCAGGCTGCCGACTTCTGTCTTCAGACTGCCAATGTCTCCTTGAATGAAAGGTCTAATCCCCCAGCTATGCTGGGGAGAATAGAGTAGTAGGAAACGGTAAGGATATCAATAAAAATCCTCCTA